>JAYTCW010000593.1:0-3017 GCA_043736295.1 Planctomycetota bacterium | reverse complement strand
TCTTGAGGGCTGCCAACAACTCGGGCAGCACATCATCAATCGGCAAGGAGGCGAGCATGCCGCGAACAGTAGATCAGTAAGCCAGCAGGGACAAGCTTGGTGAGCGGCACGGCGCTAGCCGCCGGTTCCCCTGAACTCACATCCACTAGCACGGTTCTACGCTCGGTCTTTACACATCCCCAGCCAGAAACATCCGCCCGCTCTTCGCCCCGAAGGGGCTGCACTCGATAGCTCAGGGCGGAGCAGAACGACGCCAGTCGTGCCGCGCAGCCCTGGGTCCGCCAGCACAACCCCACGCACCCAGCCCTGAAAGGGCGACACCCCGAGTCACCGAAAGGTATCGCCCTTTCAGGGCTTTGATCGGTCGTTTACCTCTTGACCCAGGGCGGCGGTCCCCGACTTCGTCGTGTCCCTTGCCCTAGGCGATCGAGTCCAGCCCCTTCGGGGCAAAGAGGTGTCCTCTGGGGAGGCGGTTTCGGGCTGGTGATTCAAAGTGGAAAGACCGGAGCGGAAACCGCTCTAAACCTATGATTTCCAGACGTACAACGGTTAGCAGAACCGGCGGCTAGCGCCGTGCCGCTCACTGCCGTAGGCGATGCCGCTCCGCGACTCGCATCACGCATGCCAATAATCATCGCCCATCAATGAAGCAGGACGGGCAAATGTGCCCGTCCTACGTCTCTGGCTCCGCCACGACTCGTGACTACCGACCGTGAATACTCTGCGCAAAGCCCACCAGCTTCAGCACGCCCTGAAACTGCTCGACCGGAACTTTAGTCTTAATCCGCACAGCATGCTCCTCACCGACAGCTGTGACGGCAGTGTAGCTGGGGCTGATTTGCAGGTCTTCCACAGCGGCCCGCTGGAACGGGATGGCGAAGCCGGGGATGTTGATCGTGGTCGCGGCCAGCATGCCGTTCCTCACCAGACCCGGCAAGTCGAGCAGCATCAACAGGTGGGACTCGTCGGCCATTCCCGCACGGGCTTCAGTCAGCGAGTTGGACTTTGCCTCATACGCCTTGATGGCAGCGCCCATCGTGTCTTTGTCACCGCCTTGCACCTGCAAGTATCCATCGGCCAGAGCTGTCATGCGGGTCTGCATGCCCTTCGCTCCGAACATTAGGCCGGTGATCATCGCCTGCGTCGCAGCTCCCGGCTGGTTCGGATCGACCTTCTGGGTGATCGTCATCAGGTCGATCTTGTGAGTGCCCACAGTCTCCGCGTCTGGCACTAAGGTCGTTTCCTGAGTCATTTCGCCGACGGTGATCGACTTCGAGAGAGTGGCGAACTTTCGACCAGTCGCCAACAGTTCGGCCGCCTTCTTTGTCTCGAAGACCCCCGTCGTGCGGAGCATCCCCTTCGTCCCGCTGGCCAGATCGAATGACATGACTGCCGAGGTGATCTGGAGTGTTTTCATCGCTCCGATGTAGTCCTTCATCCCCTGCCGGACGGCCTCGTCTTTGTAGAGCAATGCGGTGAACTTCTCGGTCGCCTGAGCGAGTTCGGCAAACTCGGCACTGATGCCCATGTAGAGCGGCAGACCCGCCCCGAGCTTGGTCAGCGCGGTGAATTTCGACTTCGGCTGCTTCTTCAGAAAGGCGGCGATGTCGCTGCTCTCTTGGAAATCGATGTAGTCCTCGATCACCAGTCCCGACTCCGAGGCATTTACCCCGATGGTGAAGGTTTCAGTGTCTTCGAGCAGCTTGAAGGCCATGTCCGCTCCGAGCTTCAGGATCTCGACCACACTCTCGGCGTTCTCCACACCGGGGGTGTTCAAGCCCTTCTGAATTCCCTCTTCGAACTTCAAGCGGGCCTCCAGGATTTGTGCGTTGTAGATATCGGCAATGTGGCTCACGTTGATGTGCAACCCGACATCGGACTTCTCGAAGACTTCGTTCGCACTGACCGATTTGGCCATCAGCGTTGCCAGCGATTCCGCAGCCGAGACAGCTGGGGGCACGCCGTGATCTTTGTCGGCGTAGAAGACCCAGTCCTCGCGGACCTGTGACTCGAAGTTCTCGGGCAGGGCCTTTTGGAGGGCGGGTCCATCGGTGGTCGGAATGGCAAAGAGAGCCTTCGGCTCGCCCTCTTCTCGCATGAACAGCACGAGGTAAAAGTCCTTGGTACGATCGACACCGCTCAAAGCCGGGTTCGACACGATGGGGCCAAACAGCGTCGCGTTCTGCGACACCATATCGCCAGCGCCCGGCTGAACGGCATTCGCGAGGGCGGCGATGTTTTGGACCGTGGTGTCGAAGGCTCGAATGCGAATGACGACATCCGCCTCATTTGAGATCTGGCTCAGCGGCGAGTCCGCAGCTTGAACTGTGAATCCAAACGCGATGGCGAATGTGAACGCCAACCAACGGGGTGTACTCATCATGTGCCTCTGAGAGGTGGGGGATGGAGCGGGAATCGTCATTGTGCCTGCTGGAAACCGCGACTGCACTGCATACGTCCCGGTCGCAGCTGCGGATCAACATGTTCTCGCCAGAATTCACGACAAGTTCAACTCCGGCGAGTTCAACTCCGGCGAGTTCAATGCAGGTGTATCACAACAGTAATGCACTCCGGTGTCAAGCATGTTCACCATCCATCGCGTTTCGCTGTGACACGAAGTCTTCGAAGCGGAGTGCTCCCACGTCACCGTCTCGCATCCAATATCGACAGCGAGCGGCTGGACGTCAGTCCGCCGTGCCGGACAACGCACTGTCGCTTAGGAACTGGTCCGATACAACTTCCCGATTAGATTTTGAACACGAAGATCGCCTAGTAAGCAAAGGGGGCGAATTGAAATTCCTTTGCTGCCTTGGCGACCTTCGTGTTCATTTCCTTCGTTGAAATCGGGACGTGATTCTGGACCAAGTCCTGACTGACTGTTGTGCCGTCGGAAAACGTCGCCCGGGCAGGGGGGCTGACGCCCAATGGCACTTACTTTAGAATCTTTACCGCCCCCGGAAAACTTGGCACGGGATTTGCGCCCGGGCAATGATGTCCTCAAACGGGAGTCATTGTGG
>JAYTCW010000592.1:0-12760 GCA_043736295.1 Planctomycetota bacterium | reverse complement strand
TTCCATCCGCCATGCTGCCGCACTCCTTTGCTCGATGACGGCTCAACCATAGCTTTTTCCTTGGGTTACGTCAGCGCTGCTTTTCGGATAGCCTCTAAGAGATCAAAGTACCCAGCCACATTCAGCAGGCCAATCGGCTTTCCGTGCATCCCCAGCTGAGCCCAGGTCCAAATCTCGAATAGTTCTTCAAACGTCCCGAGTCCCCCAGGCAAGGCCAGGAAGCCATCGGACAACTCGGCCATCAGGGCCTTGCGCTGGTGCATGGTCTCGACGATATGCAGTTGAGTCAGGCCGTGGTGGGCGACCTCCCGATCGGCGAGCGACTGGGGGATCACCCCCTGAACCCGCCCGCCTGCGTCTAGCACGGCATCCGCCAGTGTCCCCATCAGTCCGACTCGCCCGCCACCGTAGATCAACTCGATCTGCTGCGCGGCCAGCAGTTGACCAAGTTCGCGGGCGGCAGCAGCATAGGCCGGGTCGCTGCCTGAACTGGAGCCGCAGTAAACGCAGAGGGATTTCATGAGAGAGTATTCAGTCGTCAGTTTTCAGTGCTCAATGATTCGACGAAAGCCCAGTGGTTACAACCACTGGGCTTTGTCCATAAACAACACTCACTCGCCGGTCAGGCCCTTATTCAGACGCTCCAGCGCTTCACTCTCGATCTGCCGCACGCGCTCCCGGGTCAGACCCAGAATCTCGCCGATCTCTTTCAGCGTGCGCGGCTGACCATCATCGAGACCGAACCGCATCTTGAGGATCGTCGCCTCACGGGGGTCCATCTTCTCCAGCATGAGGTTCACATGCTTGAGGTTGTCCGACTCCAGCAGTTCGTCCTCGGGCCCCGGATGGCGATCATCGGCGACGATATCGCTCATGTTCCAGTTGGAATCGGGATCCTCGGACTGCGGCGTCGAGTTGTAGAGCTGGATCGCCTTCTTCACGATCTTCAGCTTGCGAGCCGGCAATTCGAGATGCTTGGCGACCTCCTCCACGCTGGGGGTTCGACCGAGTTGATCGGCCAGCTGGGCGTTGGCCCGCCGCCATTTCGTCAGCACTTCCACCATGTAGGCGGGAATGCGAATCGTCTTACCCGAGTTAATAATTGATCGCTTGATCGACTGCTTGATCCAGTAGCTGGCGTAAGTCGAGAAGCGGATGTCTCGCTCGGGGTCAAACCCTTCGACGGCCCGCAACAGGCCAAGGTTGCCCTCTTCGATCAGATCCTGCAACGGCAGCCCCTTACCGGTGTAGCCGCGGGCAATGTTGACGACCAGACGCAGGTTCGCCCGCACCATGTGATCGCGGGCGGACGAGTCACCCGTGGCGATCCGGCGAGCGAGGGTCTTCTCCATGTCAGCGTTGAGCAGCGGCGTTTCGTTGATCTCCTTCAGATACGTTTCGAGAGGGTTTTGGACAGAACCAGTAGTTCGCTTGCGAACGGTTTTTTGCATGATGCTCGAATTCGGTGGGGTCAGGTTGCGGAAGAAACTGAACGATGCTGGTGAGGAGCTGTCCATGACCTCGTCGTCGCATCCCTGCAATCCACGCCCTAGAGATCGTCATCTTTGACGGTGAGATCAAGAAGGAAAGGCTGGCAAAGTGATATCTCCACGAAAGGGCTGACTCATGCGGAGTCTGTATCGATTCGTCGCAGCATTCCGGGTCTTCCGCATCTGCCGAGTGGTGGTGAAATGACACCGGGCCGCTCGTCCCCAGGCTGTGAGCTATCAGCTGTCAGCAGTCAGCAGTCAGCCGGAGAGTGAGTGTGGGAATGTAACGCTCTCCGACGATCAGGTTCTCTTGCTGGCTGAAAGCTGACGGCTGATAGCTAAATGCTGACCGCTTCCTCCTTGATTTCGCCCGCTTAACCGATACCCTGCAAGGAGCCCCTTCCTCTTTGCTGCACTCCCCCATGTACGACCACCTCACCCTGATCAGCGGTCGCGCTCACCCCCAACTCAGCCAAGAGATCGCTGAGTATCTGGCCGTGCCGCTGGCAGCTGTGGAGCTGTCCGATTTCCCGGACGGGGAGACGAGCGTCAAGCTAAATCACAATGTCCGAGGTCGCGATGTCTTTTTGATTCAGCCGACGGGACCGGCGGTGAATCAGAATTTGATGGAGCTGCTGATACTGATTGATACGTGCAAGCGGGCCAGTGCCGAGCGCATTACGGTCGTACTGCCGTACTTCGGCTATGCCCGCCAGGACCGCAAGGACAGCGGCCGCGTCCCGATCACCGCCAAGCTCGTGGCCAATCTCATCACCACAGCCGGGGCCGACCGGGTGCTGACGGTCGACCTGCATGCCGCTCAGATTCAGGGGTTCTTCGACCTGCCGGTGGACCACCTGTACGGCGCGCGGATTCTGGATGATTACTTCCGCTCACTCAAAATTCCGCCTGAAGAGTCGGTCATCATCAGCCCGGACGAGGGGAGTATTAAGCGGGCCATGCAGCATGTCGAGAACCTCGGCGGGTCGCTGGCCATTATCGACAAACGCCGCAGCAGCGCCACCGAAACTCGCCAGGCCAACCTCATCGGCGGCGACATCCACGGCAAGGTCGCCTTCCTGTTCGACGACATGATCTCCACCGCCGGTTCCATCTGCGGAGCCGCCCGCATCGCCAAGGAGTTCGGTGCCCGCCAGATCTATATCGGAGCGACGCACGGCGTCTTCTGTGGGAACGCGGCCCAGAACTTGGCCAGCGTCGATGTCACCGAGATCGTCGTCACCGACTCGCTTCCACTAAGGCTCGACCCCGTCCCCGCCAATCTGCGGCAAGTCTCAATCGCCCCCATGCTCGGCGAAGCCATCCGCCGCATCCACCGCAACGAATCCGTCAGCGTCCTGTTCCGTAACGGACATAAGCACGATGACTGACCGGCGAGCGTCCGGTGCCCGCCGGATGGTCGTTCCCGAAACACGCGACCAGCTTGTGGTCTGTCACTCGAACCGTACAGGCTTTCGGGTTGAGAATATTATTCCCGAGTTTCGCCGATTGTGTGAACCCACAAGGTCCGCCAGGCGACTTCTCATGTGTTCGGTGATTTCAGGATCGCCCCCACGCAGAAGTGCCGAGCGAAGGCGATGGGGATCGAATTGCAACAAGGAGATCGAGCAACGTGCCGGATCTCGAAGAGAGGCTGCAAAGAACTGAGGAAGCACTGACGGTCTCGTTGGCCCAGCGGGGCGACGGGGTGGCGTTTCGCCGTCTCGTCGATCTCTATGATCGTCGGCTTCTCTATTTCGTGCGGAGGCTGCTCAGTGATGGTGAGGAGGCTTGCGATGTTGTGCAGTCGGTCTGGCTGCATGTGCATCGATCCCTCCGAAAACTGACATCCCCACAGGCGTTTCGCGTGTGGCTCTATCGGATTGCCCATGCCCAGGTCATGACGGTCTTGCGTCGTCGTCAGGGAGTATTCGATGTTGTCAACGACGAGCAGGTTCTCGACTTGCAGGATGACTCCCGTGAGGTGGCTGTCTTTGACAACGCCGAACTGGTTCACAGATCCTTGCAGGATCTCACGGTCGATCAGCGGCGAGTCCTCGTGCTGCGGTTCCTGGAAGACATGTCGATCGACGAGATCTCCGAAGTCCTGGACTGCAAACCGGGGACGGTCAAGTCGCGTCTGTACTACGCCAAAGAGGCGTTGCGTCAACGGATCGAGGAGCTGGACCATGACTGATGCACAGCCATCTCGAACTTTCGGAAGCCAGTTGATCGAACAGGATCAGGCACTCCACTCACCCCAATATCAGGAGCATCGCATGCAGTTAGAACTGAAGTTGCAACAGGCCCGGAACCGTGAAAAACTCGCACTCCGCGTGGTCGTGGTGTCATTCGTTCTGGCGTTAGCATTGACGTTCGTCTGTGGCAGTCGCGTCTTTGGTTCAGCCGATCCGGGTGACCTGGGAAAAGGTGCGACTTGGTTTTCGGTGTCCCTGGGGGCCCTCCACATCATCTCGTCCATCGTTTTCTGGGTCGGCCTCGCGTCCTACTATTCGCGGTTCCGACCCGCAGTCCAGAATGTATCCGACCGGCTGCGAGACGAGACGATCCGAGAGACCCGTGATGAACTGCGCAAACTCCAGCAGCAAATCGAGACCCTGAAAAAAGACTAGTGCCTGATCGATCAGGCACAGCCTGACCTACGGTTACTGGGCGAAGCCATCCGCCGCATCCACCGCAACGAATCGGTCAGCGTCCTGTTCCGCAATGGGCAGAAACACGATGACTGACTGTGGTGTGCGCGGCTTGGATTTCAGGGGGCAACTCTCAATACGCAACTCGTTTGCAGAGCGAGTGACTCGTGCTGATTTCTTCCCACGAGCTGTGCAGCCGGTGTAGGTGAAGCTGGATATTGGTTAGACTGTGGTGAGTAGCACGAGCCCGAGTGGGGTGCTCATCCGAACCATTCCCAGCGGAGTCCTGACGATGCCCGTTCACGACTGGACTCGAGCCGATGCGGGAACTTATCATGCGTTCCACACCGCTTGGATTACCCATCTCAGCGAAACGCTGAATGGAGGCTTTCTGCCTCCGGGGTATTACGCACTGCCGGAGCAGCATGCCGGGCGACGAATTGCCGATGTGCTGACGTTGCACTCGCCGTTGGATAGCCCCACAGGGGATTCATCGCACTCGCCCAATGACGAAGGGGGCCTGGCGATGGCCGTGGCAGATGCCCCTCCCAAGACTCAGCTGCGGTTGACCGCTTCAACGGCAAGTCGAACGCTGCGACGAACGCTCGCCATTCGACATGTCAGCGGTCATCGAGTCATCGCTTTACTGGAGGTTGTCTCCCCCGCCAACAAGGATCGATTGTCGCATGTGACGGAGTTTGTAGACAAAATCGAAGCCGCGTTGCTGCAAGATGTGCATGTGCTGCTGATCGACCTGTTTCCTCCCGGTCGTCACGATCCGCGCGGCATGTACGGTGCAATTTGGGAATGTTTCGATGATGAGCCATATCTCATTCCGCAAGACCAACCACTGACACTGGCGTCATTCACCGCAGGCATCCAGCCGGTGGCGTATGTTGAACATCTCGCGGTCGGAGCGGGGCTGATTGACATGCCGCTCTTTCTGAATCCGGATCGTTATGTGAACGTGCCGTTGGAGGCGACCTACCAGGCGGCGTTTCGTGGTTTGCCCTCTTTCTTACGCGAGAGTCTGAATGCACCGCGGTGAGCGTATGGTCCCGGAATTCAATCACACCCCGAGGTGTTCTTTCACCATCCCCTCCGTCCACTGAGCGTCGTCAGAGAGCAACTTCGGCTTGGGCATGCCCCGGTAGATGCGATGTCGATAGGCGGCATGGTCGTAGACGGAGTGCAGCACCGCTTGCAGATCGAGCCTCGCATCCGGATCGGGGGCCCGCAGCGGAATCGGGATCGGCGGGATGGCATCTCGCAACCGAATCGGCCAGACCCCCGCGCGGGTCCGCTCGGTCGCCCGTTTCACCAGCACGTAGTAGTCGCACGGCGTCAACTCCTCAATCGGCATGCGCGGTCCGCCGCGCAGGAGATCGATCTCGATGAAGTTCACGTCGCTCAGCAGGTACTGCCGACGTTTGGCGATGTAGGCATCCCGGTCATAGCCTGCGTTTTTATTCGAGGGACTCAACAACTCCAGCACCGTGACGAGGTATTGATTCTCGGTATCTCGAATCTCAATGTACGACTCGCGCACGACATCGAGAGGTTCGGGAAGGGCTGTGTAGACTGGAGCCTCCATGACGGCGGCGGAGGCAGCTGGACTGGTTCCACTCGTCCGCACAATGGCGAGGTCGGGCCTTCCCAGAAACCGGGCGACGGGTTCCGGAGGCTCGTGGATGTAAACGTGTTCTTCCAGCGCGACGTAGTAACGCGGGGCGACCTCCTGGGCGATGGCATCGCTCATCGCTGTCAACATCCGCTGATGAAAGTCATGCCACAATGCGTCTTGTTCCAGCCAAGGGTTCATTCCGGGAAACGGGGAAGGCATGATTCGACTCCCAGCAGGAGGACAACACTCTGTAATCAATGATCCCAGTCTACGAGTTCGCCGCTGACCCGGCAACAAGTCTGTTGAGGGGGCGCGGCAACACTGTTTCCATAGTCGTCAGTATTCAGTTGTCAGTATTCAGTCGATGTTGTGATCCGATACTTTCGGCGTCCCGTCGGGATTACGCATCGGATACAGCGTCACCGCAATCGAGCAGCCCACATCAGAGACGGCACGCACCACATCGGCGGGTAGAGTATGCACATAACCCCAGGTATCCCAGCATTCCAAGCCAATGTTAAATTCGCGGAGAGAGCATGCTGCCAGTTCAGCTCTGGCGATTGGTGAGAGTGCATTGACCGCATGGATCATCGCGAGAATGTCCATCGCGGCATTGCGTTTTGAGCTACATTCGCCGTGCTTGGCTTCCACGCCCGAATGCCAGCGCCCGTCTTCGCCTTTCGTGTAGTACATCACACGACATGTCTGGTTCAGTTCACGACTCAGCGCGTCGAACGGCGAACTCGATTTCAAATCGAAGTCGGTATTGGCGTACAGGGTGTCCGTGGTCATGAGTTTGTCCTCGACTGTCTTTGTGATTCGGTGAGGTTGTGAAGGATCGTTTTTTCCCGTGCCCCCTCATGTTCCTGCGTCACCCAGACATCCCGTGCGATGTCCGGGCAACCCGCGAGTTTCACAAAACTGCTTGTACGAGCCACTAGGCCGTTCCTGTGTCAGATACTCCCGGTAGCCTCTGAAGTGCAGATCGCAGTCCGCGATCAGCTCCGCGAATCGAGATGGCTGCTGGAATCCCGCCGCGCAGTCACGGAACTCTTGAAGAATAACGAGGAGTTCCTCGCATTCTGGAATCGTCGCTCCGTTGTAGCCGTACAGAACTCCCGCCGGAAGTTCGTGCAGAGAATACTCAAAAGACTCTGCCCAGATTTGAAGCAATCGGTCTCGTGCTATCTGGTCGGTCGGATCGATGCGAATCGCTTCTCTGAGCAGGCCCACTGGCGTCTGCAGATGCTCGGGCAGCCGAATGTCTGGTGGATATCCCTGACCGAGACGGGCGAGCCATCGCAAGCAGCCGGGCGTGCCGCTTAGTACCCCGTCCGTCAGTGCCGGAAGCAGTACTCGCACGAGAAGAGGATGGCGTAAGGGGATCGCGGTTCCCATGTCCGATACTTGAACCGCGAAATCCAGAGCCCATTGCTGCGATGACTGTTTGCTTTCGCCGAGCAGCGCGTCGATGAATCGTTCAAGTGCGGGCAACATGACGAGCCGCACCCGATTCTTCTCGGCATCGAGATACTGACGCCACAGCTTCTCAGTCGTCGGTCCGATCGTTGACATTGAGTTCTCATTTCCAAGCGAGGATCGCCGGTGGGCTCGTTTTGGCGTCTAAAGGTATGTCATCGCCACAGAATGTTAGTCTCGATAACTCCCACGGTAGCAAAACCTCCTTTTGCGGAACCACCTCGCTAGAGTCCAAAGCGACTCAACTGGGGCTAACCGACTAAGCCAGAGCTCGAACTTCGCCAGTCCCATCCTAAACCACTACTACATCAGCCGACCTGGTGGGTGCTGCTCCCCCTCGACGATCTGAATGCGATGAGTCGAGGTCTCCAGCGGAATTGTCTCGCGGAGCCCGCTGGGCCAGCTGATCTCTAGCCGGACCGGAAACTGCCCCGGCGGGATGCCGAACAGCAGTCGCGGATCACTCGTGGAGGCGAAACTCCCACCGCCGCGCCACTGACGGATTTGAGTCGCTTGCGTGGTGATCAGTTGCACGACGGTCCCAATCGCCCAGCGAGGAGATTTCGTTCCAGTCAGCTCGACGGTTAGTGAACGACTGACGGCTGGGCCTTGATTTTCCAAGACGGCGATCGGCTGGTTCACATGCGAGACGACCAGATCGAGATCCCCATCGAGATCGAGATCCCCCGCAGCTGCGCCTCGACCCGGATGTGCGGTGCGGAAGTATGTTCCACTCTCCTCGGCCATGTTCTGGAAGTGCTTCCCGGCGAGATTCTCCATCAGTACCGGAAGCTGTTTCACGGGGGCTTTGTGGGCATGGCGGACGACGTGACCGTTGCTGACAAACACATCTTCATCACCGTCCAGGTTCCAGTCCCCAAACACCACGCCCCAGCCGACGTACGCCTGGCCGATGCGGTCGAGACCGGTCTCGTGGCTGACATGTTCGAACTGCAGCCCACCGAGATTCTTGTACAGGCCGAACGTCTCGTCCTCGAAGTTCGCCACCCACAGATCGGGCAAGCCGTCGAGATCGAAGTCTCCGAGGTCGGTCCCCATCGACCCTTCCGCAGCCCCCAACTTGCTGAGGCTCACCCCGCTTATCAGACCGCGTTCTCGCAGCTGTCCGTGGGTGTTCTCATAAAGGAACTTGGGGGTGGTATCGTTGCCGACGTAGACATCGACATCGCCGTCGAGATCGAGGTCGGCGACGAGCGCGCTCATCCCCTTGCCGCCTGCGGCGAGTCCGACCTCGGCGGATCGGTCACGAAAGTGGCCCGCTCCGTCGGACTGGAACAGCTTGTCAGACACGGCATCAAACACGAGAGGCGAACAGACCTCGCGCAGATCGCCATGTGTGAAGCATGGCGGGTCGTTCTCCGTTGACCAGTTCACGTAGTGCGCGACATACAGCTCAAGATGACCGTCCTGGTTAAAGTCGCCCCACGCGGCACTCGAACTCCACTGAGTGTCGGCGTTCAGCCCCGACATGGCGGTCACATCCTCGAACGTCCCGTCCCCCAGGTTATGCCACAGCTGAAGCCCTCCGTAGCCCGTCACTAAAGCATCGACGAAGCCGTCTTGGTCATAATCGGCGGCAGTAACTCCGTGTTGATAGTGATTCGGGGCGGCGATGCCGGAGTGCGTTGTGACGTTCTCGAATTGAGGACCGCGATTACGAAATAACCCGGAGGCGAGTCCTGTTGGTGCTTGCGAAGTGCTAGTGAATGTTCCGCCTCCGACGCACCAAATGTCGGGCCGCCCATCACGGTCGTAGTCGATCAGTCCAACCCCGCCGCCCAGCGTTTCGAGGATGGAATACAGTCCTGCCTGCTCCCCGTTCTCGTATCGAAACGCCACATTCCAAGCGGCAGCTTGATCGACAAACTGGACCGGTGGGCTGGGGGGAGTCGGCGCTGGCAGCGGCGGTGAGGGACTGGTCGGACAGCCCGCTAGGCAAACGAACAGCAGAGTCACCGCCATCCAGCGTCTGCGTTTTCGTGCCTGCTGTTTGACTGAGTTGCCCATCACTGTCCCTGTAGACCACGCCCCCACTGAGCGACATCTTCAGAGTAGCAAAGATGACCAACCGGGGCGAACGGAAGCCTCAATCGCTCTGGATTCACCTAGTGTTTTACCGCAGGTGATTGATGAGACAGTGGATTGCAGCTCAAGCGGCGAGTTCGCTGGCTGCTCACAAATAGAGCAGTCCGAGTCCCCAACTGGCGAGCGTGAAGAACAGCAGCAGGATCACGGCCAGTTTTCGAGACACTTCACGCCACAGATAGATACTCGGGACCAGGCTGTACGCTCCGAGCCCGATGGTGAAGACCATGACGTAGGCGGGTGACCGCCCATGCTTGAGCAGCAAGGCGGCGAACAGCACATCGAGCGCGATCGGGACCGGCATCAGCACGGCCAGGAAGGCGATCCCGAGCAGCATCAGCGGAGTTGGGTTGGCCGAGAGCCACTGGTCCCACGGCAGGAATGACAACAGCGTCGCGGCCAGGACACTCATGCACAACATGATGGCGATCGTGGGCTTGAGCAGCATCCAGACGTTCTTGACGAACTCCCTCGACAGCTCGGACAGAGTGGCGAATAAGGACTGCTCGCAGGGCCCCGCGCTGGAGGGAATCTCGCACGATCCGCCATGCTCATCAACAGGCAGCAGCTTGAGCGGCCCCGACTTCTCCAGCCAGCCCACCACAGCGGGAACGAAGACCGCGATCACGAACAGCAGCAGGGCGTACTTAGTCACGAACATCGACAGTGGGAGTGCCGAGAACGTCATCATCACGACAATGGGATTGAAGTTGGGAGAACTGAACAGGAACCCCAAGGCCACCTCCACCCGTCCGTCTCCTCGTGTCACTCCGCAGGCCATCGGCACAGAGCAGTTCGCGCACACGCCAGCGGGCACTCCGACAAGTGCCCCCTTGAGGGAGTTGAGATACAGGTTCTGGCCAATTTTCAGCGGGTAATACTTCAGGATCGTGTGCAGCAACGCGCCACTCAGTACCCCGAAGGTCATCCCCTTCTTCATCGTGTCGAGCCAGTTGATGGCTCCCCACCCGATCTTGGCATACCACGGAGCGTCGGCTGCCACCTTGATCAGATCACCCGTGTTCGCCATGGATGACATCTCGTTCCCGACCTGGGTCGATTTGTGCATCAGCTGGGGATAGCGCGAGACGAACCAAAATACGCCCATGATGATCATCAGGCCGATGGCCAGCAGGATCGGGCGGTAGTAGCAGCGAATGCCTGCTTGGGAGGGGAGTGCGGCTGTCGACATGGATTCACTCAAAGACAATCGAGGGGAGCCCCCTCACCACATGGTCAATGGGATGAGGAGGTCAACGGAACTGGAGACGACGAACACTCTAGCAAGTCTCGGTCACCACCACTGGCACTAGAACTCCCCGGTGACTTCCCCCTGTCCCGCAGACACGATCGCCCGCAGCACATGGTAGTCCATGCTGTCGGTGATGAAGCTCACATGGCCATCGCAGAACAGGGCGTGCGTGCCTCCAATGTGGAAGCTGAAGAGCTCATCGTTCGGACCGCAGTTCATGTCCTTCCACAGGCAAGTCGCTGGTCCGCCAAAGGGGTTGCGATGGAAGTTCGGAGTGAACGAGACCCCGAACGCATTGTCCGGCTCAGCCCAGCGCCAGTGAGATCGCTTGACGGCAGGGGTGACGGGGTCGTCGTAGAGCGAGTTCATCTGATCGTGACGTCCCACGTCTTCGCCGATGGCCATTGTGGAACTGGTGCCGTCAGTGATTTGTCCCATGCGAGTCCCCTCCCAGCGCAGGCCTCCGTGAACCATGAAGGCACTGTTCGGTAGTCCGGTGTTGGGGTCGATGTTGGTGTGAATCGTCGCACCGTAGTCGATGCCTCCGTAGCCTTGGGCGTCGGTGTTTCCGCTACGCAGGCTGGCACTCGGGCACAGGTATCCAGGGATGACCCCTTTGGCAATCGCTTGATTCGCCGGGGTCTGGTTGTAGTACGACCCGAAATCGAATTGGTTGTACCGGCCCCCTTGATCCAGGAACGGCAAGATGTGTGTGAAGAGCGCATGGCGGTCAAAGTTCTGCCCCAGTGGGCCACTGCCCAGCCCCTGTCCCGAGGACGGGAACCGGCGATGGGTCTCCTCGTAGTTGTGCAGTGCCAAGCCCATCTGTTTGAGGTTGTTCTTGCACTGGGAGCGGCGGGCGGCTTCGCGGGCCTGTTGCACGGCAGGCAGCAGCAGGGCGATCAGCACCGCGATAATCGCGATGACGACCAGCAGTTCGATGAGTGTGAAGCCGCGACGGCGAATGGGGAGTGACATGAGTATTCCTTCGCGCCAAATCGGCGCAGCTGAAGATGAGGTCGAAGAGAACATGGCCCGAAGAAAGGAATGAGCCAATATCTACGAGGGGACAACGGGGAACCCGCGACGAGGCGATTCCAGCGAAATGGTCGATGCGAGAAGGGAATGGATACAGCACGAAAGTCAGGTCAAGACTTTTGTCCGACAGACATCTTGGTCTGTCGGATGTCTCCATCACGCTCGCGCTCAGTCTTCCCAACCGTGCATGACCCGTCTCGGAAGAGCGATGACAAACCACCGCTCACGTCTGAGACTGAAGCCAAATGCAGCTGTGGCTAAACGCCGCAGGGGGGGCGAAGAACGCCAAATACCACGTCATACCGCAACGTTGAATTCACCGTCTGGGGGAATTCGGAGTCAGATCGATCCGACTTCACCAATGAGGTGTGGTCGAGAATCGCCCGGATTTGAACATGAGACACCACTCCGCGTTCCGGTGCAGGGGATGGTGCCGCCGGATGACAACTGGCTCCGACACACTTGCAAGGGGCGGGCGAGGGAGCAGTGGGCCGCTCCGAACCAGCAAGGCTCAACACATCGGAAAGCGTGCTGGCGGACTGCGTTTCCGCTGACTTCCACCCCTTGGGGAAGCCGCCGCAGTGTGCGGCGAAAGCTCCGGTGTTAGCCGCCAGAACCAGTAGAAACACCATCCCCGACGCCGCAATGCGGCGGACGAAACATGTCGTCAGAGGGGAGGTAGAGTTCAACCGAGACTCCGAATGGAGAATTCTGTTCACTGTTGATCGTACAGGCTCAGCGCTGGCCGTCAACAGGAATTCCTGCGGGAGTTCAGAATTCTGCAAAAGGTGTGCCGCGCGGTCGACTTCTCCAGTGAGTTTGACCTCCCTGGAGAACTCTGCGACTGACGGAGCATCAATTGGTGGGCGAGACCTGCACGTTCGCTCCCAGGATCTGCTTGATCTTGGCCTGAATCGACATCAGGTGGGCGCGGCTGTAGTCGTCGAGCTTGAGGCCTGGCGATTGCAACAGCGTGGTCGCCTGAGCGTCGAGCGTGGTCAGGTGCAGGCGGGCCAGCGTGCGGGCGTCCTCGGGGGCACCGGTCGGCTGGGTCACGAGCAGCGACAGCTCGCGCACGGTCGTGCGTTGCAGGTTGCGGCGGTAGCTGTTGATGAAC
>JAYTCW010000591.1:0-12504 GCA_043736295.1 Planctomycetota bacterium | reverse complement strand
TTCCATCCGCCATGCTGCCGCACTCCTTTGCTCGATGACGGCTCAACCATAGCTTTTTCCTTGGGTTACGTCAGCGCTGCTTTTCGGATAGCCTCTAAGTCCCGCCGTGCTGTTTGAGGCTCAATCTCCATGCCCACCAGTCTCGTTCGGTCACGTCTCGCTGACACGGGGGACTTACGTCCGCCCGCTCACTATCGAGATGGCATTCGCACCGCCCGATTTGCGGCAACGGCCCGATCCCTTACCAACCATCCTGACCAATCGACCTCCACGGATTGGCCGCAGCCCCGACTCTTGCTCAACCCGTCGCCGCTGAGATCGCCTCGTCCCGAGTGACATAATGCGGCCAGAGTTTGAACAAGCTCATGTTCTGCAACACCCCCAGCATCTGGGCATTGGCCGAGCAGATGCACCCCTTGTTCCCTCGGGTCTTCACCTCTCGCAGCATCGATACCAGTGCTCCGATGAATTCCGAGCCGAAGTAATCCATCTTCTCCAGGTTCACGATCAGATGCTTCGCCCCCGGCTTCATCATGTGGCCGCGAATGGCGTTCGTCTCGGAGTGCAAGTCGTTATAGCGAAAGCCGTTCCCGTCTCCGGTCGGCGTGACGATGACGATTTCGCCGATCTGTTCGACCGAGAAAATCTTGAGGTGCTGAAGCATTCCGTGCGGACTCCTGAAGGGAATCCTGATTGTAGCATGCCCCCCCACCGGGGGAAGAGTGGTTCGCTCAACCGTCGTACGCTGCGTGTGCATCTTCAACGTCGGTGCCCCGACCCCGAAGGGTCTCGCCCCGTAGCCCAGGGTTGACCGCGCAGCGGGACACCTTGGGTTGGCGATCGTTTACGTGAGTTCCTACCCCTACGGGGTTGCGTCAAGCGTGAGACGCAACCCCGTTGGGGTTGATCGGTTTCCTAGGCTCAGACCCCAGGGTCTTCCGCTGCGCGGCCGCCCCTGGGCTACGGGGCGAGACTCCGTGGGGGTCGATGTCTTAGCGAATTCTCGATCCACCGACGTTTGAGATGCACACACTCGAGCGCTGGCGATGCAAATCCATGTCGACGATACTCAATTCGGTACCACACACAACATACACAACATGCAGCGAGCGACCCCACGTGAACGGCACTGAAATCTCCGACGACGGCATCGAGTACGAGTTCGGCATTCCGTTCCCCGGTCGAATTCGGGAATCGGACCAGTGGGCCAAGACAGCTCTCAAGAAGCTGCCCGGGGGCTTGTTTCACTGGGAAGAACTGTTTGGTCGCTCGGGTCCGGTCCTGATCGACATCGGTGTCGGCAACGGGCGATCAGCGCTGACGCATGCCTACCGCCAACCGGAGTTCAACGTCCTGGCGGTCGACATCCTGCCGGTGGTGATACGCTATGCGACGCGGCGGGCCAATCAGCGCGGTCTGCATCAGCTGCGGGTGGCGGTGATCGGTGGGCGAGAGCTATTGGAGCGGCACGTCCCCGCCGAGTCCGTCGCCGAGATCCACTGCTACCACCCCCAGCCGTACTACCGCTCGGACGAGATCCGGCTGCGACTGGTGACGCCGGACTTTTTGCGGCTGGTCTGGCAGGCCCTGGCCCCCGGTGGGAAGTTCGTGCTGCAGACCGATCACCCGGCCTACTGGGCCTACATGCGCGAGGTGTGCTCGCACTTCTTCGAGTGGACCGACCACCCCGCCCCCTGCCCGACGCTCCCGAGGGCCGCTCCCGCCGCGAAATGATCGCCCGCAGCAAGGGCCTGACGATCTATCGCGGGATCGGCACCAAGCGGGCCGACCTCGACCCGGTGCAGGCCACCCAACTCGCGGCGAGTCTGCCACTGCCGGTGTTTAACGCGGATCGACGGTTGATGGAGCTTGACTCGCTGGAAGTTCGACGACGCTAACTCTTCAGAAAGCCCAGGGGTTGCAACCCCTGGGCTTTTTACGGATCGCCATCTCGAAAGCACCAGACCCAGGCCCCTTCATCAAGATGGTTAACAATGTACTTCAATGTGGACCGTTGGTGCCCGATCGTTTCTATCGGAACAATCTTGCGACCAACTCCCCAAAGCCGAGAGCCATTCCCTCGATCTCTTCGTTCATACCACAGCTTCCGTTTGATTCCACCCAGAATGTTGATGACGAATGCCTTGCGACATCGCATTTGAACGTGCAGGTGACGACCTCCAAGTGCCAGAGCAATTACCTCCACGCCTGTCTCTTGCAAGTGTTTTGCGGCGACGAGTCCAAGTGGTTCTCGCTCCGACTGAGGCAGTGTCACGCCGGGAAACCGCTGTAATTCACGAGCTCGTTTGAAGCGGGATGAATACCGTCCCTGCGGAGGTGGCTGCTTGTAGTCACCCTCGACATGCTCGCGGTGGTGGCGTGTTCTGAAACCGCGAGGATCGCCGGGAAGCCAAGAACCGTATGTCGTGAGGATGCAATGGAACCAGCCATGATCGCTTTCATCTGGCATGACATCAACTCTCCAGAAAGCCCAGGGGTTGCAACCCCTGGGCTTTTCACACGCGCGAGATCGCTCGTTCAATCCGCGCCAACGACCGCTCGCGGCCCAGTAGTTCCAGGCACTCGAACAGACCCGGCCCGGCTGTCTTGCCGGTGAGGGCCAGACGCAGTGCGTGGACCAGTTGGCCCATCTGTAGACCGCGCGATTCGATCCAGGCGTGGATCGCCGGGTCGAGAGCGGCAGCAGTGAACTCGGGAGTGGACTGGAGCAAGCCGACCAGATCGCGCAGCAGCGGGACGGCCTGCGCATCATCACGCACCCGCTTCTGAAATCCCTTCTCGTCGTAAGTCAGGGCCTCATCGGCCACGAAGTATTCCTCGTACCCGAGAATGTCGCTGAGGAGTTTTAAGCGTGGCCCGAGAGCGGAGACGAGTCGGGCGACGAACTGTCGCGTCTCTTCGGCAGACAGGAATGTCTGCCCCACTGAGGCCGAGCCACCCACCATTCCCGCTCGCTCCAAGTACGGCAGGCACAACTCCACCTTGTCCTCCAGCGATCGCTGTCCCATCCAGTATTCCTGGTAGGCGAGCAGCTTGTCCGGGTCGAGCCCCGCTGGCCCCTTCACCACGCGGTCGAGCGTGAAGTGCTCGGTCACGAAGTCGAGCGACATGTTCTCCGTCTTGTCATCCAGCGACCAGCCGAGCCGCGCGAGGGCATTCAGCACCGCCTCGGGCAGGAACCCCATCTGCTCATAGAACTCGACCATCACCGGATTGAGAGCCTCCGACACCGCCAGCCCCAGCTTCGGCAACACCGCATCCCCCATTTCGAACAGCTTCTTGAACTGCGGATTGGTCCGATACTTGCCGATCTCGCGCTTGCTGAGCTTCTTGGTCGTCGCGGGTGCGGCTACATACGGGATGTGCGCGAACTCCGGCGGCGTGGCTCCGAGCGCCTTCAAGACCAACATCTGCACAGCTGTGTTGGTCAGGTGTTCTTCGGACCGGATGACGTGTGTGATACGGAGATCGATGTCATCAATCACCGACGCGAAGTTGTACAGGGCCGACCCGTCCCCGCGCTGGATCACCGGGTCGGGCATCAGCGAACAGTCCCACTCCACGTCGCCGCGAATGTGGTCGTGAATCGACACCTTCTCCCCGCGCGGCACCAGCAATCGCACGACGAACGGCTGGCCTTTCGCTTCGAGGTCGGCGACATCGGCGGGCGAGAGTGCCAGCGACTGGCGACTGCTCACGTACTGCCGCTTCTCCTTCTCGGCGGCGTCGCGATCGGCCTTGGTCTGCTCGGGCGACTCAAAATCCTTGTACGCTTTGCCCTCGGCCAGGAGCTTCGCAGCTGCGGCGCGGTACTTGTCCGAGCGTTGAGCTTGGAAGTACGGAGCATACGGCCCGCCGATTTCCGGTCCCTCGTCCCAGTTCAGGCCCAGCCATTTGAACGCCCGCAGGATCGGTTGCAGTGCCTCTTCCCGGTTCCGCTGTTGGTCGGTGTCATCGATTCGCAGGATGAACTGGCCAACGTGCTTGCGAGCCCACAGCCAACTAAACAGCGCCGTCCGCATGCCGCCGATGTGCATGTAACCGGTGGGGGACGGGGCGAAGCGGGTACGAACGGATGGCATGGAGGGCTCGAAAAACAAGCTGTCGGCGATCAGCTTTCAGCGGTTAACCAGAGGATGCATTTCAGGTTCATCCCATCTCTGAGTGGGATGAACCCCTAGTGTAACGATGGGGCGACAGGCAGCAGCACGAGACTGATGGACCCCAACGGGGTCTCGTCGCGTAGCCCAGGGTTGCTCGCACCGCGAGCTACCCTGGGTCTCAAGGACGATTGAAGCTCTTTCAACCCCAACGGGGTTGCGACGCTCGATGCTTCAGTATTCACTCGCGAGAAGACGCAACCCCGTTGGGGTTGGAACTTTGGTGAAGACTTGACCCAGGGTAGCCTGCTGCGCAGACAACCCTGGGCTACGCGACGGAACCCCGTTGGGGTTGAAAGCCCGAGCTGCGGATTCCTGAAGGCTGAAGGCTCACCCGCACAGTTCCTGCCACAGCTTGCGGTAATACTTGAGCAGCAGTTCCCCATTCACCGGGTCGAGCTTCTCGCCGATCTCGATTAGGGTGACGCGGTCGTATTGAATGCGGCGCAGTTCCGCGAACAGTTCGCGATACGGGTAGTTTGAGAACAGCGAGTTGATGTGGCACGACTTGATCCACGGGGCGAGCAGGTCAAACGAGGGCTTGATCGAGCCTTCGACGACATCACTCGGATTCGAGTTCCAGCAGACGCCGACGCTCTGGTGGCCGCACGCTTTCATGATCGACTTCATGCGATCGGGCCTAGCCGTGTCAGCCCCATGCACCTCGACCCACACTTCCTGCCCAAGGTTCGCAGCTGCCTCGCCGCAGGGGATCAGGGCCTGGCCAATCTGGGCCAGCGAGTCGGCTTCGGGGATGTCTTTGCGGAGGCCGTTGGGGCGGACCTTGACCCCCTTCGCACCGAGGTCGTGAGCCAACTGCAGAAACTGCTTGCAGGTCTCGATGTGCCCCTCGACGACCTTGGCATCGGGGCTGTGGAACTCGCAGACGGAGCCGAGGCCCCAGATCGTGACGCCCGCCTCGGCACAGCGTTTCTTGATCTCTTGCCGCTGCTCTTTCGAGAGCGATGGCTCGACGCCGTGCTTGTGAGTGGTGCGGAACTCGACATGCGTCAGGCCCGTCTTGGGCAGCACCTTGAGGATCGTATCGAGATCCCAGTCAGCAGCGAGGTTATACGTCACAGTGCCGAGCGAGAACGGGATCGCGGCGGGCTTTGCGGGGGCGGGGGCGGGTTGTTGAGCCTCGCTCCGGGCGGAAAGTGCAAGGACGCCCGCAGAAGCGGCGGCCAGAAACGTACGACGGTTGGCGGACATGAAACTTCTCCCAGTGAGAAAGCCCAGGGGTTGCAACCCCTGGGCTTTGGACGTTACTTCGCGGTCATGGTGGTTTGAACTGGCATGGTGGTTAGAACTGGCATGGTGACCACCGTCTTGACTTTCATCTGGGCCGCGTCCCAGATTCGTTGCGGAGCGATGAACACCCCCAGCGTCGCCACCGTGCAAAGCACAGCAGCAAACGTCGCCGGAACTGGCATGTGCATCGTCGTCGGACCAGTGCCCGGTTTCAGGTAGACAGCTGCGATCATTCGCAGGTAGTAGAACGCGGACACGGCGGCATTGAAGGCCATGATGTAGGCGAGATACCGCCCGAGTGACGACCCCTCGGACCACGCGGCCAGGAACAGGTTCATCTTCCCAATGAAGCCGCCCGAAGGGGGCAAGCCCGCCAGGCTGAACAGCATCACAGCCAGCATCAGCGCCGCAGCGGGATGATGGCGGCTCATCCCTCCCAGATCATTCAGCGTCCGGACGGGACGTTCGGCAGAACTCACTGCACACAATACCGCGAACACTCCCAGCGTCATGGTCCCGTAACTCACGAGATAGAAGAGCAGGGCGGCCACCCCGGTGGCCATCGTGCCACGATCGCCAATCGTCAGACCGACCAGCATGTAACCCGCGTGGGCCACGCTGGAGTAGGCCATCATCCGGTGGATGTTTGTCTGCCGCAGGGCCATCAGATTTCCAACCAGCATCGTGAGGACCGCCAGCATCGCCAGCAGTGGCTTAACCATATCGCCTAGCAGTTCGAGATGTCCCACAAAGTTCACATCCGCGACGGAGAGACTCAGCACGCGAATAAGTGCAGCGAACCCGACGATTTTGGGCAGCAGCGACAGCATTCCGGCGGCAAAAGCGGGCGACCCCTGGAACACATCGGGAGCATAAAAATGAAACGGGACCGCAGTGATGCGGAAGCTCAGTCCTGCGATAATGAGTGCCACTGCCAACGGCAACAGCTGCGACAACTCACCCGATTTTCCTCCGAAGATCGCGGTGGAAATACCCGAAAAGTGGGTCGTCCCCGTCGCTCCATAGAGCAGGGCAAAGCCGTACAGCACGATGGCTGAGGAGAAGATGCTGAGCAGGAAATACTTGATCGTGGCTTCCTGCGACTCACGTTCGCGACGGGGCAGGGCGAGCAACACGTAAGTCGGGATGCTGACCAGTTCGAGGCCCAGGAACAGCACGACCAGGTCATTGGCCGCAACGGTGAAGTTCACTCCGGCCAGAATCGCCAGCAACAGAGCCTGGCACTCAGCTGACTTGGAGTCCTCGACTTGACTCCAGAGCATCAGCGAGATGATGGCTCCAAAGGCGAGCGTGGTCCCGCGAATGAAATAGGCCAACCCGTCCAGGCGGAACGGCCCGTCGTTGACCGGCACCTGCACCGACTGCACCCAGAACCACGCGGCGACGGCGATGGCGAACAGCGACAGCACGCCCCAGCGGTGGCGGATGCCGGGAGTCGTGGCCCCGGACTCGCTGACCAGGAACGGAGCGGCGAGGAACATCACGCACACGGTCGCGATCAGCACCACCTCGGGCAGCACCAGGTTCACCGCAGAGTTAATCGACTCGAATCCCACAACACACCCCGTGCTTCATTCCACTTCGAACTGAATTTGTCGCCTTTCGCTCCGCGAAAGGACGCTCTTTCGCGGAGCGAAAGGCGACACTCCTGAACGCTCCGGTCATTGCCGGTCGACTGCTGCCAGTGCTTCCGACATTGCGGGACTTCCAGTCATTGGCCGGGCACCCGCAACCTTGTAATCAGCCACCACCGCTTCGATATCCGGCTTCATCAACTCGATGAACGGCTGCGGAGCGACCCCAATCCAGACGCACATCACCGCCAGCGGCAGGAACGCACACGCCTCGCGCGGGGTCATGTCACCGACCGGGTCATGCACATCGTGCGGCTCCCGCAGCGGCCCGAAGAATCCCTGCTGCACCATGGTCAGCATGTACCACGCTCCCAGCACCACTCCCGAGGTGCCGATCACGGCATACAGAGGCATGATCTGGAACATCCCGGCGAGTGACAGCATTTCACCCACGAACCCGTTCAGACCCGGCAGTCCAATGCTCGCCATCGTCGTGAAGACCATCGCCACCGCAATCAACGGAATTCGCTGAGCGAGGCCGCCCAGGTCATCCAGCTGTCGTGTGTGGTAACGGTCGTAGATCATCCCGACGAGCAGGAACAGAGCCCCGGTCGAGAGTCCGTGGTTGATCATCTGCAAGAGGCTGCCGGTCACCCCTTCAGCATTGAGTGCAAACATCCCGAGCATGCAGAACCCGAGGTGAGCCACCGAGCTATAGGCCACCAGCTTCTTGATGTCCCGCTGCGAGAGGGCGCAGAGTGACCCGTAGACGATGCCGATCACACTGAGGGTGGCAATTAGCGGCAGGCCGACCTGCTCGCACGCTTGGCGGTAGATGGGTAGGCAGATGCGGAAGAACCCGTAACTGCCGAGCTTCAGCATCACTCCCGCCAGCATGACCGAGCCCGCCGTCGGAGCCTCGACGTGAGCGAGCGGCAACCACGTATGGAACGGGAAGAGCGGCACCTTGACGATGAACCCCGCCGCCAGTGACAGGAAGAGAATCACCTGGATGTGATACTCCATAGGGTGTGCGGTGAAGTGGGAGGCGAGGGCGGGAATCGAGAACGGAGTCGCGACGCCTCCCTGTACCGCCATGACGACTAGTGCGGCCAAGCCGAGCAGAGTGATCAGACTGCCGACGAGCGTGTACAGGAAGAACTTGATGGCCGCATGGTTCCGCTGCGATCCGCCCCAGAGTCCGACCATGAAGAACATGGGGATCAGCGTGAACTCGAAGAAGACGTAGAACAGTAGCAGGTCGAACGCCAGGAAGACGCCGATCAGTCCCGCCTCAAGCACCATCAGGCAGATATAGAAATCGGCCGACCGCTCCTTGATCGTCTCCCATGAAATTAGAACGGCACTGATCGTCAGTAACGCGGTCAGAGCGATCAGACTCAGGCTGACCCCATCGGCCCCGAAGTAGAACTCCAGCTTCACCTGAGCTGGGGAGATCGATTCTTTTACGACTTGTCCCAGATGCTCGGTGCGCTGAGGGCTGTACGTCAGCCAGGTGTGTCGCCATTCGACGCGGGGTTGAACCGGCTGCGTGGCCGTACCGATCTGCAGTTCCTGGTACTTCGCCACGGTCGTCACGGCGACGCACAACGTGACCACAGAGCCGACCAGCGCCATCCAGCGCGCTGTATTCTGCCCCGCCGAATCGCGGAACAGCATCAGCAGCACCGCAGTGGCCAGCGGAAGGATCATCAAGGCGATGAGAAAACCGATCATCGGAAACGGCCAGACAGGTGAGAGGAACGAGGTGAGTAATCTGTGATGAGTGGACTTTATTGGTCTGCGAACAGCTGCATCACGCACAGGATGCAGCCGAGCACAGCAATCAGCATGGTGGTGGCATACGCGGGAGTGAGTCCACCGTGCAGTCGTCGCGGGGCCTGGCTCATGAATCTCGGCAAGGCCCCGAACGAGTCGACGACTCCGTCCAGTATGAACTTGTCGAACAGCGCACAGAGCGTGGCAATGATCCGCAGCGGCGCGACCAGGAGGGCTGTGAAGATCTCGTCGAAGAAGAACTTCCCCTGCGACAGTGCGAACAGCGGACGCAGCTTGGTGGCCAGTCCGGCGGGAATCTCGGGAGACTTCACGTACCACTTATACGCAAGAGCGATGCCGGTCAGGGCGATCACCACGCTCATCAGCATCGGCCCCCAGTGCAATCCGTGCGGGGCCGCTTCCGGCAACCCGGGAGTGCGTTCGAAGTAGTTGCCGAACAGGTGGAGCGGCCCGACAAGGCCGATCCCGACCGCACAGACGGCGAGGATTCGAAGCGGCCAGGCCATCGCAGGCGGAGCGTCGTGTGGTCGAGCCTCACCGTGAGCATGATCCGGTGCCGCGTGCGCGTCATGCGACACAGCGTGACCGTGGTCGTGGTCGTGGTCGTGGTGGGCTGCGTGGCCATGCGGTTGCAGGGCCTCGTCCGGGAACTTCTCCGGTCCCCAAAAGGTCATGAAGTACGCGCGGAAGGTATAGAACGCTGTGAGCAACGCGGTCAGTACGGCGACCGCGAAGATCACGGTGAAGAACGTCTTGTGCTCACTGTGCATCCCGTTCCCCAGAGCCACGAGGATATCGTCCTTGCTCCAGAAGCCGGCCATCAGTGGGAAGCCCGCAAGTGCCAAGGCTCCACAGAGGAAGGTCCAGTGAGTCACCGGCAGAGCATGCCTCAGCCCGCTGAACCGCCGCATGTCGATCACGTCCCCCATCGAGTGCATCACGCTCCCCGAGGCGAGGAACAGCAGCGCCTTGAAGTACGCATGCGTGAACAGGTGGAACATCGCCGCCATCACCGCGAACGTGGCAACCTTCTCTCCGGCAGCTGCGGCTCCCAGGGCCATGAACATGAACCCGAGCTGGCTGACCGTCGAGTAGGCCATGACCCGCTTCAGATCGTATTGTGTTAGAGCGATCAGGGCCGAGATCAGCGCGGTCGTGGCTCCGATGGCGGACACAAAGAGCTGGACATTCGGGGCATACATAAACAGCGGTGTCGACCTCGCCACCAGATAGACCCCGGCGGTGACCATCGTTGCCGCATGGATCAGGGCGCTGACCGGGGTCGGGCCTTCCATCGCGTCCGGCAACCAGACATGCAGCGGGAACTGGGCCGACTTGCCCATCGCTCCGATGAACAGCAGCAGGCAGATGAGGGGCAGCGTTCCCGGATTGGCTGCGTGGATCGCCTTCAAATTCTCGGCGTCAAACAACACCGTCTGGAAGTCGACCGAACCAAACGTCTTCCAAATCAAGAACACTCCAGAGATCAGCCCGAAGTCCCCGATGCGGTTGATGACGAACGCCTTCTTGGCAGCTGCGGCCGCACTGGGCTTCTTGAACCAGAACCCGATGAGCAGGTAGCTGCACAGACCAACGGCTTCCCAGAACATAAACAGCTGGACGAAGTTCCCGGACAACACCAGCATGCACATGGAGAAGACGAATAGCGACACTGCCGCGAAGAACCGGGCGTATCCCGGATCGCCGTGCATGTAGCCGCTGGCGAAGATGGCGACGAGCAAGCTGACGCCAGTGACCATGGCCAGCATGATGGCAGAGATCGCGTCGGCTCGCAGATCGATCCGCACCTTCATCGTGCCAATGTCGACCCACTCATACCCGGTGGCGACGGCTCCCTTCTGCGGAGAGATCACCCCCTCCGCGTCGGTTTGCGTGTAATGTTTACCGTCATTCCCCTGGAACGTCGTCCCCTCAGGATGGAACTCCTGAAACGTACCGGGCACGATCGAAACCAATAAAGCCAGCGAGCAGGCAAACGCCACGGCCAGAGCCGCTACGCATGGCACATGGCTCCGCTCGCCCAGAAATAGCTTGCCGAACAGGGCGATGAATCCGGCTGCAATCAGCGGGGCACCGGGGATCAGCCACAGAATCAGTTGTGCGTAATCAGACATGGGTGGTGGTCTCCTCGTGGCTGGTGCGGGTCGGTTGCAGAGGAGTCTTGGGGTCCAAGGGCAGGCCAGCCGGAGTCAGGATGGGCTGCACCGGTCGAGCATCAATGTCCGCCGGTCCGGAGGTACTGTCAAGGCCGACCGGGGACGGCATATCGTCCTCGCGAAGGGCACTCCACAGGTCCATATCGAGCGACTTGGTGCGGTGGTACAGCGAGAGGATCAGGGCCAAAGCCAGACCCGCCTCGCAGGCGGCCACGGTCAGGACGAAGATCGTGAAGATCTGTCCCTCGTTGTTGTTGTGGATCTGGCCGAACGTGACCATCGCCAAGCCGACGCCGTGCAGCATCATCTCAGCCGAGAGGATCATCAGGATCAGATTGCGACGAGTCAGGAACCCAATCGCTCCCAGAGCGAAGAGGGCGGCTGACACTAAAAGCGTGGGATGGATTGTGCCGTTCATAACGTCCCCTGCGCCCGACGAGGGGCTAAAGCGATGGCTCCGATGCTGGCGATGAGGAGCAATGTCCCGGCGATTTCCACCGAGAAGAGAAAGTCACTGAACAAGGCCCGCCCGAGGCCACGCAGATCGCCGATCTGCTCTTTGCCCACAGGCCGACTGAAGGCGTGAATCGTCCCCGTCTCGGCAGCAAGGGCCGTCGTTGTGGCACTGCCTTCAGCGGCCACGAGCGGGTCATGCTGGATCTTCGCCTGCTGCACGCCCCACGACTGGAACGTAATCAACAGCATTCCCAGCAGTGTGAACGCGATCACCGATGCTGCAAACGGTTGCCGCGAGGACTGGTCGTAAGTCGATGCACCGGACTGCTGAGCGAGCATCATCACGAACAGGAACGTCACAATGATCGCCCCCGCATACACAATGATCGACGCAGCGGCGAGGAACGGAGCCGACTGGAGCAGGAACAGTCCGCAGACGCACAGCGTCACTAGTGCGAACCAGAGTGCCCCGTAGACTGGGTTCTTGCTGGTAATCATGAGTACCGCAGCGATCAGACAGAACGTCGAGATCACGACGAACATCGCTCCAGAGATGTCCTTGTCCCCGGCAACCAGTTGGAAGCCCAGAGCCAGTGCCCCGAGTGCCGCCAACCCGCCCAAGGGACGAATCGCCCGCTTCCCCGGCATTAGTAGCCACACGCCGATCGCGCCTAGCACGAGCGGCAGCAGGAGGGCCCAGTGGTGTTGAATCCATTGCATGAGGAGTTCTCAGTTCTCAGTCGTCAGTGATCAGTCAAAGAGGTGCCAAGCCTCGTCGGCAGTTCATGGTTCTCCGTCTCTCGGACTGAAAACTGAAAACTGACGACTGACAACTCTTTACTTCTTCTCGATCTTCTCGTTGACATCATCCCAAGACGTTTTCATCTCGGCGGTCCCTTGGATCACGCCCGAGCTGACGCTGCGAGCCGAGCGGTCGTCAACCTTGACGGTGGTCGCGGGGGAGAGAGACGGCAAGCCCTCAAAGTCGGAGGCTGGACCCAGTTTGCCGCGCTGCGTCCGCACCGGGTCGTGGCCCGAGTCCTT
>JAYTCW010000590.1:0-17608 GCA_043736295.1 Planctomycetota bacterium | reverse complement strand
CGTTCTGGCGAACGTGGCTACGGCCTTGTTTTGCTGGCTTTCCAGAGACACCCGATGTCCACCCCGCTCCCGATCGAGATCGACTGTGCGACCACGAAGCAGCGTCTCGACGCCCGCGACGATTTCTTCTTCATCGACTGCCGCGAAGCGTCGGAGTACGAGACCTGCCGCATTGCCGGAGCGACATTGCTCCCGATGAGCGAATTGACCACGCGCGTGGCCGAGTTGGAGCCGCACAAGAACCGCGAGATCATCGTCCACTGCCACCACGGTGGTCGCAGCTTGCGGGTGGCCAACTGGCTCCGCCAGAACGGCTTCGACCAAGCCCGCAGCATGGCTGGCGGGATTGACCAGTGGTCGTTGGAAATTGACCCGTCGGTACCCCGTTATTGATCTGAAGTTGAATGCTACCGACCATCCTGTCAATCCTGTTCAGCCTGTCCTAAATTGTCCTGGCAAGCATCCCTGTCCTCAGCGTCAACTGTCCCCGAATCGCAAGGTCCATCGATCATGTCGAACTTGGTCTCCAAGTTGTTACTCCTGCTTCTCGTGCTGACCGGGGCTGCATCGTTTGCCGAAGATGCCACCCTCCCGGCCTTTCCCGGCACCAAGTCCGACTGGAACGGGTTCGAGAAGCACGACTTCGAGGTCGACGGTCGCTCCGTCCTCGTCGTCTCGCCGAAGACGGCCGCCAAAGGCCGCCCCTGGTTGTGGCATGGGGAGTTCTTTGGCCACAAGCCGGACCCCGACATCGCCCTGCTCCAGAAAGGGTTCCACATCGCCTACATGAATACCCAGGACATGTTCGGGTCGCCGACAGCTGTGGCGCATTGGGATAAGTTCTATGCGGAACTGACGGGGAAGTATGGTCTCTCGAAGAAGCCGGCGTTCATTGGGCTGAGTCGGGGTGGCCTGTACTGTTACAACTGGGCTGCAGCCAATCCGGACAAGGTGGCTTGCATTTACGGGGACGCACCAGTGTGCGACCTGAAAAGCTGGCCCGGCGGGAAGCTGAAGGGGCAGAGCAAAGCGACCGGCAACGCCAATGAGTGGCCGAAGATGCTGCTGGCATATGGCTTCAAAGACGACGCCGAAGCCTTGGCGTATCAGCACAACCCGATCGACAACCTGGCTCCGCTGGCGAAGGCTCAGATCCCACTACTCCACGTTTATGGGGATGCCGACGAGCATGTGCCGTGGGACGAGAACACGGGAGTCATCGCTGAGCGGTACAAGGCCCTCGGCGGTGAGATCACGCTGATCGCGAAGCCGGGAGTCGGTCATCACCCGCACGGACTGGTGGACTCGACGCCGATTGTGGAGTTCATTGTGAAACATTCGACGGCGAAGTGAATGTGTCGCATTCCTCCATGGAGGTCTCGGGGACTGTTGCTCGCGGACATTGACGCCTTCACGACATGCTGACCGAGATTGTTCATGCCACCGAATCGCTCCACGACACATCCGCTTGTCCTGCACAGGGTCTTTTGCCCGTTGTGTGGTGACCACGAGTCGCGCCGATTGCTTGTGGCTCCTGATTGGTATTGCGGGCTGACGGGCGATGATGATTTTGCGATTGAACGCTGCCGGACGTGTGGTCATGTCTTCATGAATCCGGCTCCGACCGCAGAATCGATCCCGCGCTGCTACCCGGACGGGTACGCACCTCACCGGTCTGAGACCTCATCACTGGAGGCCCTCGCCCCCGCCTGCGAAGAGTCAACTTCGAAGCCCGAGAGACTTCCTGCCCCCCCCGCGAAGACGCCCTGGTATCTCTCATCAGCGGTGAGGCGAATTCCCGGTTTACGTCGTTTGTACTATTGGTTGACGGACACTCGAAGCCAGCCCGTTCCCCCCGGTCCGGGAGAAGGCCGGCGGGCTCTGGAAATCGGGTGTGGGGCTGGGAATTATCTCGTCGCTCTGCGCGCGGCGGGGTGGGACGCGGAGGGGCTGGATCTCGTGGCTGCGGCAGTGGAAGTCTCCCGAGAGAAGGGGTTTTCCGTTCATCACGGCGACCTCGCCTCATTCCCCGCACAGCCCCAGACGTATGAGGGCGTCTTCGCGTGGATGGTGCTGGAGCATCTGCCCCGTCCGCGCGAAACTCTCGCGATGTTATCCAGCTTGCTGAAGCCGAATGGGTGCATTGGATTCAGCGTCCCGAACTATGGAAGTGGTGAGCGCGTGGCGTTTGGGCGTTATTGGGCCGCCTTGGAGCTGCCTCGACATTTGCAGCAATACACGCCCGCCATACTGACGCAGCTGCTGAGCGAAGCCGGATTCACAGACATTCAAATCATCCATCAACCGAGCCTGCTCAACGCGGTCGGAAGTCTGGGATACTGGCTGCGGGATCGCTTTCCCCGCAGTCGGTGGGGGCCACATCTGGTCGACTGGTTCTTCAAGAATCCTCCCTTGGCAGTGACGCTGGCCATCGCTCCGTGGGCGCATTTTCTGGCGGCGATTCGTCAGAGTGGTCGGCTGACAGTCTTCGCCCGGCGTGCCCGTGGAGCGTGATGGTGAAGCTGCTATTCCTGACATCTGGTCCACAGGTTCCAAGTACGCGCTTTCGAATCCTGCAATACCTGCCACGGCTGCGAGAGCTGGGCCACACGTGCGTTGTCGCTCACAGTCGTCCGGCCAAGTATACGCACTGGCCGTGGCTGGGTTGGCGACTGAGCGTACGGTGTCGAGAATGGTTGCGCTGGATCGACTTGCAGCGTGCCCGCTGGGAACGATTTGATGTCATCGTGCTGGAACGAGAGCTGTTCGATTCACCAGACAGCGACTGGGAGGCAAAGTTTCGGAAAGTCACGGGGCGGTTCGTACTGGACATTGATGACGGAATCTTTCTGAAGTCTCCGGAGAAGTTTGCTCGCATCGCCGGGCTGGCGGATGTGGTGATTGCAGGGAGTGAACTGTTGGCGGCTGAATGTGGGCGAACCGCTCGCGATGTCGTCATCGTCCCGACGGTAGTCGATCTGGATCGTTACCCGTATGAGCCAGCTCGGCTCGCGAATTCGCCGGTCATTATTGGCTGGACGGGGACGCGGTCAAACTTGGCCTACCTGGAAATCCTGCGGTCGCCACTGGAACGACTCGCGAAGCGTCATGACTTCGAATGGCATGTCGTGACCAATGCCGAGGGATTCCAGGAAATTCCTCAGTTCGCGGGGGTGACAACGCGGGCCATTCTCTGGTCTGAGGATTCGGAAATCGAGGTGCTGGGACGCTTCGATATTGGGGTGATGCCGTTACCGGATGACCCGTGGGCGCGCTACAAGTGTGGATTTAAGCTGATTCAGTACATGGCCAGGGGGGGCGCCGCAGTGGCTTCGCCGGTGGGAGTGAATCCCGAGATCGCGCTCCAAGGGCGGGCCGCTTTACTGGCCTCCACCTCTGAAGAATGGGAGTTGCAGCTGGAGCGACTGCTCGTTTCGGCGGCTGAGCGAGGACAGTTGCGGGCGTTGGCCCGAGAACGCGTCGACCAGCACTTCAGCCTGCAGGCTGTCTTTCCTGATTGGAAGCGGGCGGTCCTTGGTGAATCCGTTCCGCCAGAGTAAGTCCTGTCTTCAGTGCGTTTTGACTCGCACCGGTCTTGCAGAACACTCCGGTTCAGGGATAATGTTGAATCCGACAATCACGTACCAATCTGCGGTTGCGGTAGTCAGCGACAAGACATGGAGACGGTCATCATGAATCACCGGATTCTCGGATGGGTGGCCCTGGGCGTTTTGCTGGTCCACGGGCTCACCAGCGTCGAGACTCGCGCTGCGGACAAAGCACAGATTCAGCAAGCCCTGACCAAGGGGGCCGCCTGGATTAAGGGGGGGATGAAAGAGAAACGCGGTTCTCACAAGTCGCTGGCGAATGTCGCACTCCTCAAGGCGGGTGAACCTCATGACAGTCCGCTGATGTTGGAAGCTGTGGCGGACATCAATGCCAAAATCAAGAGCGGTGGCGTGTACGAGCCAGCAGGAGATCAGATTTACGAAGCGGGAGTCGATATCACCCTGCTGGCAGACTTGGATGGGGAAAAGTACCTTCCGCAAATCCAGGCCATTGCCCACTACATTATCTCCAACCAATCTCCGCAAGGGCATTGGAACTATCTTCCGCCGCGTAATGAGCGGGAACGGACAGGAGGCGACATTAGTGTTTCGCACTACGGCTGTCTGGGGCTGTGGGCGGCAGCTCGCGCGGGTGTCAAGATTGATCCGGAGGTGTGGGTTCGGGTGTTGAACTGGATGAATTCGTGTCCCAATTCCGATGGCGGATACGCATACAACCCCGGTGTAGCACTCGGGCTGGATGGGACAAATTCGACGATGAACATGACCGTCAACGGGGTGGGCATTATGTGCATCGCGATGTTGAACCTGGAGCCTAAACGACTCCCTTCTTTCGAAAAAGGGGCACCCCCTCCGAAGCCGGGGGCTGTGGCATCTGGAACTCCTGCGGACAAGAAAACCGCCGGGGCTCTGGAGGCCGTCGATTTGGATGCGACAGCTGCTGAAAACAAGCCGGGGGCCTCGACGGGTCGTATTCCCGAGGCGACCTTCACGACCGTGCGGAACGCTTTGAACTGGGTCAGTACCCGATTCGAATCGGAAAACAAAAATGCAGCTCACAAAGCGTACTATTACTATTCTCTGGAGCGCATGGGAGCTCTCGCAAATGTGACGAAACTCAACGGCCAGGATTGGTACAACGCCTGTGCCGACAAACTCCTGTCGCAGCAAAATCCAGATGGAAGCTGGGGGTTGACCCAAATCGTGACTCAGGAAAACGATACCTGCTTCGTGGTCCTCTTCCTGACCCGTTCCACCGGAAAGATCCTCAAGCGAACGAACATCGAACCGCCGGAAGGCGGCGGTTTGCTCTCGGGGGGACGCGGGCTGCCGGATGATCTGAAGGATCTGGATGCAAACGGTAACGTCAAGAAGAAGCGAGAGAAGTCGTCTCTCGATGATTTGCTGGCGTCTCTCCAGAATACTGATACCGGAAATCTCGAAGACACTCAGGCAGAGCTGGTGCAGCAAATTCAGTTAGGAGACAAGAAGGAGTTGATTGGCAAAAAGGACATGCTGCTCAAGCTCGCAGTCCACACCGATCCCGAGATCCGCCGGACGGCGATCTGGGCCATCGGACGCACGGGCGATCTGTCATTGGCCCGGTTTGCCATTCTGGGTCTGGATGATCCCGACAACGGGGTCATGCGAGAGTCGCATATGGCCCTGTGCTGGACGGCCCGCAAGCCGAATGCGTTCAAACTCCCCATTGATCCTTTGGAGGGACTGGCTGCGGAGGCCGGACCAGACCAGAAAGCCGCAGCTGTCGATTCCTGGCGGCGGCAGGCCTTGCGACTTTGGGGAGAATGGTATCTGCGAAACCGGCCTTATGCGGATCGCGGGGACGAGTTTGAGACGAACCTGCGAAACCGGCTACTGGAACTGCAATGACGTTTCATGGAAGGCAACGCACTCGCGTGGGCTAAAGCCCACGCTACGGGGACATTTGTCTGCAATGGCAATTGCGGCGAAGTCCCGCAGAGCGGCAAAAGTCGCCTGCGGAGAACTCACCCTCTCTTGGCGAGAAAACTGACCTGTTCACGAATGTCCCCGTTGCGGCACAATCCCGCCTCCACGGGGTTCGGGAACTGAGGTTCGGCGGATCGATCGTGGCCCGTGAATCACTGGGGTGCCGCGCGGTCCCCTCTCCCCGCAGGCCCGGATACACGTAGAACATGGTCCCAGACTCCGCTGACACGCCGGGCGTGCTGCCTCGCATTCTGGCCGGGGTGACTCGTCTTGTCATCGCTCGCCCGTGGGTCACGCTGACTTGGGTCGCGGTGTCGTGTGTGATTTGCGTCGGCGGGTCCGTGGCGTTCTTGAAGTTCAAGACCGACCGTTCGGACCTGATCGATCATCGCGCCGATTTCCATCAGCGCTGGCTCAAGTTTGCCGAAGAGTTCGGTGAATCTTCCGATGCCATCGTCGTGGTCGAGTCCGCCAACCCCGCCGCCATTCGTGCCGCCCTCGACGATATCGGCACTCGATTAGAAGCGGAGCCCGACAGCTTCACTCGCGTGCAGTGGAAGTTTGATCCAGCGGTATTGCGGGCTAAGGGGCTGCAATTCCTGCCTCCGCCCTTGCTGGCAGACGCGGTCACCCAGTTGCGGAATTACGGTCCGATTTTGAAGTCGGGCCGCTGGGATCTGGTGAGCCTGTCGGGGTATGGCGAGCGATTGGCGCTGCACCTCGCGGATGCTGTGAAGCGGAAGGATGGCCGGGCGGTGCAGGCGGATCTGGTGCAGTCGGCCTTCCTGGCGGAAAGCCTCGCGGGGTTCATGCAAGACCCGCAATCGTTTCAGTCGCCGTGGCCCGAGGTCATCCCGGCGGAAGCGGGCGGCGAGATGGCCCAGATGAAGGTGCATTACAACCTGAATGATCGAGGAACGATGGGGTTCATCCTCGCGGTCCCCACTCGCAGTGGCGAGGACTTCTCGGGCGGGTCGCCGTCACTCAAACGACTCCGCGAGATTATTGAGGAGAGCCGTGCCGACCATCCTGACGCGATCCTGGGACTCACCGGGATCCCGGTCCTCGAAGCCGACGAGATGGCCAAATCGCAGGAGGACATGCTCCTGGCCTCGATCCTCTCCTTCGTCGGCGTCGCGGTGCTGATGGTCCTCGGGTTCCGCAGCCTCCGTCACCCGTTGATCTCGCAAGTGATGCTCATCGTGGGTATGTGCTGGTCGATGGGCTTCATCACGGTCGCGATTGGGCATCTGAACATCTTGTCGGTTTCGTTTGCCACCATCCTGATCGGGATCGGGATCGACTTCGGCATCCATTTCCTCGAACGGTATCTGGAGTACCGGCACGCCGGGATGGAGCTGGAGCCCGCGATCGTCAAGACCTCGCTGACGACGGGGGCCGGGATCGTGACCTGTGCCCTGTCGACATCGCTCGCGTTCTTCTGCGCGGGAGTGACGAGTTTTCTGGGAGTCTCCGAACTGGGCATCATCGCGGGCGGCGGAGTGCTGCTCTGTGCCGTGACCGCATTCGTTGTACTGCCCCCGCTCATCTGTCTGGTCGATCGCAACGTCGCCGAGGCCAAATTGCCGCGCGCGATCGCTGGAACTCCGCTCCGCTTTGTCACCCACCGGTTTCCTGTAGCCATCGTGGTACTCACACTGATCGGGTTCATCGTGCTGACCGCGATGGGGATCGGCCAGCAGGACGGCCACTACATCTCGCGGGTCAAATACGACATGAACCTGCTCAACTTGCAGGCCCGCGGTGTCGCCTCGGTGGAGCTTCAGCACCGGGTGTTCGAGCAGTCGGACGGGTCGCTCCTCTACGCGGTCTCTGTCGCGGACAGCCCCGAAAAAGTCCGCCAGCTGCGAGATCGCTTCCTGGCTCTCCCGACAGTGGGCAAGGTCGAGGAACTCGCCTCGCTCATGCCGAAGTACCCCCTCGCGGAGACGCAAGTCTACGTCGTTCAACTGCATGACATGTTGTCGCATGTCGGGCCACTCCCTACTGAGGTGACGCCCGTTGATCCGGAGCAGGTCGGGAAGGGCTTGGAGTCGCTCTATCTAGCCGTGAAGAACCTCCCGGACCCGACCGCCGAGCGAGCTACGGAGTCCTTGAATCTCTTTCTCGATACGCTTTCGGCGATCCCGCCGCAGAATCAGATCGAACTGCTCACCGGGTATCAGCAGGGGATGCAGATCGCCCTCCACACGCAGTTTCAAATGCTGTCGCAAGTCACCGACACAGAGCCGGTGGTCGACTCGCTGCCCGATCCATTGCGTTCGCGGTTTATCAGTGCGAAGGGGAACTGGATGCTGCGGGTCTATCCGAAGCAACAGATTTGGGACGAGGAGCCACTGACCGCATTCGTGCAGGACATCCGCAGCATCGACCCCGAGGCCACTGGCACTCCGCTCCAGAATTACGAGGCTGCCAACCAGATTCGCGAGAGCTACCAGCACGCGGCGATCCTGGCCTGTGCGATGGTCATGTTCGTGCTGCTGATTGATTTGCTCAAAGTCGGGCCGCTATTGCTGGCGATCTGTACTCCGCTGGTCGTGGTCGGGTTCGCCCTGAGTTCACCAGGCACGCAGGAGAGTCTGGGGCTGCCCGGAATCGGTGTGATGTACATCGTGCTGGTGTTTGCCGTGGCGGCGATCTTTGATTTTGGCAGCATCGGGAAAGCCTTGCTCGTCATGATGCCTCCGCTGGGGGGCGGGCTGATGACCTTTGGCATACTGGCACTGCTGAAGACCGACCTGAATCCGGCCAACATGATCGTCCTGCCGCTCCTGCTGGGGATCGGAGTCGATTGCGGGATCTTTATCGTGCATGACTTTCTGGCCCAGGCACCCGGCACGTATCGAATTTCGTCTTCGATCATCAACGCCATTCTGCTGACCTCGACGACCACGATGGTCGGGTTCGGGACGATGATTATTTCTTCGCACTATGGCTTGGCAAGTTTGGGACTCGTGTTGACCGTCGGAGTGGGCAACTGCCTGTTCATCTCGTTAGTGCCGCTGCCCGCTGTGCTGACTCTGCTCGATCGCGCGCGAGCGAAGACGCTAAATCCCGCTGTCAAAGAAGCCTCCGGCGAAGGTCCCGCAGCGGACCTGAGCGTTTCAGCGGCAGCGTAGAAATCACACGAAAAGGCTCGCGCGATGTGGTTGCATTCGCCCATCGGTGCAGGCGATACATCCCGGAGGGATGACAGCAATTAGCCGGTGGTTGAGCGTCAGCGACACCACCGGTCACAGATCATTCGGAGATACCCCGCATCCCGGAGGGATGCCAGAGGATATGGTGGTGTCGTTGCGCTCAACCACCGGCTAATCTCTGTGACCCCTGCCGGGGTCGGCATTGGCTGTATGCCGAGGAGCATAGCTGATGTGACTCGGCTCACCTACAACCGCGTAATCGTCTCGTGCAGGTTCAGCAGGATGCGGGCGACCGAGGTCCACGCCGATAGCTCCTCCGCGTTCACCTCTCCGGGCGTCTGCCCGACTCCCAGCAACAGTTTCGCAGCTGCGGGGTCGGCTTTGAATCGCTCGGCCTGTTTTTGCAGGACGCCTTCCAATAGTGTGATCTCCTTCTCGTGGGGATCTCGCGAGAGGACTTGGCGGTAGGCCCACTTCAAGCGGGACGGCGTGTCGCTGCCGCCCTCTTTGAGGATGCGACCTGCGAAGGCTCGTGCCGCTTCGATGTAGGTCGGGTCGTTGAGCAGGGTCAACGCCTGCTGCGGAGTGTTCGACTTCGGTCGATCGGCGACGCACTCCTCGCGGCTGGGGGCATCGAAGGCCAGTAAGCTCGGGTGCAGGAAGCTGCGCTGCCAGTGGGTGTACATTCCCCGGCGGTGTTGCCGCTCGCCGGAGTCATCGGGCCAGGTGCGACCGGGGAAGTTGAGGTACTCCCAATACCCGGTCGGCTGGTACGGGAAGTCGCTCTCGCCGCCGATGCGCGGCGACAGCAGACCGGCCACAGCGAGGGCGTTGTCACGGATGAACTCCGCATCGAGACGCACACGCGACTGCGACGACAGCAGCCGATTAAACGGATCGGCAGCCTTCGCCTCGGCGGAAAGGACCGAACTGCGACGGTAGGTCTCCGAAGTGACCATCAGCCGGATCATCTGCTTCATGTCCCACCCGGAGTCGCGAAACTCGACCGAGAGCCATTCGAGCAGCTCTGGATGTGTCGGCCATTCGCCCTGCGTCCCGAGATCCTCGACCGTCTTCGACAGGCCTTGTCCGAAGTACATCTTCCACAGCCGGTTCATAAAGACTCGCGAGGTGAGCGGGTTCTCTTTCGAGGTCATCCACTGTGCAAGGTCGAGTCGGTTCAAGCGGCGGCCCTCGGCGGTGAGCGGTTTGAACTGCGACGGAATTTGCGGTGTGACTTCGGCCCCGGAATCATCCATCCAGTTCCCGCGCGCCAGCACACGCACCGTGCGCGGAGTTCCCGAGGTCGAGATCAACGAGGCCGGAACCGTTTTCAGCAGTGCGGCCTTCTGGTCCTGGAGTTGCTTGAGTGCGTCACGTTGCGGCTGCAACTCGGGTGAGCTGTCGCGGAGATACGTCGCGATCTCCGCCTTCTGCTCGGCGGTTCTCTTTGACGCTTCAATCGCCAGCGCAGCCTGCACTGCCGGAGGTGCCCCTTGCTCGACGGGCTTGTCACTGGTCGTCAACGAAATTCGGAACCGACCGATGTTGTGTTGGGCGTATTGCGATTGAAACTGCAACTGGATTTGAACCTCGTCGCCCACGGCACCGAGCGGCTTTTCGAATTGGAACAGGGCCTCATGCGGCTGACCGATTTGCTGAAGCACCGCCCAGCCCGACTCGTTGTTACCATCGATCGCGGTGCCGATGTCATGGCCGTTCTGCGAGTGGTCAGCCACCGCTTTGATGAGCTTGACCGGCTTGGGGCCATCGGCGGCGATCGTCTCGACCTTGAACTCAGTGAGGACGAAGTTGCCGTTGGGGGCAGTCCCCGGTCCCTTCGCCGGGAGGTCGGCGTCAGTCATCGCTTCGAGCCGGACTCCAGTCACAGCTGCGGCGGGGAGCTTGAATCTCAGCAGGTAATTCTCTTTCGCGGCGACCTTGCCGGTCGACTTCAGCGAGCCATCGGGCTGCACGGCGAGCTGCGACTCGCCTTGGACCTTGGCCTCGGTCGGCTGAACCGGCTGCCAAGCGATCACTGACGCCAAGTCGGTGCTAGCGGTGGCTGCCCGCTCGTCGGCGAGTTGAGCCAGCTTCGTGGTCGCCGCTGCGATGGCCACATCGAACTCGGTCAGCATCGCCTGCAGCTCATCCGTCGGGACTGGCATCCCTGGTTCGCGGCGACCAATCGGGGACTCCTGCACATCGGCGAAGAAGGCTCCCAGGCTGTAGAAGTCCTGGATCGTGAATGGGTCGAACTTATGCGTGTGGCACTCGCAGCACATCATCGTGCTGCCGAGCCAGACGGTTGATACGTTGCGAACGCGGTCGGCGTTGTACTTGGCGACATACTCCTTCGCCTGGGCCCCGCCCTCCTCGGTGGTCTGGAGCAGCCGGTTGTACCCGCTGGCGACCTTCTGCTGAGTCGTCGGATTCGGCAGCAGATCGCCCGCCAGTTGCTCGGTGGTGAACTGGTCAAACGGCTTGTTCTCGTTGAATGAGCGGATCACGTAATCGCGATACGGCGTGATGTCGCGCGGGTTGTCGCTGTGATACCCGGCAGTGTCGGCGAACCGCACGAGGTCGAGCCAGTAGACCGCCATGCGTTCGCCGAAATGCGGTGAAGCGAGTAACCGCTCGACCAGTTGAGCATACGCATCGGGCCCCAGATCGCTGACGAACGCGGCGACCTCTTCCGGCTTCGGCGGCAGTCCGGTGAGGTCGAACGAGAGCCGACGGATGAGTGTCACACGGTCGGCCTCCGCAGCTGGATGCAACTGATGAGAGGTCAGCTTCGCATGGATGAAGTGATCGATCGCGTTGCCGTTCGGGCCGACCTCAGCTGTGGGGAGTTCAGGTTTCAGGAGCGGTTCGTAGGCCCAGTGCCCCTGCCAGTTGGCCCCCTGCTCGATCCACGTTTTAAGGATGGCCTTCTGCCGGTCGGTCAGCGGCTTCTCGGCCTTCGGCGGCGGCATCATCTCTTCGGGGTCAGTGTTGAAGATCCGAAGAACCAGTTCGCTCTTGTCCGGCTGCCCCGCCACGACCACGCCCGGCTTCTCTGCCGTCCCGCGCAGCCCAAGTTCACTATCGAGCCGCAGTTCCGCCTCCCGCTTGTTATTGTCCGGCCCGTGACAGGTAAAACAGTGATCGGCTAGGATCGGGCGCACATCGCGGTTGAACTCGATCCGCACTGGAAGAGCCGGTTCGGCAGCGGCGACTGAATAAGATGCCAGCGAGAAGGACAAGCTGAACAACAATCTCAGTGCGCAATTTGACGCTCTCCACCATGATGCAATTGATCGAATCATCGAGTCATTCCTCCTGTGGGGACTTAGGGCCTTAGTCTACAGAATCGTGAGGGCAATGGGCGAGTATGAAAGGATGAAGTATTGCCGGGTGGTGTGTGCGTCAGGTAAGTCGGCAGCTGCCAGCTTCTGCCCCCTCTCCCCCACATTCGGTTTGGCCCTCGGAGTGAACTCCACTGTGGGGGAGAGGGATGGGGTGAGGGGGCCACACCGCTCGCTCTGGCCCCTCACTCCGGCCCTCTCCCCACAGCCATGACCTCACGGAAAGTCGCGTCGCCAGGGGGGAGTGGGGGCAGAAGACGCGGGCTGCCCACTTTTCTGATGCACGCGCGACTGCCCTGTGACATGTCCACCGGGGAAAATCTGACGCGATGGCACTATCATGCGGTGATCCTTCCAACACTCGAATGCGTTGCGGCGTAGATGACTCATCACCCGAGGCCGAAATCCATGCGCGACTTATCGACCGTTCCCGCTGGGCGCAGAGCCGCTGGCTTGGCGGACTCCCATCGGCCAAGTCGTGATCCGAGTTCAACATGGCTGCTCCGGATCGCCGTGTTGCTGGCGATCTTGACGGGCTGGAGTGGGCTGGCCAGCGCTGTGGAGGTCCGGGACATGCGCTGGGGATTCAACGGGGCGTATAAGCGGCATGCTTATAACCTCTGTACGGTCGAACTCCTGAATCCCTCGACCGAGGCATTCCAGGGGGATGTGACGCTGACGAAGGAGACAGGGGTCGGCAGTTCCGACATCCCGCTCATTGAACCCGGCTTCTACATCCCTGCCGGTGAAACGCGGACGGTTCAATTCTTCCCCTACATCGCCAGCGACAAACCCGACTTTCGAGTCAGCTGGGGAGCCAGAGGCTCGGACGGATTCGACTTGCCCCGCTTGGACCGGGAGTTCACAGCTCCCGTGGCGGTGCAACTGTTTGCCGACCAGGGAGTCTCTTCCCCGCTCAAGGGGATTCAGGTCTTCCGTGACAGCGACTTCCCCATCGGAGCTCCGGGAATCGAAACGCTGGGGAGCGTGGTGCTGGATCATGTCCCGCGCTGGGATCAGGTTCGCAACCGGGCGTTTCGCGATTGGCTCGGGCGCGGTGGGCGGCTCTATCTCATCAATGGGCGCGACGGAAAGCCGCTGACCTTCCCGTCCCCGTTGGAGGATCTCAACGTCCCCGCTGATCGGTTCATGGTCGGGCAAGGCGTCGTCATGCGGCAGGGGATCGTCCAAGACGCGGGAGAGATTCCGGGACTAATTACCGAGGTCGCTCAATCGGCTCCCGGCCCTAACAACTATGGCAACCAGTACGACTCCGACCCCGCGACTTCGGGCACCACCCAGCTGTTCCAGACGATGCGGAACATGGTCCGGCCCGATCATAACTGGACGCTGATTTTTGTACTGGCCTTCATCTATCTGCTGATTCTGTTTCCGGGGATCTGGCTGGTCAGTCGCAAGCGGGGCGATTTTCGCATGACGTATGCCATGATTCTAGGGACGGTGGTCCTGTTCAGTTGGTTCTATGCCGAGGTCGGGAAGCGCGGGTACAACGAGTCGACCGGGCTGCGGGAGATGATGGTCGCCTACCCACTGGGGAATCAGCGGGTGGCTCTCCGCAAGCATGGCAGCTTGTTCGTCACCGATGGCGGCGGGTATGTGATCCCGGCTCATGGGGATGCGGCGGTGTTCGCGGTCGATTCGGGATTCTCCGGGAATGCCCAGATCCTGAACCGTCCCGAGGCGGCGCTCGTGGCCGATATTCCCCCGTACTCGGCCTGCTCGTATCAGGAGTCCGCTGTCCTGCAGGCGAAGGGGGACTACTCGATCACGGTGAAGAAGTTGGATCTCAATCCGGACACCAAGTCGGTGGAAACCGCACTGAAAAACGCGATCCCACCGACCAACACTTCAGTTCAATTCCTCCCTCTCCGTATCGAGGTCCAGCTCGGCTCGGGGATTCCCGCCAATGCGCAGGTCTATCTGATGTCCACGACGCAGGGGGTTTCCTTGACGGGCTATGTTCTGACCCCGAAAGAGAACGGATGGGTGAACTCGTCCCCCGCGATGCCGATCAACGTCATGTTCCCGACGGAATACTACTACGGGTACGGTCGAATTGATCCAGCCCAGCAGGAGAAGAACTTGATCGCGAATCTGGTGCAGATCGCGACCTCGACCGAGTTGACTCCGCAATACGGAGGCCAGTCCGATGCTCCGACAACGGTGCCGACAGCAACGACCCCGTTCGAAGGCGGTCAGATTCTAGTCTACTGCGATGCCCCCGCCGAGTTCCTTCCCAGTGAATACGCCGCCTCGGGCAAGGTCCTGTTTGTCGCTCAGGTCGACCCGTCCATGGCCACCCCTGCTCCGCCTCCTCTCCCTCTTCTTCCCTGATCTCGCTCCACGGAAGTCGTCCCGACTCCCGACTCCCCACTTCTTCCCTAACCGGACTTCCCATGAGCTCCCCCGTCATTGAAGTCGACAAAGTCACTCACCTGTTCAAAGACCATCGCGCCCTCAACGGCATCAGCTTCGAGGTCGGGGCGGGCACGCTCCACGGCTTCGTCGGTCCCAACGGAGCGGGCAAGACGACGACCCTCAAGCTGATCTGCACGCTGCTCCGTCCGCAAACCGGTCGCATTCGCGTGTTCGGCATGGATGTCCGCACCGATGTCAAAGCGATCCGCCAGAAACTCGGGTACATGCCCGACCACTTCAGCATGTACAAGCAGATGACCGTTTACGAGTACCTCGACTTCTTCGCAGCTGCCTATGGGCATGTGTCGAAGCGCCGCGAGGTGATCGTGGGCGATGTCCTTGCCTTGACCGATATGGAGGGCCGCAAGGATGACCTCATCCAGGGGCTCTCGCGCGGGATGCAGCAGCGGGTGAGCCTCGCCCGCGTGCTGGTCAACGACCCCGACTTGCTGCTGCTCGACGAACCGGCCTCGGGCCTCGACCCGCGTGCCCGCATCGAGCTGATGGAGATCCTCCGCGAGCTGCGGCGGATGGGGAAAACGATCTTCATTAGCAGTCACATCCTCAGCGAACTGGCCGAGCTATGCGACAGCGTGACGATCATCGATCGCGGCATGACCAAGTACAGTGGACACATGGATGACCTGCTGTATGCGCAGGACGGGCACCCGGTCTACCGACTGCGGATCGAGGTCGACACCGATCAGTGGGCGACACGGCTCCCCGCCTTGAAAGGGGTCGCCACGGTCGAACCGGTCGAGGGCAAGCCCGAGTTCCGGCTGACTGCCGACGCAGCTGACATCGACGCGAACTCGATGCTGACCCAGCTGTTGGCGATGGGGGTGCCGATCGCCGGGTTCCAGCGGGATCAGCGGAAGCTGAATGATGCGTTCATGGACTTGACCGAGCGGGGCGTGCGGACGTGATGTGAACATTCGTCGCCTGGACCGTAGCCTGGACCCCCAGGTCCGGGCGAAAAGCCAACTCCCATTCGCCCGGACCTGGGGGTCCAGGCTACGACTGATGATCCCATGAACAAAACCCTCGCACTGCTGGTCCGGGCTCTACGGACCGAATCACGCGACATCAAGAGCCACCTGTTCCGCGTGGGACTGGCGTCAGTGGTGGTGCTGATTCTGCTGCTGGGATGGCTTCTAAATGAAAGTATGTCCGCCTCCGGTTTGATAATGTTTAAGGCGATGACGTGGGCCAACTGGGTCTTTATCACATTGGCAGCCGGGACTTTTTTCGCAATCGCGATTAGCGAAGAGACAGAACAGCAGACGTTGGGACTGTTGCGAATGGCAAATATTGGGCCATTATCTCTGCTGTTGGGGAAATGGTTGCCTCGAATGTTGGCAGCTGTGGTATTGATCTCGATTCAGTTTCCGTTTACTTGGATGTCGGTCACGCTCGGAGGAGTGTCGTGGCACCAAATCTGGGCGAGTTACCTGATGCTGCTCTCGCATCTGGTGCTTGTTGGCAACCTCGGGTTACTCTGTTCGGTGTGGAGACCCAGTAGCGCTTCGGCTTGTTCTTGGACGTTCATCTTGCTAGTGGCAGGTCGTTTGGCTCCCTTCGTCTGTTGGGGGGTGATTCAGTACTTAGTTCAATTGGGCTGGGTCACTGAAAGAATCAGCGACACATTCATGCAGAAGGTCGTACTCCCTCTCAATTCTTGGTCAGCCAGTGGTCGGCTCTACTTCGAGATCCTCTCTACATCCTTCAAGGGGAGTCCGTGGAGTCCACAAGTCATATCGAATCTGGCAATGGGTTTTGGCCTATTTCTGGTGTCGTGGCTTGTTTTCGACCGGGTGACAATGAGCCATATGAGCGGCGGTCCACAACGGGCGAGCCTATTTGTACGACTCTTGACTCGTACGAAGCGAAACTCCAGTACCGTATGGAATTGGGCTTTAGGGTGGAAGGATTTTCGCCAAGTTGGTGGTGGCATGCGAGCGATCCTGATTAAATCTGTGCTTTATGCCGTCCTCTTCACCACGATTGTGTACACTTCGGTATTGTTTGGAGAGGACTACTGGGAGAGTTCTCGAAACGCGAGTGTCGCCATGGTATACACAATCTTTTGGGGACTGCTACCTCTTGAACTCTGCTTCCTCGCAGGAAAGCTGTTTCGTCCGGAGCTAATCAATCAGACGTGGTCGACTCTGCTGACATTGCCGAAGTCAATTCCTGAGATCGTCTATTCCAAGATTGGGGGGGCAATGCTCGGACTGGTTCCAACTCTGGTTGTTCTAAGCTTGAGTGCAGCGCCGATTTTCGGCGATTTTCTCAATGAAGTGTCGCGGTTCCCCGGCTATGCTCTGTTCATTATCTACTACTACACCTGCGTGGTGTTGGCGGTACATCTGTCGGCTTTGTTTTCTATCTCCGTCAACTGGGCGGTGCCCGTCATTGCGGTTGTTTTCGCTGCGGTAATCGCATTGGGTGGCAATCTCCTCGCATGGGGCATTTTTCTGATGGGTCTCTGGGGCGTTGGCAATGGGATTGGGGGAGAATACATGGGATATTCTTGGGAGATCCTGTTGAGTATCGGGAATCTGATCCTAGCAGGCGTGATACACTACGGCATCGGATTACGTCTGGTGGCCAAGGGGGCCGAAAACTAAGTTCACTGGCTCACCAACCCGACGCGTCAGCGAGGGCGGACGCTCTTGGGCGGACGGCGGGAGTGCGAGCCGTTGGGGGGCTCAGATACCGGTCTCGGTGCGTCTTGGTAGCATGCCTCGGGCCCTCGCTGACGCGTCGGGTTGGTGACTCGTCCGGCTCACGCCGAACGCACGCCTACTTCCCGCCTAGGGCGGCGGTGAACGTTTCCAGCTGGAACCCCACGTAGAGGGTCTTGCCCTGGCGGATCGTCGGCGCTCGCAGGTTCCCCGTCGGGCCGATCACCAGAGCCTGCAACTCTTCGGCAGTCTTGGGGTCTTTCTTGAGATCGAACTCGTACCCCTTGGTCCCCTTGCTGACGACGAGTTTGGTGCATTGACCGACCAGAGCGAGCGCCTCGGGGATTCCCAGCTTGGTCTTGTTCGCGGAGACCACTTCCTTGGCGGTGATCTCCAGGGAGGCCAGCAACGCGTCCATCTTCTGACAAGTGACGCAT
>JAYTCW010000589.1:0-4620 GCA_043736295.1 Planctomycetota bacterium | reverse complement strand
AAGAGCGTGCTTTCGCGGAACGAAAGTCGACACACATGACCGTCGCTTCAAGTGGTCGGTGGCCAGTGCGAATCGGGCGGCTCGTGCGGTTCACGGCATCGATTCAGCAGCTTGTTGAGCGAGGACAGCTCCTGCGGTGTCATGTGCCCTAGTTGTTGCTCATGGCACTCGCGGACCTGGTCGGCGAGCGAGTCGAGGAGATCGGCTCCCGCTGGGGTGATGCCGATGAGCACCACCCGGCGGTTCTCGCTGAGCCGTTCACGATCGATCAGTGCGCGGGCCTCCAAGCGATCGAGCAGGCGCGTCATGTCAGGTGCCCGCGACACCAGTCGATTTCCCAGTTCCAGTGTCGGCACCCGCCCAGGATGGACCGCCCGCAAGAGTCGCAGCGTGTTGTACTGCTGTGCCGAGAGATCATGAGCCCCGAAGAGGCGGTCCTCGTACGCTTTGAGGAGGTCATACGTCCTCCACAAATTCAGATAAGCGGCCTGTTCGACCGAATCGAACCGACGCTTCGAGGAGGCCGATTTGGCGGGGCGAGCTGCTGACATGTGCGGAGTACCCGAAGTGTTGTTTGGACAACGATTGTCGGAACATGTAATTCGAAAGTCAACGGAAGAATGCGATTTCGCTTCGTCGAACGGAATTCATTCCGTTCTTCTCACCCTCGAAGACCAGCGGCGGGACATGTCCGGATTGTGGGATTGACCACCCGCCCGTCGACTTCTGCGAGCATTGGCAGGTTGGCGCATCTCTCTCGGAACGGAATAAATTCCGTTCTACATCACGGATGGAACCGCTGGCACGGGGGCCGCTCGACCGAACAGTCGGGCGAAGAACTGCCTCGCGTCGAGGGCCAAGCTGAAGCTCAGCGGGATCAGGACCAGCGTGAACACCGTCGACACAATCAGTCCGCCGAGAACGACGCTCCCCAGTCCACGATAGAGTTCGCTGCCCGCTCCAGGAATGAATACCATCTTGCCGCTGGCATTCCACGACGGCATCGGCACCACCAGCGGCAGCATCCCCAGCACCGTCGTAATCGTACTCATAAAAATCGGACGCAGCCGAGTCCGCGTGCTGTCGAGAATGGCCGCTTGATGGTCCATGCCCCCCTTCATGTTCTGGAGCGCCTGATGCACGATCAGGATCGCGTTATTCACCACCACCCCAATCAGAATCACAAACCCCAGCATCGTCAGCGTATCCATCGGCTGCTTGAAGTAGATGTTCAGAATCGCCAATCCAGCGAACCCGCCGACCATGCCGAGCGCCACGCTGGTCATGATGATTAGCGGGTAAAAGTACGACTCGAACAAAGCACACATCAGCAGGTAGGTAATCAACCCCGCCATGAGCAAGCTCCCCTGCATCGCCCGTTTCGTGTCTTGCAACTTGTCAGCTGTGCCAGCAAAGCGGATCTGATAGAGCCCGCCTTCCGTGAGAGGCGAACCGAGGAGCGGCTGGCGGATCTTCTCGTCGGCCAGAGAGATCGCCTCGTCCAGAGCCATCAACGAGTTCGGCTTGATCTGGATCGTGATGGAGCGTTGCCGCTCGATATGGTTGACGACCTCGGGTCCGCCGGTGGCCTTCACATGGGCCAAGCTGGAGATGTTCACGACCTTGCCGGAACGGGTGCTGACCGGCAGGTTTTCGAGGTCCTGCGTCCGCCGGGCGTACTCATCGGCCCCATAGATGACGAGATCGATCTTCCGCCCGTTGTGCCAGTAATCCCCGGCGTACGCGCCGTCGACGAGGGCATTGACCGCATAGCCGAGTTCCTCGGTCGAGACTCCCAGGTCCGCCGCATGCTCCCAGTTCGGCAAGACATGCAGCTCCGGGTTGGTCGACTCGAGGTTCGACTTGGGGGTCACCTGATGCCCGGTCGGAACCGGGGTTCCATCGGCAGACATCGTCATGGGAGGGAAGACCCCCTTCCCCTCATACGGCCCGATCCCCATTGACTGCATAAACACCATGCTACCCAGCTGATTGAGGCGGCTGATGTCCGGCCCCGTGATGTCGACATCGATCGATCGCCCCCCGGAGAGGCCGCTCTGAAACAGGCTTGATTGAACGACAAACGCATAAGTCCCTGGGATTTGGCTGGCTGCCTTGCGGATCACGGGCAACATCCCGCCCGCGCTCAGCGGGTCTTCCGCAGCCGCCCCCATGAACAGTCGACCTCCCCGCGCGACGAAGAAAAAGTTCTTCATTCGGGGGCCATCGAGTGCAGCCTCCTCGGGGGAACCTGCTTCGGCCTCCCAATATTTCGCCATGTCATCCTCAACGCGGCGACCGACTTTGATCATCTGGTTGACGTTGTACCCCGAGGGCGGCAGCAGTATTGCATACACCAGATTACGATTCCCTTCCGGCAGGTACTCCATCTTCGGCATCATCAGCTGCGAACCCCAGTACGACCCCGCCACCATCAAGACCACGATCCCAAATCGGATCAGTGCTCCACCGGGCATCGTCATCATCAGCTTCAACCACTGGATGAACAGATTGACCATTGAGGTAATCAGCCCCGGCTTCTCGACCTCGGTCCCGAACGGGCTCGCGGAGCCAATGCCCTGCGTCCCATCGGCCAGGACGGGATGTGGCTTCAGGATATAAAACGCGGCCACGGGCACGACGGTGAATGACACCACCATCGACAACACGTTGGCGTACGTGATCGCAATCGAGATGTCGCGGAACAGCTGCCCGGCCTGGCCCTCGATCAGGATGATGGGGATGAGGACGGCCAGCGTAGTGCAGGTGTTGGCGAACACCGCGCCCCAGACTTCGGCGGTCCCTTTGATCGAGGCGACTTCCGGGGACTCACCCAGCTCATAGCGGCGGAAGATGTTCTCCAACACGACGATGGCATTGTCGACCGCCATCCCGACCGCGAACGCCATCCCTGCCAGACTGATGACATTGATCGAGCGTCCCAGGGCCTTGATGAAGATGAACGACGCGATGACGCTGATCGGGATCGAGATGCCGATGACCGCCACGGTGCGCACGTTTCGCAGGAAGACCCACAGCACCAGCAATGCCAGGATGCTGCCCGAGTAGATATTCTCTTCGACCATATCGACCGCCGAGTGAATGTATTCGGTCTGGTCGTAGACCTGTTCCAGAACGAGTCCCTTCTGAGCGAGGACGCCGGAGTTCAGCTCCTCAATGGCGATCCGCAGGTTGTCTCCGTGGATGCGACGTGACTCCGAGAGTTCAAACTCGGTAATCTGGCCATCGTGGTCGAGGTCGAGTTGTTTGCGAGGTGGCCCCATGATTTCCAGGACGTTAGTGCCGGGGGCCTGCTGACAGTTGATGGCCAGCCCATCCACTCCCTTCTGGCGGACCACCCCGTCGGGCTTTTTGTAGTCGATGCCGACCGTGCCGAGGTCGCGAACTCGCACCGGGGCGTTGTCGCGGATGCCGACAATGGCTTCGCCGACCTTCTCGGCGGTATCGAACTGGCCGAGGGTGCGAACGATGTTGCGTTGCTTGCCTTCCCAGATAGCCCCCGCAGAGACGTTGGTATTCTGCTCGCGAAGCGCCCGCTGCAGGTCAGCCACTGTCAGATGATGAGCAGCCAGCTTGGCTGGATCGACAACAACGCGAAACTCCTCTTCTTGACCGCCAATGACGTTCGAGGCGGCGACCCCCGGCACTCGCTCGAAGCGGGCTTCGATGAAGTCCTCGGTAAATTTTTTCATGCGAGTCGGATCAGCCCGACCCCGCAATAACTCTTCAATGACCGGGAACTTCGCCATGAACCCGTTCAGCCGACCGAGATCGACAGGTCGACTGCCATCAAGGTATTTCTTCAGCGGCTCCTTCAACTCCGGGTGGACCTCGACGAACGACGCCAGTTCCTGTTGAGTGGGCGGCAGCGGCTTGAGGATGATCCAGCACACGAACTCGGTGTTCGCCGCTCCCTCGCTGATCGTCGGCTCGCGAGCATCCACCGGGTACTTCGCCACCAGATTCAGCTTGTCGTTGATCCGCGCCCGAGCATCGGCCAAGGGTGTGCCGACCGGAAACCGCAACGTAATCGTCGAGGCCCCGTCGCGGCTCTCGCTCTTAAACTCCCGCAGCCCCTCGACGCTCTTCAGCTGTTCTTCTTGCTCCTCAGTGATCTCGCGTTCGACTTCTTGCGCGCTGGCCCCCGGCCACACGGTGGTGACAGTAATTTCTGGTTCGGAGACATCGGGCGTCAGCTGCACCGGGGTCGCAATCAGCGAAACAATCCCGAACAGCAGCGACAGCAGCACGCACACCGTGACCTTAACGGGGTTCTCGATGCAGAAACGGATGAAATCCATGCGAGGAGCCTTCGGGGCACAGCGGACGACAGAGCCGGGAATTCTAAATGAACCACCGACCGGACGCAGCTATCGACATGCCGTTCTGGTCCGTGAATACCAAGAACGAGGAATTCCAAGACCAAGCGACTGGCCCACCTCTCTGGGATCGTGGCTCAGAAATCAGGCACGCCGTCACCGACTGGCTGGCCTCAAGGTTCTACCACTACAGCGCACTTTACAGAAATAGCTGGATGTCGTATGACTGGCCGATAGTGAGTGGGAGTGTGTTGGCGCTGGGAGGGAGGTCAAGGATGAC
>JAYTCW010000588.1:0-14951 GCA_043736295.1 Planctomycetota bacterium | reverse complement strand
CTCAACCCTCAACCCTCAACCCTCAACCCTCAACCCTCAACCCTCAACCCTCAACCCTCAACCCTCAACCCTCAACCCTCAACGTTCCCCCCATGCGTTTCGACCTCCTCACCCTCTTCCCGGCGCTCTTCGACAGCTATCTCCAGCAGAGCCTGCTGAAGAAGGCGATCGATGCTGGGCTGGTCGAGATTCAGGCGTGGAACATCCGCGACTGGGCGGTCGGCAAGCATCACTCGGTCGATGATCGCCCCTATGGCGGCGGGCCGGGGATGCTGATTCGCTGCGAGCCGGTGTTCGAGTGCGTCGAAGCGGTGCAGGCTGCGGCCCCCGAGCCGGGACAACTGGTAATGCTGACTCCGCAGGGCCGTCCGCTCACGCAATCGCTCGTGCAGGAACTGTCGCAGCAGTCCCGGCTGCTGCTGCTGTGCGGTCGGTACGAAGGCTTCGACGACCGGATTGTGCAGGGCTTGAAGCCGCTGGAAATCTCGGTCGGTGACTTCATCTGCAACGGCGGAGAAGTCCCCGCGATGCTGATCATCGACTCCGTCATCCGCCTGATCCCCGGCGTCCTCGGCGACGAAACCAGCAGCCGCTACGACTCGTTCGCCGAGTCGCAAATGCTCGAACATCCCCAATACACCAAGCCCCGCGAGTACCGGGGGATGCCCGTCCCTGAAGTTCTCCTCAACGGTAACCACCAAGAAATCGCCAAGTGGCAAGCGGAGCAGAGCCTGATGCGGACCAAGGAGCGGCGCGGGGATTTGCTGGCCCCGCCGGATGGGGAGTAGGGAGTAGGGAGGGACTCTCGGTCCCAAGCTCCGCTTGGGACCGCATATCCCCGAAGCTCTGCTTCGCCTCGCGAGCCATACCGCATGCATAATCGCAGGCAAGGGTGGCACAGGCTCTCAGCGACTGGGTTGCACAACCACAAGCGGGTTGACGCGTGCCCGTCGACTTGGAGAAACTACTGGGCTGCTGATCCCTCCCTGTTGTTCCTGCGTCACCCTGACATCTAATGCGATGTCTGGGACTACCTGCCGGAAGAGGTTGTTGCCCGATGAGTCGTGTTTTCTATAACTACTTGGCCGCTGGCATGCCAGTAGTCGAATCGACAACCGATGCCAATCTGTTGCTTCAGGCCGCACTGTGAGAAGTCCCACCGCACTTTGGCGGAGATAGCTTTGTTTGGCAGCACCCAGCACACATTCGAAGGATCGGAAGTTATGACAGAGCCACAGATCATGGACTCCCGCCCAACAAGTCACATGGTGATGCTTCCGATAAATGTAAAATCGGACATTCAAATGTCTAAAATGATCGTCCGCGGTGCGGCATGGCTTCCACCACCGTTTCAAGGAATGACGGGCAACGACACCTTGTCTGGTGAACCGCGACTCATGATCTGCTCTGAGACGCCCATCCACGCCTTCCCTTGGCAAAAGGCGATCACAAAGGAAGCATTGGAAGAGTTCCACTTACAGAAGTTCTCTACCGACTTCTGTCTTGCTCGGGGGGGACGCCCCTACAGAAACATTGTGCGGGGCTCGGAACCACCTGACTTCGTCGTTGATGGTGAACAGGGGCGAACGCGACTGGATTGTACTCAGTTTGCGGAGTCCAAGCGTCGACAAGCCCACGCCCTGTTTACCGCTGTCCGGACTACACTTTACGACGCTCCACCGGAGGACTACGAACATCTTCGAGGGCTCATGGTGTTCGTGTGGGCCGAAGGCAATCGAGGCTTCCCGGATTTGCCCCCACGTTCACCTGAGAGGCAAGCATTGTTGACGGCACTCCGCGACTACTGTTTCAAACCAGAAGTTGGCGTTACAACTGGACTTGGTCCACTCCCAGTAACGGCCCCCCAGATCGATTTTCAGTCCACGGATCGTAGCTGGCGTTTTCTAGCAACTCCAATCTGTGTCGGTGCTCCTGCCTCACTATTCTTCCTTCGAAACGGCTTTGAGCTGTCGTTCCACTATCAGACTGATCACAGTGCTCGCGAACTCTGGAGCGAGCTGATTCGGCTGATTGATAAGCACGACAAACCAGAGGTTGAAGAGCTTCTCGTAACCGTCGGAGCACCTGATCATAACGGCTTCATTTATCCGGGGGAGCAGGTGCTGTATGACTTCATGTTGGAGCAGCCTGTCGTCTCTTTACAGCCGATGAAGCATCTGCGACGGGTGCTGTTGCATAGCTGGGAGACCGGCCGAATCCTGCAAGTGTTCCCCAATCTGATCGAAGTTGCACCGCCGATGATGAAGGGATTCGTGGCGGCGCACCAAGTGCTTAGTCCAAGGTAAGGTGCAACCCAGCGGGTGGCACACCCTGACGCTTTGCGAGCAGAGTGGCGGGGTGACCCAGACGCTGCTTTGAGCGCCTGGGTGACGCAGGAAGAGGGACATCAGGAGTGAGCTGGTTCTCCTTCTCCTCCTGTTGCTCTGCAAACCAGACAACGCTTGGCATGTCTGGATGAGGCAGGAATAGAGGAATAACCGGGGCCATTTGTCCTCTGTCACCTCGTGTTGCTCTGCAATCCACACGCTCAAAGCAGCGTCTGGGGCACCCCACCTTCCGTGGCTCCGTACTCCGCTGCGCAGAGCTTTCGCGTCGCAGCTCAACGGGCGTTTGCCAAGCCTCACACCGCTTAGCATGCCGCCAATAACTGGAACGGGTCAGCGAGCATGTTGCACAAAGCGGTGACGAAGCGGGCGGCGTCGGCGCCGTTGATGACGCGGTGGTCGTAGGAGAGCGAGATCGGCAGCATCATCCGCTCGACGACCTTGCCGTCTTCCAGCTTCAGTTCCATCTGCGACCGGCACATGCCCAGGATGCAGACCTCGGGGTAGTTCACGATGGGGGTAAAGGCGATGCCGCCCAGGCCGCCGAGATTCGTCACCGTGCAGGTCGCTCCCTGCATCGAGTCGATCGACAGCTTCCGCTCGCGAGCCTTGCCCGCTAGATCGGTCAGCTCGCCCGCGATGGCCAAAATGCTCTTCTGGTCGCAGTCGCGCACGACTGGCACAACGAGACCGTTGGGCGTATCGACCGCGCAGCCGATGTTGTAGTACTTCTTCAGCACGATCTCGTTGGTTTCCGGATCGAGGGAGCTGTTGAACTTGGGGAACGCTTGCAGCGCGGTGGCCAGGGCCTTCATCACGATGGCGGTCATCGTGACCTTGGGCCCGTTCTTGCCGATCCCCTCGCCGAATCGCTTGCGAGCGGCTTCGAGGTCGGTGATATCGGCCTTGTCGTGCTGCGTCACGTGTGGAATCACGTTCCACGACACGGTCAGGTTCTCCGCAGCTGTGCGGGCGATCTTGCCCATTGGCTCACGAACGGTGACGCCGAAACGGGCGAAATCGGGGAGTGGCGGGGCGGAGATGCCACCGGCAGAGACCATGCGGGACGGCTTCGAGGGAGCGACCGCTAGCTGCTGCAATTTGCCACGGACGTAGGCTTGCACGTCCTCTTGTGTGATGCGTCCGCCGGGTCCGGTGCCCTTGACCTGCTGAATGTCGACTCCGAGTTCGCGGGCCAGCCGGCGGGTCGCGGGAGCCGCGGGCACGGGGGGACCGTTGAGGGTGGAGGGTGGAGCGGTGAGGACCGGTGCCGCCACCAGAGTGGGCGTCAGGGCAGGAGTTGTCGAGGGCTGGGTCGGCGGTGAGATGTGAGGGCTCGCTGTCGAGGAACCGGCAAGAGCTGGCTTCGAGCCGGACGCGTGAGCGCCCGGAGCCACCCCAGCTGCGACCCCCTCGACAACCAGCAGCACCTGTCCCGGCTTGATCGACTCACCAGCCTTAACCAGCAGTTTCTTAATACGGCCCGCGACGGAACTGGGCAGTTCGACGACGGCCTTGTCGGTCTCCAGTTCCATCAGGATCTGGCCGTTCGTGATCGTGTCGCCTTCCTTGACCGCGATCTCGGCGATATCGGCAGACGTGACCCCTTCGCCGAGGCTGGGGAGCTTGAACTCCACGGGGCCGGAGGAGGGTTGAGGGTTGAGGGTTGAGGGTTGAGAGGCGACCGCAGCTACGGGAGCAGCCTTAGCGGGAGCCGGACTCATGACGGGCTTCGAGCCGGGAGCGTGAGCGCCCGGAGCCGCTGCCGATACAGCAGCAGCGACAGTCCCCTCAATGACCATGACCGCCTGCCCCACCGTGATCGTGGCTCCTTCGGCGACCAGAATTCGACCCACGACCCCGGCCACAGGGCAGGGCAGCTCAACAACGGCTTTATCCGTCTCAAGTTCCATCACAATCTGGCCTACGGAGACGGTCTCTCCTTCCTTGACCAGGATTTCGGCAATGTCGGCAGAGGAGACTCCCTCGCCAAGATTGGGCAGCTTGAATTCAATTCCCATGGACGGTTCCGTCGCAAGTCCAGCAGTGGTCACAATGTACGCAGCCCCGAATGATAGTGGACTCCGGGAGTCGCGGACAGTGTTCCCGAGAGAGGAAAACGCCCACGGGTCGCAACCCGTGGGCTTTTCTGGCCGAACTGATACAGTTCGGAAGTTCGCGCAGATTCCCGCCAACCCCCAACTGCCTGTTGCCCTACCGTCATCGATAGACCTTCCCTGCATGTCTCAGCTTCCGTATCTCGTACGTCTGGCGGAACGGCTCACGGCCGGGTTGCGGTATTTGCCAGTGGAAAGGCGGCAGAGACATCGCGATTTCCTGCTTTCCAAGCAGCTGCCGGATGGCGGATTCACGGGGAGGGAGGGAGGATCGGACCTCTATTACAGTTCGTTTGCGGTGCGGGGGCTGCAACTTCTGGGAGAGTTGAGTCCGGAGATTGCCTCGCGGGTACACGAATACTTACGGACCTTTGACTGGCGAACGCTGGGCGTGATCGACCTGATGAACTGGTTGTCGATGTCGGCCATGATCCAGTTGGCCGGGGGAAAAGACCCGCTGGCCGCAGAGCCTGCCGATTGGCCCGAGCAGATCGCCGCGAAACTCGAATCGCTAAGGATGAAAGACGGTGGGTATGCGAAGGGGACCGAAGGGGCGACGAGCAGCACCTACCACTCATTCCTCGTCGTGCTGACGTATCAACTGCTCGGCAAAACCGTGCCCCGGCCGAATGCCCTCACCCAGTTTATCTACGACCGCCAACGCGATGACGGCGGCTTCGTTGAAATCGCTCCGATGAAACGCAGCGGAACAAATCCCACAGCTGCGGCGTGTGCGCTGTTGCACATGCAGGGGCGGGTGGATGCCGAATTACGCGAGGACATTGCCGCGTTTCTGGTGGATGTCCGCACCGATGATGCGGCGTTTCTGGCCAACAGTCGAATTCCGATTGCCGATGGTCTGTCGACGTTCACGGCAGTGCTGACCGCTCAGGATATTGAGGTGGCCGCTCTCGTCGACCCGCCGATTTTACGGCTCTATGTGGAGAAGAATCTGGAACTTCCAACCGGCGGGTTTCGGGCTGCGGAGTGGGACACGATCGCCGATGTCGAGTACACATTTTACGGGCTGGGCATTCTCGGTCTGCTCGGTGCCCCGACCACGTTGCAAGAGCGGGGTCAGGGGCATCACGGCCACTGAGAAAGACCCTTTACGGCGAGCGGCCAGTGATGGTTATTCTTAGAACGGACCCCGAGTCCGCCACTGCGGAATTCTTGCATCACCCGCAGCGGGAATCGCTCAAGTTCCTTCCTCCGGCCCCACGGGCCAGCCATTCATCCAGCCAGGGGCAACGCCCCTGGTCTGTCGGCGTTAGGCTTCCGAAGGGCTGAAGGCCCGGCCATTCGCTGGCGAAAACCCAACGGTCGGCCCTTCAGGCCTGGCTTCTCGCGGGGACGCCGGAACCAGGGCCTTCAGCCCTGGCTGGAAGAATGGCCAGCCCTTCGGGCCTGAAGAGAGACTTTCTACGGGAGCCAAGAGAGTCGTTGGTGATATGTCACTTTCGCAGTGGAGAACTGAGTCCATTCCGCCCGGACCTAGGGGTCCAGGCTACGGGAAGTTTCCACTGGCCGCTCCCCTTATGCCCCTTCACTCTCCTCCTCCTCGTTCGGAGTCTCCAGTTCCGGCGGCGCGATTGCTTCTAACTCTCGCAGCCGTTTCTGCGTGCGGTAGTAGTCCCACCCCAGAAATGCCGTCGCGAGCAAGGCGGCTGACATTTCCAGTCGGTAACGGCGCGTCGTCCACAGTTCAGTACTGATCAGAATTAAGGCGATCCCGCCACTGATCGCGAGGAATATCTGCTTTAACTTCTCGGTGATCTTCAGTCTCCGCAATTCCGAACGCGCCACGTCGGACCGCGCCCGGGTGTTCGCGATGGAACGGAACGAGTCGAGATTGGCCCGCATGGCCTGCTTATCCACAGCTTCGAGCTTGCGGGTCTGCCGGACTGGAGCGGGTTCCTCTTCCGGCGGCGGAGCCAGTTGAACTTTGGGTTCCTCTCGAACAATCACTGGCATCACGGGCTTGGGGGCCACCGGCTCCGCTTTCGCCTGTCCAGAATCCCGAGACTTGCGGGTGCGGGCCAGCAGTTGCTCCATGTAAGCCGCGACGGGATCCAGGGACTCGTCGATCGTGGAAGCGGGGTCCGGAGTCTGTTCCGCTTCGACCAGCAGCTCTTCTGGTTCCGGTTCGTCAAAGCTTTCGGGAGGAGCCTGCTCCTCCTCCATCGATTCCTCGGGGGGCGATGTGAAGTCCTCGGTCGACTGTGGACCAGGTTGACGCAACCGACCCAGATCGATGCCAAACATGTCGGAGAGTCGGGATCGCAGTTCTGCTGCGGCGGGGGTCGTCTCTGGGGTGGCCGGACGCTTCACCGCTTCGTGAAACGGATGCGATCGATTCTGACTCAGCGGAGAGTTCCCCTGTTCACGTTCGATACGATCTGGTTCGCGGCGACCTTCTGCCACAGAGCCTCTCACCGGCTCGCTGGTATCGCCATCCCAATCCGTCGCCAGAGCAGTATCGGACTCCAACTCGTCCTCAACGACATTGTACTTGTCTGTCTCAATCCCGACGTTCGCGAGCGCGGCGTCGACAAACGACTCCGACGATCGACCGAGCAGATCGAGCAGCCGCTGTTCTTCTCGGTCATCCATGGAGGAATTTCCCGAGCCAACCTCTGGAAGATGAGATTCGAAAGTAGGTGTGCTGAGCGGCTGAACGGTCGGTGGACTCACTGACTCGTTCGACTTCCGCAGAAGAGCTGCGATCTCCGGAGGCAGGTCGGCGTCCACCTCGGCCCCGATCGATGAGAAGCTGGCGAAGCCTGCTAATGGGTCTGGGGACTGCGTGTCGAAGGCTTGGTCCGCCGAGGCTTCGACAGACTCAAAACTCGCCGGAACATCCGCCGTCTCGATGACTGCAACTGGTGACTCCATGATCGCTCGAACAAGTCGCGAATGGGTGGTCGCGTCCGGTTCTGGAATCGACTCTTCGCCTCCCACTTGCAGGTCGGTCAACTGCTGGGCCAGCAGAGTCAGCTCCTCTCGCTGCACATCCAGTTCCGACTCGGCTCGCTTGTGTTCGGCACGCTCCTGCCGCAGTGACGCCCATTCCTCCTCCAGATGAACACGCTGGGTGATCATCTGATGCCTGGTGGTCTCAGCCTCCGTCTGTAACTGGGCGGCTGCGAGTCGAAGTTGCTCGACCTCCGTTTCGGCCTGTTGCATCTGACGTTCACGATCCACCAGCGATTGACGCTCCGAGATGAGATCCTGACGCTCCAGAAGATACATGTCTCGCTCGCTCGACGACTCCGTTTTGATGGCCAGCAACTGCTCATAGTCCTGGTCAAACTGATCGCGTGCATGGCGGATCTCATCCCGCTCCTGACGCAGTTCCCGCTGCTCCTGCAGCAAGTCTTCACGCAACTGCGCCAGCGACTGGCGCTCTGAGACGAGAGCCAGGAGTTGACTCGCGACCTCCGTCGTCTCGAACTCGGAGTCACGAGAGTCCTGTTTTTCCGCCTGAGATGTCGAACGGGCCTCATCGAATTCACGCCGCTCGGAGGCCAGCCGGGCGCGTTCTGCGGCCAGGGCCTGCCGTTCGTTGTCGATCTCGGTTCGATCCACCACGAGAGCCGTTACGTTCTCGAGCGGTGTCTGATCGGAGTTCGCGGCCTGAGAGAGTTCGAACAGGGAGAGAGCCTCGGACAGTTCCCGTTCGCGTTCGGTCAGCAAACGGGTCGAATCCGATAACGTTTGCTCACGTGCCGCCAGAGACTGGGCTTGTGATTCCAACTCCTGTTGTCGGGCTTCTCTCAAAGCGATTTGCTCTCGCAACTCGCTCGTCTTCGCCTGCCATTCCGCAGTGAGAGCCGCCAATTCCTGTCGGCCTTGTTCCAGTTCGGCGTCCCGCTCATTCGTCCGCTGTTGGGTCGACCAATCGAGATCCGCCAGTCGCTGATTCGCCGACTGCTCCGCCAGTTGCAGCTTCGACTGGGCGGCACGTAGAGCTGATCGATCCAGTTGGAGCTGACTGAACTGCTGGTTGAGAGATTCTTCCCGGATATCTAACTCGGACCGCAAGCCGCGAAGTTCCCGCTCACGCCCGTCGACATCGGTTCGCCGCTGTTGCAGGGTGGATTCACGTTGGGTGACGGTGGACAGCGAGGCCGCGACAGCTTCCTCACGCTCAGCCAGCTTCGAGGAGAGGGCAGTCGCTTCACGGATGCGCGCCTCGGCCTGATTCGTCTGCTCCGCGAGAGCCGACTCTCGCCCCTGTACGGACTGCTCGCGACTGAGGAGTTCGGTGAACCGCTGCTCCAGTTCGGTCGCCTCTCTCGAGATCTGTTCCCGAGTCGCCTGCAAGGCTGCCAGAGAAGAGGTCAGTATCGCCTCTCGCTGAGTGACGGCGGCCTCTCGGAGTTCGACAGCGCTGGTGTCGACGGGGCCGATCGCTGCGAAAGTCTGAACGGCCTGGGCCTGCTGTTGCCGGGATTCGGCTCGTGCCCGGAATTCAGTCTCTTGGGTCTCCAGTGCCTGAGTCCGCTCGGAAATGAACAGTGCCCGCCGCTCCAGTGCGGACACCTGCTCGCGAACCGAATCATCGAGTAGTCGCAGTCGCAACTGCTCCTCTTCCAGCGAGCGCGTCATCTCCACGATCATCCGCGAGGCGTTCGCCTCGGCCTCATTCCGCTCTTGCAGTGCATGCTCCTGAGCGGAGAGTGCCTGTTGTCGTTGCTCGAACTCGGCCAGCCACTGCTCGACCTGCGATTGTCGTGCATCAAGTGCAGCCTCCCTCGACCGCAGTTGCTCTTCCCGAGTCGAGAGTTCAGTCCCGATGTAGTCGAGCGCGCGGGAGCGCTCCGTGAACTCCAGTTCTCGCTGATCGAGTGCGCGCTGGGCCGCCACGATCGACTCTCGCTCAGACTGCTGGGAGCCTGGAGCGGTCATGACCGGTGCGACTGACTCCGCAGCCGCTGAGTGCCGCTGGACCGCTTCGGCCAGCGAGAGGTCGTCGGCCCAAGACTCTGGCCGACTGGGTGCCTCATCGATCACCGACTGCAATTGTTGCCGCGCGTGGTCGAGCAGCTCTTCAATCTGTGGCGGCTCGTAGGAGATCGGAGCAGTGGGCGGAGCGGGATCTCGCTCGCGCAGCTCGATCCACTCGGTGACCTCGGGACGCCGCGTACGGAGTTCGACCGGCCCCAGGATGAGCCGCTCACCATGCTTGAGAACCGCTTCGGTCAGCGGGCCATCGTTGATCCAGGTCAGCGGCGAAATCGCTTTGACGATGGTCTTATTGGCCCCCACGATCATCAGGCAATGCTGCGGAGCGACCCCGCCGATGGCGATCATAATATCGCAATCGGGCGAGGATCCGATTAAGTATCGCCCCGCTGCCAGTGGGTGCGAATCCAGCCGCGAACTCTCACGAACTGGTTCCAGCACCAGCTTGGGAGCTGTCGAAGTTCGCTTGGTCAGGCGATCCATCGATTCCTCAGTCAGAGTGGGGTAGGGCATGAATGATCCAAAGCCAGCAGGGTTCACCGCGCGAACTGCGTCCTTCAATTCGCGAGATGGGTCACGTTTCAGTCGGCGATATCTCCGAAATCGCCGACTGTTCCACTCCCGTGCGACCTCGCACTGGGATGATCGTTCTCAAAAGTCTGTCTTTCCCCGGCCAGAGCCCTTGCCGTAAACTGTCACGAACTTGTCCCGGGTGGGGCAGGTTGAGACACATCCTGCGATCTTGCCGACTATGTCGAACTCAACGAATTCAACAGTGGGATGGGCGCGGACCGGACTGGTCGCTGTGGCCTTGTGTGGGGGAACCACACTCCTGCTCCATCCTTCGGTTCCCAGACTGCTCCGAGTGCTGCGCGATTGGGGGTCAGTCCGGGCAAACACGATCTTTGGGTACGGGGCGCATGCGACCGCATATCTCGTAATGACTTTCGCGGTTTTACTTGTTGCAACACGCTTCGGACGTCGTACGGAATTGTGGGCTGTAGCAGCTTTACTGATCCACGGGATTCTTTCGGAAATCTCGCAGTTAGCGATCCCCCAGCGTGCTTGGGATCCGCTCGACATGCTGGCTAATCTGGTGAGTGTCTTGGTCGCCAGTGCGGTTTGGAGTCTGGCTCGAACCCGCTCGGCCTAAAATCGGCTGCCCCAGCGGATCACGAGGGTTTCGCCGGGCTGCTGGTTGCCGACCTTGTTATGAAACTTCAGTTGGCGGTCAAAGACGTAACCAATTTCAAACAAGGAGCGGTTCCCGTCTTGCAGACGTGTCTCCCAGCCGATGACGACTCGGTAGTCACGATAGCCGAGTTTGTCGTTGTCACTGGTGGCGTGGTCGATGGCCCACTGGTTTCCGCCGAGTTGGCCACCGACATACAGCCAATGGCTGGTGACCTCTTCGTCTTTGTAACGCCAGGCGAGACGCGGATTCGGGAACAGGGCGTCGACCTCCAGCCAGGGATTGGGGTGCCAGCGAACACCGCCCACCGGCAGGATCGGCAGGTCGAATCTCGACAGAGCGAGAGCCCCTCCCATCAGTGTCAACTCGTCACTCACATGAGCCGCCAGCATCCCGCCACCGATCAGTCGAAACGCGTCACTCGACTTGTTATTCCAATCCGTCACAAATGCCGGGGCGAGTTGCAGGTGGACCGTCCAGACATCGTTGATCGGCTGGGCGACGTTCATCTCCATCCGCAAATCATACAGCTGAGCCTGGACCGCTGGTGTGGAGGGGCCCGAGACGAACGTCCAGTTGAAACGCGGCACCACCCAGACTCCGGGGGCATTCTCGGACTTCCACAGTGACGTGAACCCGAGCGTGGTCAGGCCGAATCCGCTGCTGTTCGGGATGATTTCGAGCACATCCGAGTTCTCTCGCCACAGCGCCGCGTTCTCGTCAACGATATCGTTGAGCCAGCTGGGCTCGGGAGCATCCTGGAGAGCTTGGGCCGCCTCGTCCGATGTGGAGTCGGGTTGCCGAATGTCGACGATGTGGCCAGAAGACCCAGAGGTGGGTGCTGGGCTGTCGTCCGATTCTGCGGGAGCCTCCTCGGCCTCTCCTTCGTCAACCGGTACATCGTCCGGTTCCACAGCAGGCACTCTGGGTGGAGGGGCGCTCTCGGGTTGCACCACCGGAGCAAAGTACACCGGTGACCGAGCCACAGTCCGGTCCGGTTTTGGGGCAGACTCCGCAGTTCCCCAGCCTCCCATCGCCATGTACGCGCACAACGCCACCGCGATGGCAAAACATAATCGAAGGTGGACCATCATCGACCCTCGAGGGTGAGGCAGTATTCCAAAGGAGTCTTACTGAAATTCCGACGAGTCGGTCAATGCGAATCAGCCCGGCCAAAACAACGCACTTTTGCGAAGTGACTGCGTCTCCCGAGACGCCGCACTTGACCCCGCGAGGGAGCGTGGGTTAATCTGTCAAGCTCAGTCTAGGTCTAATTCGCACCTCATCCGAGGTGACGGCAATTGAGTCCGCAGGAAGCATCAGTTTGATCACGTTCGATGATTTGGGTCTCAGCTCGCGTATGATGCGGGCCATTCGTGCAGTCGGCTACACGCACCCCACACCAATTCAGGCCGAGTTTATTCCGCTGGCGATCACTGGCCAAGATTGCATTGGGCAGGCCCGTACTGGCACCGGCAAGACGGCAGCCTTCGTCATTCCGATTCTGGAGACGATCGACCACTCCCTGCCTGATGTGCAGGCGATTGTCCTCTCTCCGACTCGCGAACTGAGTGAGCAGGTCGCTGCTGAAGCCACCAAGCTCGCCGCAGAACACAATTGCCAACCCGCACTGCTGGTCGGCGGACGCTCGATCGGAGCCCAGCTGAAGATGCTGGAACGCTGCCCGTCGATTGTCGTCGGGACACCGGGGCGAGTGATCGATTTGATTCAGCGCGGCGTCCTCAATCTCGCGAAGATTCGTGTTGTCGTTCTCGACGAAGCCGACCGGATGCTCGACATCGGGTTCCGGCCAGACATCGAGCGCATCCTCCGCAAGTGTCCCAGCCAGCGGCAGACGCTGCTGCTCTCGGCCACGATGGACGGGGATGTCCAGCGGCTGGCTCAGAAGTACATGAAGTCGCCCGGCATGGTTGACCTCTCTGGCGGCGAGATCGGGCCGAGTCTGGTTGAGCAGTATTTCTGCACAGTGGACGAGAATCGCAAGTTCTCGCTGCTGGTCCGCTTGCTCTACGAAGAGCGACCGCAGCAGGCGATCGTCTTCTGCCGCACCAAGCGCGGTGCCGACAAACTGCATATGCGACTGGGCAAGCGGCTTAAGCGGAACGTCGAAGCGATCCACGGCGATTTGCCTCAGCGGGAACGTGACCGCGTATTCCGTCAGCTGCGCGATGGGTCATTGCGGCTGTTGATTGCGACCGATGTGGTCGGTCGCGGGATCGATGTCAGCGGCATCTCGCACATCATCAACTACGATTTGCCACAGTCGTCGGACGATTACGTCCACCGTGTCGGCCGCACGGGGCGAATCTCCTCAGAAAGCAATGGACGAGCCTTTACGTTCGTGACTCCGGAAGAGGGTGACGAGCTGACTCAGATCGAGATCCGCATCAATAAGATGCTACCCGAGATGAAGTACGAAGGGCTCGAAACGGTGAACAACCGCCGCGTCAAACGGCACGTCGACAAGGTTGCCGAGGCCCCAGTGGTCTCGTTCGCTGTCAGCGACGACTGGCCCGATTTCGATACGCTATAGAGACCTGTCGGTCGAAGTCCGATTTTGAGTTTTTGCTCGGAGTCACTATGACTTCTCGCCGCCAATTCTTGACCAGTGCCGTGTCCGTCCCGGCTGCTCTCGCTGTCGGGGCTTGGGTGAATCCCGGCTTGCAGGCCGATGGCCCAGCCCGCTCGGCAAATGCCCGTCTCGGCGTCGGCTCGATCGGGCTGCGGTATCAGGGAACGGTGGTCACTCACAAGGCTCAGGAATACGGCAATATCGTCGCCGTCTGCGATGTCGACCGACATGTGCGCGAGCAGGCCCGGGCCAGCTTTGGCAGCACGCCCGCGATCTTCGAAGATTACCGCGAATTACTCGCCCGCAAGGAAGTCGATATCGTCGTCATCGGCACCCCGGACCACTGGCACTCGAAGATGGTCATCGACGCCTGCCGTGCGGGAAAAGATGTCTACTGCGAGAAGCCGCTCACGCTGACCATCGACGAGGGGAAGATCCTTCGCAAGGTCGTCACCGAGACCGGCCGCGTCGTCCAGGTCGGCTCCTGGCAACGCAGCGACCACCGCTTCCGCACAGCTGTCGAACTGGTCAGGGCAGGGCGGATCGGGACGCTCAAGACTGTCGAGGTGGTCCTCGGTAAGAACGTGCAAGGCGGCCCGTTCGAGCGGGCAGCCCCCCCGAAGCACCTCAATTGGAACCTGTGGCAGGGGCAGACGCCGGATGTCCCATACATCCCCGAGCGGTCGCACTACACGTTCCGCTGGTGGCGGGAATACTCCGGCGGGCAGATGACCGATTGGGGAGCCCACCACATCGACATCGCCCACTGGGGGATTAACTCGCAACCGGTGAAGATCGAGGGGACCGCGACCTGGCCCGAGGTCGCAGACGGCTACAACGTACCGAAAGATTTCTCGGCGAAATACACCTATGCCAACGGAGTCGAGCTGACCGTTCTCGACACCGGACGCAACGGGATTATGTTCACCGGCACCGAGGGACGCATCTTCGTCAACCGCGAGTCACTTACCGGAAAACCCGTCGAAGACCTCGCCACGCACCCGCTCCCCCGCGATGCCTTCCAGCTGTATGACTTTGATAATCTGACACGGCCCGAGCGAGTCGGGAAGCTCGACGCGATCGTGAACCATGTCGGCAACTTCTTCGACTGTGTGGTCGCCCAGCGGAAGCCGCTCTCGGACATCGAAGGCCAGCACCGCAGCGTCAGCGTCGGCCACCTCGGCAACATCGCCATGCGGGTAGGGCGACCGCTGACGTGGAACCCCGAGACCGAAGATTTTGCTGATGATGCGGAGGCGAACGGGCACCTCAAGCGGGAACAGCGGGCCGGGTTCGAGGTCGCTTAGGCACTGGTCTGAAACAACAGTCGCCTTTCGCTCCGCGAAAGGACGTTCTGTCGCGGAGCGAAAGACGACGAATCGGAAGTTGTTTGGACCGTGTCCTGAGTTGGATAGCGCCACATGTGGCCTTGAGTGAGGAAAACACCAGACAGGCGGGCGGGCGGGTGAAGTGGAGCTTCGGAGAGATGCGGTTCTCAGCGGGGCTTGAAGCCGAGAACCTACGCGGCGCGGGACAACTCGGCATGGCTGAGTGGGTGGAGCGCGTCTCGGTGTCCATCGACTTGTTGACGGCTCAGGCGGTCGAGTCCCTCGGCGATCATCGGCATGGCAACGCAGAGTGCCTTGCGGATCTTTTTCGTTTGCAGTGAACTCTCTCCGGCACCGAATCCGGTCGGCCGCTCGGTCAGTGTCGTCTCCCCACGCAGGGCCAGCCAG
>JAYTCW010000587.1:0-2417 GCA_043736295.1 Planctomycetota bacterium | reverse complement strand
CTGGCTGGCCCTGCGTGGGGAGACGACACTGACCGAGCGGCCGACCGGATTCGGTGCCGGAGAGAGTTCACTGCAAACGAAAAAGATCCGCAAGGCACTGTGCGTCGCGATGCCGATGATCGCCGAGGGCCTGGACCGCCTGAGCCGTCAACAAGTCGATGGCCACCGCGACGCCCTCCACCCGATCGGCCATGCGGAACTGTCCCGAGTCGCCTAAACCCCGGCGAGCCCCCGGCGTGAGCCGGGGTGTCCAGTCACGAGGCGACATGAGACATTTCGTAGGACGGACGTCCTCGTCCGTCCGTGAGGAAAACCTCGGGACTCGACGGACGAGGACATCCGTCCTACATCTCAATCTGGCCGACGAGAAGTATCACATGACCAGCGATCGCTTCTCGCTCCTCCTCGCGGTCGCGATGATCAGCCGGCTCAATGGACTCGCCCACAGCGCTGACCCGCTCCCCACGTTCAAGATCACCACCAAGCGTGACACCGACAAAGTCGTTGTCACTGTCGAAAAGCAGAAAACACTCTTCGACATCCACAGCCCCTTCGGAATCAGCCACGCCGTCATCGAGCGCACAGCTGCCGAGTGGCCCGATCGTATGGTGCTGCGATTGCACCTGAGCGGGCTGGAGAGCTTCCAGATCAAAAGCGGCGACACCACGCTGCGCGCCTCAGTCTCCAGTCAGGGCAGCGACAAACCCGTGCGTCTCTGGCAGAACGACGCGGAAGACAAACCCCTCGATTCGACCAGCCCGCTCTGGACCGATATCCGTCTGATCGGCAGCGACGGAAAACCGACCCAGACGATCCCTCTCAAGGACGGCTACTTCGAGATCAAGATCCCCAAGGCCCTGTTGGAAGCGAACCCGCAGTCGATCACAGTGAGCTGGATCGACTTCTATCGGAATTGAGAGTCACAGTGTTTTTCGTAGGACGGACGTCCTCGTCCGTCCGTGAGGAAAACCACGGGGAGCGACGGACTCGGAAGCTGGGTCGCACCGGTTGGCCCGCTCTGGGGACTACCGGTGTCAGAGGCATCAGAGGTTCGCCCCGAGGGAACTCTCACAACCCGAACCTCCTGTGGCCAAGCCACCCCCGCAGAGACCAAAGCGACCCAACCGGGGCGACCCCGCTGTCCCGTCCCACCCCAGAGGGGTCGAAAGCCAAAAGCCGGTGGTGAGCGCAGCGACACCACCGGTTCACGTCCTTCACGTAGTACCTGTATCCCGCAGGGATTTAAGCCAATGCAGTGATGTCGGCGATACGAATGGCGGAGTGGCCCAGACGCTGCTTTGAGCGTCTGGGTTGTGCAACAACAAGAGGTGACAGTGGACACGCTCACCCCTCAATCCCTCTCGTTCCTGCGTCACCCAGACATGAAGGGGATCCTGCCTGACATTTACCGATAGGCAGACTACTACCTGGACTGCTATCTCTGATTTGCGGATTTCGGAATGCCCAGCTTCTCCAGAGCCCGCTCAGCTTCGTAACGCTGATCGAAATCCCTCCGCTGGGACAATCGCTGGAGGTAGTCGAGGGGCTGGGGGTTCTGCGGATCGAGCTTCACGAGCGCGTAAGCCGCTTCGCAACGCAGCTTCCCATCGAGGAAAGGGGCATTGAAGAGACGCTGTAATTCGGGAATCGCATGATGGCCTACATCGGGTTGGTCGACCAGCGTTTGGAGCACGTCATCCACACCGATCGAATCAAGGTCGAACATCTCGGTTCGGAGTCCGTTGTGCCGCACCCGGCGAATGTAATCGCTGGCAACTCGCCATGTCTCGGGCCGTTCAGGGGCGACACGGATCGCAATCTCGACGGCTTTCGCATTCAGGCTGGCGTCGTTGTGATCGAAGTAAGGTTCGATACGAGGCAGCAGTTCATCCGCCGGACCGCCGATCCTAGCGATGGCCCCCAGGACATATGACGCAGCATGTTGGTGCGGGGCATCCAGCCGTTCCCAAAGCCGGGGGAGAGTCGACCGTGCGCTGGGACCAATCTTGCCCAATGCCCACGCCGCGTTCAGCCACACGGGGTCCATATACTCGGGGCGAGGCACGGCTTCATCATCAAGCAGTTCCGCAAGGGCCTCAACGGCTCCGCTTGCTTGGGGACCAAGTTCACCCAACGCCTGACATGCTTGATCGCGTACAACCTCGTTTTCATCCTTCAGCTTCTCGATCCAAAACGGCACGGCGTCGACGCCGACCGCAGCGAGAGCCATTGAAAGTGATCCCGAGGAGTCTTTTGGAAAAGTCGCAAGCCATTGATCAAGCTGGCCATGAAACGCAGGAGCCGCAGCCGGACCGAGTTCCTTCAACAGAGATAAGACGTTGAAGGCAAACTTGTTGTTTTCTTTCCCCGATTTGGCCAGTTCCATAATCAGCTCCTGCACAATCGCTTCTGGGGCT
>JAYTCW010000586.1:0-8685 GCA_043736295.1 Planctomycetota bacterium | reverse complement strand
ACGGCCTCCCTTTCTATCCCGATTTCTATTTCCGCTCTCCCCAACGGTCCCCGCGAACTGCTAGACTCGTTCGCAGACCTGATCGCGCGGATCAATGTTCCTCCGGGATGATTGCCACTACAGATGCCCGATTTCGAATACACGGCGCGGGATGCCACCGGAACTGCGGTCAGCGGTTTGATTGCCGCCAATTCTCCGCAGGATGCTCTCGCCCAGCTGTCAGCCCGGCAGCTGTTTCCTCTCAAGATTGAGATGGCAGAAACGGCCAAGGACCAGAAGAAGCAGGTCTCGCGGCGCGTTCCTGCTCGGCACTTGGCGAACTTCTATTCTCAGCTGGCTGACTTGCTGAAGTCGGGCGTGCCGCTGCTGAGGTCGCTGGAACTGCTCGAAGGACAGACGCGGCAACCGGCACTCAAAGCCGTACTGACCGAGGTCCGCGCATCGGTGGCGGACGGAACCCGGCTGTATGACTCGATGCGGGTCCATCCGAAAGCGTTTAGCGAGTTGGTGTGCAGCATGATCCGCGCGGGAGAGGAGGGCGGCTTCTTGGAGGACGTACTCAAGCGCATCGCCACGATCACTGAACATCAAGAGGAAATGAAGTCGAGCGTCATCGGTGCCTTAGTCTATCCGATGTTTCTGGTCGTGGTCGGGACGACCGTGGTGTCGGTGTTGATCGTGTTCTTCGTGCCGAAGTTTGCTGGCACTTTCGAGCGGATGGAGGAGCGCGGCGAACTCCCCTGGGCGACCACTGCTCTGATGGGAATCAGCAACGGAGTGCAGAATTACTGGCTATACGGCATCATCGCGATGGTGGCAGGAGTCTTCGGAGCGTCGCAGTGGCTTCAAACTGCCGACGGCCAAGCCTTCTGGAGCCGCTTTCAGATCCGGGCCCCCGGCTTGGGCCGCGTCATTCGCAGTCTGGCCATCGCCCGCTTCTGCCGCGTCCTGGGCACACTGATGCAGAACGGCGTGCCGTTGCTTCAGTCGCTGAAGATTGCCAAGGATGCGACCGGGAACAAGGTTCTCGCTGAGGCCATCGAGAAGGCGACCGAGAATATCACCGCCGGAAAATCGCTCGCCCGTCCGCTGGGGGCCAGTGGCGAGTTCCCCGTCGAGGTGGTTGAAATGATTGCCGTCGCCGAAGAGGCGAACAACCTGGAGAACGTGCTGATCGGCATCTCCGACAACCTCGAACGCCGCAGCGACCGCGAGTTGCAAATGGTGGTGCGATTGCTCGAGCCGGTCCTGCTGCTGATGATGGCGGTGGTGGTGCTGTTTGTGTTTATTGCGTTGCTCGTGCCGATCCTGCAAAGCTCCGGAGCGGCGTGAGTGTTTGCAGTCCCGCTGGCTCAAGTGCCTCCCTGACTGCGATGGTTTTATTGAAGCTGGTCGAAGCTCTCGTTGAGAACATGGCCACTGCGGGAGGGACTCGGCATCACAGCTGGCGTCTTCCTCCGAACCCTTTCCTCTCTCCTGTGTCTGGGCTGTCACTATGAACAAGAAACAACTGATGAAGCTCGGCTGTCCGGAGGACTGTGTCGTGGAAGCGATTCAGGCCGTGCAGCAGGCTGCGATGGCGGGTGAGATCAAGGGCAAGCATGGGCCGAAGGTGATCGAGGAGATCCTCGCTGCTCCGGCGAACTTTGTGGAAGACCCGCTGTTCGGAGCTTTTGCCAAGGCGCTCCTGACAGTCGACCCCGATGAGGTGCCGCGCGTACCGATCGAGTACAAGGTCTGGGGTCGCGAACGCATCGATGAGAACACCTTCACGCAGATGGCCGATGCGTGCCGCCTGCCGAACGCGGTCGGAGCGGCGCTCATGCCCGATGCGCACCTCGGCTACGGCCTGCCGATTGGCGGCGTACTGGCCCTCGACAATGCGGTCTGCCCGTATGCGGTCGGTGTCGACATTGCGTGTCGTATGAAGCTGTCGATTCTCGATTTGCCAGTCGCTTCGATCGATGACGACAAGCGCTTCCCGGACTACAAGCAGGCCCTGGAGAAGGGGACCGTCTTCGGGGCCGGTGGCGCTCACGAGCGCAAGCAGTTGCACTCGGTTCTGGACCAGGACTGGGATGTGACTCGCATTACTCGCGAGAGTAAAGACCGGGCGTGGAAGCAGCTGGGCACCTCGGGTTCGGGGAATCACTTCGTCGAGTTCGGCATTGTGACTCTCGATCAGCACGAGTTGGGTCTGGCTCCCGGTCGGTACGTGGCTCTGTTGAGCCATAGCGGCAGTCGCGGTGTCGGGTACGCAGTGTGCGACACCTATAGCTCGATCGCGCAGTGCAACCTGCCTCGCAAATACGCCAAGCATGGCAAGCTGGCGTGGCTCGATCTCGATACCGAAGCCGGGCAGGAATACTGGGCCGCCATGAGTCTGATGGGCGATTACGCAGCTGCGAATCACGATGTGATTCACCGCAACGTGTCGCACCTGATCGGGGCCGAGATCCTGTCGGGAGTTGAGAACCACCACAACTTCGCGTGGAAGGAAAACCACGGCGGACGGACGGTGATCGTCCACCGCAAGGGAGCGACTCCGGCGGGCCAAGGTGAGTTGGGCGTGATCCCTGGATCGATGGCGACGCCGGCGTACATCGTGCGCGGTCGAGGAAACCCAGACTCGCTGAACTCGGCGTCGCATGGAGCCGGTCGCCGTATGTCACGCACCCAAGGGCGGGAGAAGTTCCGCATCAAGGCCGTCGCGAACGACCTGCTGGCGAAGGGGGTTCACATCCTGTCAGCCGGTTCCGATGAGGTGCCCGGTGTCTACAAGGACATCGAAGAAGTGATGCGGCAGCAGGCCGACCTCGTGGATAAGGTGGCCCGCTTCGATCCCAAAATCGTCAAGATGTGCGGCGACGGGAGCAAAGCGGAGGATTGAGTGAAGCATGCGAAAAGCCCAGTGGTTGCAACCACTGGGCTTTCTGTTTGACGTGACGAAGATTCTCAACTTCGCTGAGCCGCGAACTGCTCGGCGTATTCCACCGACCATAACGTGATCATCGAAGCGAATCCACTCATATCGGCATCGTCGAGATATTGGTAGTGCCTGCGGCTAAAGATCTCGCGGTTGCGGATCGTCCCTTTGGCGATCAGTTCGAGAATCGGAGTGGTCCCTTTCGGGGGGATCAGCATCTCCAGGCGGCTATAGAGTGATTCGGTGGATTTGCTGCGGTTCAGACGCAGATCGTCGCGGGTGATGCGGGCTCCCCAGCCGTCTTCGCCGATGATGGTCGAGAACTCGAAGCCGGGAAAGTGGTCCGCCAGTTTCTTCAGCCGGTCCTCGATCTCCTCGCTCAGGTCCAGTCGCATGGCGGCATGGCGGTTTTTCTGCTCTTCCGCTGTCATGGCGGCGGAGAGCGCGGCCTGGCTCTGGGCATCGCGCGAGCGCGAGCCGCGTGCAATGGCATTCTTGAGTTGCTGTTCAAAGTCCATGGCCAGTTCCAATGTGGGCGTGGGGCAGAGTGGTCACTCGCCCCTCACTAAGGAATACGGTCTGGAAGCGTTTCGGACAACCCCTGCCACCCCGGAGTTGGGGAAATGACAACAGGTCGTTCTGTTTTCTGCCCCGTTCGAGGGCACCCGATCAGCAACTTTCCAGGCGTCCATCGACCAGTTCATACCGCCGCCCGAATTTAGCAACGAGTTCGGAGCTATGAGTCACACACAGCAAGATCGTCTCGTTCTCCTGAGCCAGACCGAGGAGCAACTCGCCGATCGTCTCAGCCGTGCGGCGGTCGAGATTCCCCGTCGGCTCGTCGGCCAGCAGCACTCTCGGCTGGTTGATGAGTGCGCGGCAGACCGCCACGCGCTGCCGTTCGCCTCCCGATAATTGGGATGGCAAGTGCGTGAGGCGGTGCGACAGCCCGACCCGCTCCAGCAGCTGTTTGGCGCGATAGTGTTCCGGCGGGCCCGCTCCATAATTGGCCAGCGTCGGGATCAGGACGTTCTCCAGCACCGTGCATTGTGGTAGCAGGAAGTGATCCTGGAAGACGAAGCCGACCGTGGTGTTGCGGAACTGGGCCTGTTCTTCGACGGGCAGCGAGTGCGGGTTCCGCCCGTCGATCGACACCTGCCCACTGGTCGGCGTATCGAGCAGACCGATGATGTAGAGCAGCGTACTCTTGCCACTGCCCGAGGGTCCGGTGATCGCGATGGCGTCACCGGGCGCGGCCTCGAGATCGACGTTTCGCAGAACGGAGACCTCCCCATCGCCGGATGGGTAGGTCTTGGTTAATTGACTGACCAAGAGTTCAGCAGCCATGACGATCTCGCAACACGGGGAAAGGCACCCTCAGGGAGTTGGAACATTCGTTTACTTGTCAGCCAGCTGAGAGGCGTCTGTCATCACATCGTCCATCCTCTTGTATCGACTCGCTCTTTCGGCGGGTATCAGCATGGATGGAAGGTGGTCTCTCGTACAAAATAGCATCGCCTGCAGCAGGGGGGTCTCTGAACCCGGGTTCTGTTTCACAATCTGATCCCGCAATTTGTCGACTTCAGTCGCATGCTTGGACTTGAATGCCTCCCAGTCCGCGGCCTTGTCTCCTTGTTGATGGATCTTCTGAACCTCGGTCCACAGGATTTTGACCTGCGCAAATTCCGTCTGGCCAGGCTGCCCCCCCAGTCGGATTCCAAGGAACGACATCCCGAAATAGATTCCCATCAACACGAGCACCGCGATGGCTGCAATCCCCTTCCCATCCAGTTTTTCCTTGAGGTCGCCCATCATGGCACCGAAGTCAAACCCGGGACCGCTCGATTTCTTGGCCGATGTGAAAGCAGGCCGAGGCGGTAGAGCCGGAGGAGGACTGGCAGAGGCCATCGATCCGTACCCCCCCGAGGAAGTGGGCGCAGGAATCGGTCGAGGGGCAGTCGCGATGGCAGCGGGCGGGGCTGTCGCGGGAGGGGCTGGCCTGAGCTCCTCGACTTTGGCGACACTGGGAGGGGGAGTCGTCACGAGGGATGGACTCGCCGCAGCTGGCACCGGGCCTGGGGTGATCGGCCTCGGGCGGCTGGCTTCCTGCTTTGCCGCGAGATAGGCCGCTTTGCTCTCCGTCGAGACCAGTCCGGGGACATCCACCACCAGTAACCAGGCACCCGCAGGGCCTCGGCGAGCTTTATCCTCCAGGGTCAGAGTCCCGCTGGAAACGGCCTTGGCCAACTCTCTGTAGGAAATCGGCCCCATCTGCTGACCGAGAATCTCGTAGAACCACTCACGCTTCTTGGCCGCGTCACCGAAAGGGACCAAGGTCGCTGTGCGGTCATGTGAGACCGCAGTCACAGAGGACGCCTTGGGAAATTTCAGTCCCCGCGTGCGATCGGCTTTCTCCCACGGATCGGTGGTGCCGTGCCGCACGTCATCGTCCGCATGCAGCGACCCCGTTTTGGCCATTTTCTGGAGTTCGGCGAACGCCATCGGTCCGAATTCCTGACCCAGAGTCCGGCAATACCATTCCGGTTGAGGCTGCGTTTGTGCGACCGCTGCGGCAAACTCAGATGTCTGGTCAATTCGCTCCCAGGAACCGCTGGGGGCGAGTCGAATCGTATCCTCGCCTTGCAACGATCCCTCCTTAATTTGCTGGAGAATTTCAGCCTGCGTGGTCGGTCCCATCTCCTGTCCCAGGATTTTGTAGTACCAGGCTGCAACGGGGACTGCCGCCGCAGCGACTGCGGATCTTTGCAATTGTCGCTTCAAGGACACCGGCTGCGACGGTCGGGAGGCCGGAGCCAGCATGAGATCGAGATCCATGTCAGTGGCGAGTTCCGGCTCCTCCGACTTCTCGGCACCGAACAATCCGGGAACGTCTTGGGCGAGTTTCCAGCTGGAGGTCGAGGTCCGCACTTCGTCATCGGAAGCCAGATGCCCCTCTGTGGCGAGTTCGCGCAGTGACGCGAAGATGACCGGTCCGGTCTCTTCGCCCAACAGTTTGTAGTACCAGTCCTGTGCCATGTTCTTTCTCACTTCTGCCCGGCTCAAATCACCCTTGTGGTCCGCTGTCGTGTACGAACTGCACCAGTCGCTTCACCACATCCGCCGATGTTTCCGGAAGCACACCGTGCCCCAGGTTAAAGATATGCCCGCCCCCGCGCCCGGCCTTGAGAATCTGCCGAGTTCGCTGCTCGACAATCGACCAATCCCCCAGCAGCGTGACCGGATCGAGGTTCCCTTGCAGCGCTTTCCCCGAGCCGACCAGCTGCCGCACCTCGGCCAGATCGCTTCGCCAATCGACCCCGATCACCTGCCCCCCGGCGGAGATCTGGTCCCGCATCAGAGCCGGATTGCCCGTCAGAAAGCTAATGACCGGTGCATGCGGTTCCACCTGCGCGATCAGTGACTTCGTGTACGGCAACACGTACTGCCGGTAGTCCTCGGGACACAGGCAGCCGACCCAACTGTCGAACACCTGCACCGCCTGCACCCCGGCGTTGATCTGAGCGATCAGGTAGGGGACCAAGCTGTCGACCAGCCGCTCCATCAACAGCCGCCACTCGGTGGGGTGGCTGTACATCATGCGTTTGGTGTGCGTGTAGTTCTTGGAGCCGCTGCCTTCGATGGCGTACGACGCCAGCGTGAACGGGCAGCCGCCGAACCCCAGCAATGGGATGTTCGCTGGCAGTTGGGCCCGGATGAGCTTCACCGCCTCGAACACATAGCCCAGGTCCGACACATGCGGCACCGCCCGCACGCGATCAATCTCACTCGCGGAACGCAGCGGATTGTGAATGACCGGGCCTTCCCCTTGCTGATACTCCAGATTGAACCCCATCGGTTCCAGGATCGGGAGCAGGTCCGCAAACAAGATCGCCGCGTCGACGCCCAGCACCTGCTGCGCAGTGAGTGTCACTTCAGCCGCCAGTTCGGGCCGCTTGCAGAGTTCCATAAAGGTCACACGCGAGCGAACCGCCATGTACTCCGGCATATAGCGTCCCGCCTGCCGCATGATCCACACGGGTGTCGTGTCCACGGGTTCCCCCCGCACGGCACGCATGAATCGGGATTGAGAAAGTTCAGGTGTCATCGCCATGCGAAGTATCGCGCCGGAGTGTGAAGATCCAATGAAGCGAGCGTGTATTGTAGGGAGCAAGTCGCCAGGATTCATCAATCACAAACACGGGCGAGACCGTCCGAAACATCTTTCAGTGCCGAAGCCAACCCATCTGGCCAAAACCAGCCACGACAGCTGTCACCCTGTGATTCATACAAAACGAAGAGAAGTCACTCACACCGGCCTGGAGGGGTGCCTGGGTGACTCGTGCCAAAGACTGCGAGCAAGAGGCCATACAGGGGAAAGGGGCAATGGAAAGTCGCGGAAAACATTGCGGGTATGTTCCGACACTCCGTGCGGAAGCGATGCCCGATCTGCCAGTACAGCAAGGCCAGCAAAGCATTGACCGCAGACGCCACTCGATCCCGCGTCCCCGAGATCAAACCCCGAAGCTCCCCCAACAAAGCGTCTGCCCTGGGGGTGAGTGATGCTCCAGAAGTCGACAGAGACCGTTTTGCAGTCGGCTTGCGTTTTCCCATTCGAGCAACCTACCACCAAACAAAAAAGCCGCAACTCCAAAAGGGAGTTCGAACCTACAGCCGTTCAAATCCCGCCAACAGTCGCATTTGCAACTCTTAAGGCGACCGGCCAGACTTCGCCTCCCCAAAGACTTCCGAAGTCTGACGGGTAGGTTTCCACTGGCCGTTCGCCTAACGGGATTTGGTGTTACGTGTCAATCGACTAAGCGGAAATTGAACTACCAGACTCGGAGTGTCCGGCGACTTTGTCGGCTTCGGCGCGGAGTATCACTATTCATCGGGATGCTGACGGAAAGTTCTCCGAGAGCGATACCGTACTTATCGTTACACATTTCGGAGACTCTCCAATAGCCTCCCCTCTGACATTGCCCAGGATGCTCTAGAAAGAGGGGATGCCAGCGACGTTGTCAGTCGAGGTTGTGAAGGCGGGGGAGTACATCGCAAAGGTCGCGTGGCAGTTTTTCACTGGCCGCTCGCTTTACGAGACTCTCGTGAAAGCCATCGGCGAGTGGTCGGAAATAAATGATCGGCAAGACGGCCATTGCAGGCCGTCTTGCCGATCGAATCAAGCGAGGACGGCCTAGAAAGGCCGTCCTACTCGGTAGATTTTCTGTGTCCACATGCCTAACGTCTTCGGTGATATGCAATCTCAGGCGTGGATGCCTGAGTACACGGCCATCAAACCCGTGACACGGACTTTCTCAACAGGCGTTAGGTTAGAGGCTCTTCAGCATCTTGCCAGCCAGTTCCTTGACCTTGGCCTTCTGACCAGCGGAGTCAGCCTTAGAGAGTGCTTCCATGTCCTTCTTGAGGTCTTCCTTGCCGCTGGCATCAACCCCAATTTGAACCTGCTGCATTCCACTGCCAGCTGTGCCCGATTTCTCAATTTCAGTGAGGAGCTGCTTGAGAGATTCAGTGGTGACCGAGGGCGCGGCCTGGGGAACGGGAGCCGGAGTCGGATCGGAGCAGCCGGAAAACGCGAGCAAGGACAAACACAACACGATTCGACGCATGGGAGATCTCCAAGAGGGTGAAAGCTGAACCATTTTATACCGAAATGAGTGTCTAACGAAAAGGAAACGGCTCCTGAAAATCAGGAGCCGTTTCAATTTCAGATCTGGCCACTGCCAGACGAGACAGGCCGAAGA
>JAYTCW010000585.1:0-6838 GCA_043736295.1 Planctomycetota bacterium | reverse complement strand
TCAGAATGAGCCACGAGCCCTTCGCCGGGAAGTTCTCGCTGCACGGCCATCTCTAAGGCATCGACCACGAGGCGGCTTTCCATGTGGTCAGCCATCAACCAGCCGACAATCTGGCGAAGAACCAATCCGGGGCCGATTCGCCAGAGACCTCGCGCCAGGCCATCAGCCGACTCAACCGGGAATGGCTGCGAGCTGCGGGGGCCGAGGTGGCGGATGAGGCGCGAGTCGAAATCAGCCCGCTGGTCGCCCTGGCTCCGACCGATTTGGCGGGCCGCATTGTGCCGGGGCAGACGATCCCCGATGGGGCGATACTGCGGCCGTAGCCAGCCAAATACTCGTCCACCAATTGGCGTATCGTCCGGACGAGTTTCAGGAGAATTGATAGCGCTGATCTAAGGCTGTGTGCCGCGCCCGAAGCTGCAGTCTCGATGTTCACGAATCAGCTTGAAGGCTTCGAGCCCCGGGTAAGCTTGATCATGGCGATCATCACTTCTGTACTCGGGACGATTTGTACGGCAAGACATGTCCATGTATGGACCGTGAGTAACGAGGAGTACTCCCTCGTGTAGGCGGAAAGTTGGAGAGAATCTCTCACGTATGCGATCACAAACGAAGTTCGCTGATCGAGTGAGCTCAAGCATGAGGTCTTTGACAAGGTCTACGTGGAACTCGTACATGCGAGCAAGGTGATCGTACTTTTTTGGATTCCAATCGTCGATTTTGTAAAAACGAGCTGTTGCAAGCATGTCGCAACCAAAAGGTTCAGAGTGCTCAGCAAAGACATTCATGAAGTCCTGAAGTACGCAACGAAAGTTCAGTAGGCTGCTCTCGATTTCCGGATAACGCCCAGGCCAGACACGCGAAAAGAGCCATCGCCGCAATTCCGCCAAATGATTATGCACATTGATGTCGATTGCCGGAAACCCACCACCACCGAGAATCCACGACGACCAGTTTTCCCAATTGTCTACGTCAATCCGGTCGCAAAACTGCTGAATGACTTCAGCATAGTACTCGTCATCTCGCTGTTTGGCAGGGTCATAGTTCGTGAGGGTATCCGTAATCCATTTCTCATGGTCCTTTTTCATTTGGACCAAACGCTCGACTGTGTAGTGAGTGAACTGGTCATCCACGACTTTGTGGTGGATGGCGCAGAGAATGACAAGATTAGAATATTTGTTTCTTTCGTCGAGTGTGAGTACGGAATTTCCCCTGGGGCCGTCTGGACTTTCGGCGACGATATGACATACCTCGCCGATGAGACTTTCGTCATCCGTCTGGGTAGCGTCGATCACAAGTTCTCGGCGACACTCTGCGAACGCACAGCGATTCGCTGCCCGGCCCCACAACATCGTCTTCGTCTTCAGTGTTATTCCCATGACTCACCGTCCCTCCTTCTCCCAGGCAATTCTCTCTCCGGGCACTGATTGGATACGGGTACGGCAGTCACATGAAGGTGTAGATCTGGGCAAACGATAGGAAAAACCCCTTACTTCACCGCCTCCACGACCAATCGGTAGCGGGCCTTGGGACTGCGTTTCCCCAGTTTCTGCAGGCTTTCCAAATGCAGGTCCAAACCTTCACAGGCATGTCGGAACGCTTCATCCAGCGTTTGCCCGCTGGTGATGATGTCGGGGATGTCCGGGAAGTTGACGAGATAGGCCGGATCGCGGGCCTCATAGGTCACGGTGAACACGTAGCCGCGATATTCATGTGTGGTCTTCATGGCCCAGCACCTTCAGGAGTCGCCGAATGTCGGATGGATGGCAGGTCTTCCGCTCACCGTGTGGTTTCACAATGGTTAGCACCCGCCCATCCGTTCGATGGTACGAGCAGTGGCTGCCCCGCTGGTTGAACAAGATGAAATTATGGGCTTTCAGAAACGCATCCACTTCTGAAAAGCGTACGTCACCTGGGCGATTTCTCATCTTCTCCAGAAGCTTCTCTCGGCGAGACACGCACCCATCTCCTCACCGAAGTTCTCCACGAGCATCATCGTATCAGGACCGAGGTGTTCCAGTCACCCGCAGTGTCAGCGAGGGCAAACCTCTCGGGTCTCCCAAGTCGCCCCACTACTGCCGCTGGTCGCTCCGTTCAAAAATCGAGCTTGTCCAACCCATCCATCAGGTCATCCAGCGCATCGCGTGGCTTGTCCGGTTGACCGCATTGCCGTTTGGGCAAGCCGACCGTGGCTCCGACCGCGTCGCGACCGTCGGCGACGAGTTCGGCGTCGCGCTCGGCGACCGCTTGATCGACTCCCGTCGGGGCTCCGAAGAGTTGCGACAAGTCGATCTTCAGGCTGCCAATCTCGCCATCGGCCCCGGCGATCGCCGCCGACTTGTGCTGCGGGAACATGATGGCGTTCTCGGGGCAGACGCGGCTGCACGCGGGGCAGCCTTTTTTGCAGTTGTCCTGGGCCTCGACCAGGATGCGGTCGATGGTGTCGACGCCGTAGACCCCGAACAGGCAGAAATCGATGCACTCCATGCAGTTGGTGCAGCGGCTGTAGTCGATGACCGGATACCAGCGGCGACCGCTGGCGGGCTCGTCGATCTTGAGGAGTGAGGACGCGACCGCTCCCCCGTGGCTGCTCCCGTTGACGCTGCTGCCGTTGACTCCGTTGACATGCAGCGGCTCGGAACCCGAGAGGGCCACCGGCTGGAGGAATCGCTCCAGTTGCGGAGCCGACGGTGTGCCGGTGATCCACGACAGGAGGTCGACGGTCTGCACAGTCGTCTCACTGCCGATGCGGCGGATCTCTTCGAGGAACGGTTCCGACTTGCTGCGGACGCGGAAGTCGATGCAGTAAATGCGGCGGTTGGGAACCTCTGTGGCTCCGACGCCCGTGAACTCGCGGGGATCTTCATCGTCATCGGTGACGAGCAGGGTCGTGCCCTCCTTGCCGCGCACTCCCTGGCGGTCCAAGGTCCAGCGGGCGGCGCGCGGGTAGAGCCATGACAAGACCACCAGATCGCCCGGCACCGACCTCAGAAACAGCATCCCGCTGTGGTCCGCCGACATGTCGTACAGGTGCGGCACGATCGACACGTTCAGCGACGAGTCCATAATCAACCTCGCCGCCAGTTCCTCTTCGAGGTGGCGCTTGGCCGGGTTCAGCCCCTGCCCCTGCGAGATGACGACGGTGAGTTTGCGACCAGCCATGCTGCTTGTTTCGTGAACTCGAAGACGTTCAGTCCGGGAAAGGTCCGCGCTGGACCGCTGGGAGGCATTCCCCCCATCGTTCGTATGGTATCAATTCCGAACAGCTCCGTCGCAGTCGTCACTGGCCGATGTGTGTGTGCGTCAGAATTGTCAGTCGGTGGCCAGCTACTGCTCCCTCTCTCCCGCGAGTGGCCCGCAGGGCAGGGAAATTGTGACTAAGGGGGGAAGGATGCCTGATGAAATGGCGTTTTGGTCACTGCAAGATGAGTGAACCGCGTGGCCCCCACCACTTCTCACGAGGCCAGTCTCCGCGCCCCTCGCGGCCAAGCCACTCACCTCGAACACCCTCATCCCGAGTCCCGACAGTCGCAATCACGCCTCTGGAATCTGTGTCAATCTGTGAACTCTGCGTACAAGATCTCTGCTCTGGGAGAGTTCATTAAAACAGGGTTGGGTACACAGATTTCACAGATTGGCACAGATTCAATGACTCCACAATCTCATGAATTCCGGTCGTGGGGCGCGGGAGGTTGACTCACAAAATGACAATCACCGCGAGGCCCGAGACTGCCCGGTATTCGCTCGTTTCACTAGGCGAGGGTGAGCCGGAATCGACCAGGCGTTTCTCAGCCCCTCACCCCGGCCCTCTCCCCACAGCCGTGTCTTCCCAGAAAGTCTTGCCGCCAGTGGGGAGAGAGAGCAGAGGCCGCCAGATACCGGGTACGCACATGTTCGGCGAACCGCGCTCAGCGTTGATCAAACATTCTCAACGATGGCCAATCCTTTCCCTCGACTCGCGTCCCGTTTAGACTCGGCGAATCGGGAACGCGACCGCGTCGTCTTCGATCCCTGATGCTGAGACCGAGTGGAGCAATTCCCATGACATACCGAATGGCACTTTCCGCCCTATTACTGGGGGGGGTGGTCTTATGGGCCAACCCACTCTTGGCGGATGGACCGATCAAAGACCCGCAGCTGGAACTGGTGGTCAAAGCGATCTTGAAGGTCAAGCAGATCGACAAGCCAGTCATCGACGAGGCCGATCTGAAATCGATCTTCATTCTCGATGCCCGCAACAAGGGGATCAAGGATCTGGCGGGCCTCGACAAGTGTCCGAATTTGGTCGAGGTGAAGCTGAGTGGCAACGAGATCGAGAGTCTCGCCCCGCTGGCCGAACTCAAGAACATCCAGTCGCTTACTCTCTCTTCGAACAAGATCAAGGACATCACGCCGCTGGCCGGGCTGGTGAAGTTGCAACATCTGGAGTTGGAGAAGAACCAGATCGCCGCGCTGACCGGGTTGGAGAAACTCGACAACATGCGGTCGCTCTATCTGTCTGACAACCAGATCAGTTCGCTGGAGCCGGTGGCGGGGCTGAAGAAGCTGAACTCGCTGCTGCTCGATAATAACCAAGTGGCCGATCTGGCTCCGGTGAAGTCGCTGAAGTGGTTGTCGACACTGCGGCTGCGAGCGAACAAGGTTCAGGACTTGGCTCCGCTCGTTGAACTCAATGAGCTGCGGTACACGTTCCTGGAGGGGAACCCGCTGAGCGACCTATCTCCGCTCGTGGCAATGGCGAAGAAGGACACCGAAGGCGAACAACGCTTCGCCCCCTACTGGCGAGTGTACCTGGACGCTGACAAACTTCCCGAACCGGCGAAGGTCCAACTGGCCGAACTCGTGAAGCTCGGCGTGCGGGTCAATCCGAAATAGCTGTCAGCTTTCAGCCGTCAGCCAGAATGTGAAGTTGTCAGTCCTCAGTCAGAAGAAAGCCCACCGGTTGCAACCGGTGGGCTTTGGTCCCACGCTGTCGATCAACCATCAACCCTCAACCATAAACCTCCCCCTCATGCCTACCCTCATCGAACTCTTCCGCGAACGTGCCCTCAAGTTTGGGTCGTTCACCTTGGCCTCGGGCAAGCAGGCGACCTACTACCTCGATGGCAAGCAGATCACGCTGCACTCGCAGGGTCTGCGGTTGGTGAGCGAGGGGCTGTTGGCCCTCATGGACGGCGTCGATGCTCAGGCCATCGGCGGAATGTCAATCGGGGCTGACCCGATCGTCGGCGGCATGCTCGCCGTCGCCGCCGAGCAGGGCCGCGACCTCGCCGGGTTCCTCGTGCGGAAGGAGTCCAAGGGGCACGGCACGCAGAAGTTCATCGAAGGCCCCGTGACTCCCGGCATGAAGGTCGTCATCGTGGAGGATGTCGTCACGACCGGCGGCAGCTCAGTCCTCGCAGCTGAACGTGCGAAGGAGTTCGGCCTGGAAGTGGTGCTGGTCTTGGCGATCATCGACCGCATGGAAGGGGGCCGCCAGAACTTTGAGCAGCAGGGGTATGCTTTCAAGTCACTGCTGACGATCGCCGACTTCGGGATCACTCCACCGATGAAGTGAGGGCGGTCTGTCGCAGAAATACCTTCTCCCCCTTTCGATCAGGTGTGATGTCATGTCCGAGGAGATTCTGCGTCGACCAATCAGTGCCCGCAACACGCGCTGGGCGGCTGCCTCAGCCAGCTGGATCGCCCGACGGGGGATTCGCCCCAATACGATCTCTGTCATGAGCGTGGCCTTTGCTGCCGGGGCCGGGATCTGCTTAGTCCAGCTGGGGCGAGCCGAGGAGCTATGGGCCCGCGTGCTGCTTCCCCTCGGGGCAGCTGTCTGCATCCAGCTGCGGTTGCTCTGTAATCTATTTGACGGAATGGTGGCCGTGGAGCAGAAGCAGCGCACAAAGTCGGGCGAGGTGTTCAACGAACTGCCAGATCGGTTCGCGGATGCCTTCATTCTTGCGGGTGCGGGATATGCGGTATTGCAGCCCGCCTGGCTCGTCGAGTTGGGTTGGGTGGCTGCGGTGTTGGCCGTCATTACGGCCTATGTCCGGTCCCTGGGGGCTGCGGTCGGAGCAGGGCAATTCTTCCTGGGGCCGATGGCGAAGCAGCACCGCATGGCGCTCATGACGGGACTGTGCGTGAGCTTGGCCGTCACGGCGGCGTGGTCCGGGCAATGGGGGCTGGTTGTCGCGGGGTTGGGAGTGATCTCGCTCGGATGTCTGATCACGATTGCGCGGCGGTCCATTCGCATCGTGCATGTTCTGGAGACACGATGATCCCTTCCATGGCTGCCACGATTTTGCGTCTGGTCACCGGGGCTCAAGCTCAGTGGGTGGGCTGCGAGCCGCATCCTCGCCCTCGCATTTATTTTGCCAATCATTGCAGCCATCTCGATGGTCCGACAATCTGGTCCGTACTGCCGCCCGAGATTCGAGTGCTAGCCCGAGCAGTCGCTGCCAGAGACTACTGGGAGGCAGGCCGCATCCGGCGGTACACGGCCACGAAAATCTTCAATGCCATTCTGATCGAGCGCAAGCAGCCGACGCGAACAGACAATCCCATCGACGACATGCTGCGCGGGATCGGGCAGACAGGCTCATTGATTCTGTTCCCCGAGGGGACTCGCTCACACGGACCCGACCCGGCTCCGTTTAAGAGCGGGCTCTTCCATCTCGTTCGTAAGCGGCCTGATCTGGAACTGGTGCCGGTCTTACTCGACAACATGAATCGAGTGCTCCCCAAGGGAGAATTTCTGGTTCATCCGACTATTTGGGGGGATGGCTTGTCAAACGCGGACATGCTGGTCATCACTGGGGTTGTGTTTAGTGGCACGACAGACCAGTAGGAG
>JAYTCW010000584.1:0-14725 GCA_043736295.1 Planctomycetota bacterium | reverse complement strand
GACGATTCGGACTTGCCTGGAAAGCGGCGGTGTGGATGCCTCGCGACTGGCGGGGATCGGGATCGGCTGTCCCGGACCGGTCGATATGGATCGCGGAATCGTCCTCAACCCGCCGAATATGGGCTGGGAAGATGTCAACGTCCGCAAGCGGTTGGAGGCCGAGTTCAAGTGCCCGATCGCAGTCCTGAATGACGTGGATGCCGGGGTGTATGGGGAGTATCGCTTCGGAGCCGGAGTCGGTGCCCGCTGCGTTGTGGGAGTGTTCCCCGGCACTGGAATTGGCGGCGGCTGTGTCTACAACGGAGAGATTCTGCGCGGACGCGGGAGTTCCTGCTTGGAGATCGGACACATTGCCGTCCAGCCAAATGGACCGTTGTGCGGCTGTGGCCAGCAGGGGTGTTTGGAGTCGGTGGCCAGTCGCACGGCGATCGCCGCACAAGCGGCACGGGCCGTATTGCGGGGAGAAGCTCCGGCCTTGGCGAAGAAGTCAGGATCCGATGTCGCCAATATCCGCAGCGGTGACTTGGCCGATTCGATTCGCGAGGGGGACCAGGCCGTCGAGAAGATTGTCTACGACGCCGCTCGAGCGATCGGTTCCGGGGTAGCAACAATTGTCAATCTGCTCTGCCCGGATGTGGTGGTGATGGGAGGCGGACTGGTCGAAGCAATGCCCGAGATCTTCGTCGACTTCTCCTTGAAGGTCGCTCGCAAAACGGTAATGCCCGCTTATCGCCGCTCGTTCACGATGGTCGCCGCCCAATTGCAAGACGACGCCGGGGCCAAGGGGGCGGCCGCCTGGGCCAAGCACACCGTGACGGGGACGTGAGGACTACTTTCATAGCCACGTTTCGCCAGAACGTGGGCGAATTGGAGAGCGTGCCCGCCCTCTGGCGAGGGGCAGCTACCACGAGTTCGGGACCGCATGAAGTCGAAGGGGCAACCATCCGATGCCGTCCTCATCGCCACTGCCATTGGTTTTGTTTTCCGGCCTCGGAGCGGACGCTTCGATCTTCGCCCCTCAGCAGGCCCGATTCCCGCAGCTGATCGTTCCTCCGTGGACGCCCCCACGAACGGGGGATTCACTCTCGAAGTATTTCGAGGGGTAGTGTCCTGACGGTGTTTTGATCGACTCCCACATGTTCACTATTACTAAGATGGTGGGGGCGACCATCTCTTTGATCTAGGATCGAGGCCATTAATGAACTCAAGTATCTTTAGTAGATGCGACTGTGGGCACCAGTGCTTGATATCCTGAAGTTCATGCAGTGGAATCTCAGTGAACCAATCGCAAATTGCAGCCGACTTCACAGACAGTCCAGTTTTCGGGTGTCCGTAATGCTGCCACGGCAAAACTATCTGTTTGGATAATGGTGGATTCGAAATACGCGTACTGATTGCAACCCCAACTACGCAATCCCCCAATTTGATGATGGCTGTTGGTGTGATAATGACAAATGCACGCTTCTTCAAATTTTGGCCGTTGGAATCGTGTCGCCACAACCAGACAATGATACCCTGCGCAGGCTCCACGATACCGGCCCCCGAATCATCTATTCACTGTAGAAATGGGGTGGAGTCGGAAATGCCTCAACGAGAGCCATCAGCCTATCTGGGGTAAGGCGATCTGAGAGAAACTGGATTCGAGCCGCCTGCTCTGGTGTAAGGTAGTCATCATCGACTTCATCAGAATGCTCCTGAGCGAGCGATTGTGGTGACGCGACAACGCTTGATTCCAACAAGCACTTCGACCAAGGGCGAGTTTTGTACACAGGGATTGCACTCATCGCCTTGACTCTGTTGGGTAATGGTCCACCCACAACAGAGTGAGTAACACAGGCATAGACACTTATGACTGGGATTGTCTTTGGTGGTTCACTTTGGAAGGGCATCGGACTTTCCCTTAAACTGATCGAGTTGTTCCTGCATCACTTGAATGAATGCTGCGACATTCTCCAACCTAATGGCCAAGCTCGCCACTGGCTGTGCCACAACATGCGTAGGCATGCTCGAATCACCTGCCAAGACAATCGGTGGCCGAGTTTGGTAGAAGCCCATGAACATACAATGGTGGTCAATTTGAACCAACAATTGGTTCGCATACTGACTAGGAGGTGACTGCTCGTACAGAACCTGAAGCTCAATGTACGGCAGTTCGTCCGGGACAGATTGTGGCTGCAAGTTTTCTGCCATTGCATCGTCTACGACAAGACTGGAATCGGGACAAACAACCGCCAAGCACATGTGACAGAAGCTAGCGGCCCTCGCCGTTGCCCAATTCTACGCAGAGAGGGTACGTTGGCAACGAGAATGTTGCAACACGAACGGCATTTGGTGCGCGCCTGTTCACGCTTGTCGGCACAATCCAACACTTTGCGTGCTGAAAGTGTCGCATTTTCCGAAAAATGGGACATACCTTGGCCGCTTCCGTCAACAATGTGGCCAGCGTCCAGCGTTCCATTTCGAGACCCCTCCGAGAATCCCAGCAATATAGTGAAGTCATTCTATTGATGGAGTTCCACGTCAAGACACCATTAGTACACTGCGGGGCCGCTGGGAACTCGTTCCGGTCGTCGACTGGCTCCGCACATGGGCGGTCTGGCCCGGCAGTTTGGCGAGGCGGATCGGGCGGTCTTGCGGTGGTCGATGCGACAGATGCTGACGTGGTCTGAGCCACCGGTCGTCACTTGCCCCGTCTTTCGGATTCATGGCGATGGTGATCGCGTCCTCCCTCTGCGCGGGCAACCGGATGTGATCGTCCACGGAGGCGGGCATGTCATTTCGCTGACGCATCCAGAACAGGTCAATGGGTTCATCAACCAAAGTCTGAGAAGAGTGACTTAAGTCAGCGGCTATGAATCACATGCCCGCCAGACTTCCGAAGTCTCGGAAGACTTCGGAAGTCATTTGTACGCGAGGTCCGGCTGCTCGCCTTAAGTATTCGCAACCGCCAACCCATGCGAAAGGCCCGCCGGTATTCGCAGACGGGCCTGACATCTGCATCCTCACTACAACTGACTCAATCGGCCAATTCCATCGTACCGTCGGTATATTCTCGCATGGCGGGCCCCATTTCCTCTGGAGCGGTCGGGTGCAGTTGCAGCCGGACCAGATGACCCTGCACCTGCCCCTCAATGACCACGAACGACATCCCACCTTCCATCATTGGACTGTCGGGCAGGGCGTTCCACAAGAACGACTGGATCGAGTCAAAACGATCAAACAGTCCTTGCAGGTTGAAGCGGAAATTCTGGGGTTCCTGGCGACCATCTTGTGGGCCGCCGACGATCTCGCGAGCCCCCACAAACATCGATATCTCGAAACTGTCGTCGGCGAAGTTGCACTCATACCCGACACGGGCCTCCCCACTGAAGGGTTCGAACAGATCGGCGATGGCAGTGACAAATCTCTCAATCACTTCTGGAACGCGGATGTCGATCGACTCCCGACCGCGTGCCTCCAAACCCTTCACCAGATGCCGAATCACAAGGTGCGAATGAGCCAAGATGTTACTCCGATTCCGTCCTCGTTCTGCGGTTCCCTGGGGAATCCCCGATGAGCGAGACGGTGCGAACGCTGATGCAGCTGTTGTTTACGTGACGTAGCGGCAATCCATCGCACGGCACCTCGCGACGAACGAGCGGGGTACAGGGAGAGTTATCGGGGAATGGCCCCCGTGGCTAACAGCAGAAACTGCCGACTTTCGCTGTCCGGTATGCGACTTGGTGGATCGCACTCATGAGTCGGGTGGTGCCGGTTACGCGATTGTGGGGAATCTGTTCAGACCATTTCCGGGCGGAAAGGGGTCAAGGCGAGCGGCTCAAGGCGATGAGCAGACACTCACTGACTTGGAGGAAGTCTGGCGGGGGCAGTGTCCACTGTCCGGACGCCTTAACTTGGCGTGCTATTCTTCACATGAATCGCCGATGACAGGTCGCCCAGATGGACGATGGCCTCGCCGGGAGTGGTGGCGGGCAGTGTGGTCATTCCCAGGACGACGGCATCCATCGTCGAGGTCAGGATTAACTCCTCGCGGCCCAGCAGATTCGCAATCGTCACCAGCTTTTGCCCAGGATGGACCGTGTCACCCGGGTAGACGTGGAACTCCAGGAAGCCCCCTCGCTCGGCCCTCACCCAGCGGGCTTTGGTAATGATGGTTTGAACTTCGTGCGTGTGGGGTTCGCCATCGATCATGTTCAAGTGAATCAGTGCATTGCGGATGCCACGTTCAAACACTTTCACCACGTTGAACTGCACCTTCCACGTTTCACCGCCCTCGATAATGACGGTCGGGCAGCCTGTCATACAGGCCTCCCGGCGCAAGGCACCGCGCGGGCCGCGTCCCTTCGAGATGTACCGTGTCCCAATCGCCAAGGCCAGCTTTTCGACCTCCGGATCAGTGATGTCCGCACACACCACGGGGAAATTCGTCCGACGAATCGCAGCTGTGTGCAGATCGATTCCGTAATCGCAGCGGTTGACGATCTCGTCGAAGATGCGGTTTGCCAGTCGGCGGGCGAGGCTGCCCCCCTTGGAACCGGGAAAACAGCGATTGAGATCGCGACGATCCGGCAGATAACGCGAATGCCGATCGAATCCCAGCACGTTGACCACGGGAATCAGAATCAGCGATCCCGCCCGCAGGTTCAGTTGGGGATCGCGGATCAGGTTCCGAATCGCCCCCGTCCCGTTCAGTTCATTCCCATGCACAGCCGCAGTGACAAAGACCGTTGGTCCCGGCTCCAGCCCCCTGCGGACATGCAGTGGAATCGAGAATGACATCCCGCTGTAGCTTTCCCCCATCCTCAGTTCAATGTCTCTCGACTCACCGGGGGCAATCGAATCGTGGTCCCACAGTTCGATGGAACGTTTGGGCCGTTGCGTCGTCACGGATGTTTCTCCGTAGCAGGATTCTGCGGACGAGTCGCGGGCGCAGCACGTCGTCGAGGGGGGCGGCGGTTGGCGCGGTCGGCCACTAGCTCTCGCATCGCCTCAAGTTTGCCAAAGCAGAGGAGTGCATCCCCCGCTTGCAGCACTCGAGTCGCGAGCGGATTCGAAATCTGATCGTCGCCACGCTTGAGCGTCAGGATGTTGATGTCCAGCTCGCGCAGCTGGGATTCGGCAATGGTCTTGCCGATATAAGGCGAACCTTCCCGAATGATGAGGTCGGCCACGCCGTATCCCTTAGTGAGGGTCAGACGCTGGCGGATGTCGACATCGGGGAAGCCGACGTTGCTGGCAATAAAGTCGATGATCGCCCCGGCGACATCGATTCCGGTGGCCTTCTCGATCCCCTCCAGGCCGGGGGAGGAGTTGACCTCCATCACGAGCGGCCCATCGCGGCCCTCGAGCATGTCAACCCCGGCCACCCGCAGCCCCATGATCTGAGCCGCCCGAATCGCGGTCTCCGTGTACTTGGCATTCAGGATTAATCCCTGCGTCGTGCCGCCGCAATGGACGTTACTGCGAAACTCGCTCCCCGAGGCAGTGCGACGCATGGCGGCCACCACGCGGTCACCGACCACGAACGCCCGAATGTCACGGCCCCGGCTTTCTTCCACGAACTTCTGAATCAGGACGTTCTGGCGGACCCATTGCAAAGCCTCGATGATCGCCAGAGCTGTCTCTCGATGCTCGGCCAGGATCACTCCGATCCCTTGCGTCCCCTCGATCAGCTTGATGACGACGGGCACCCCTCCGACTCGATCAATCGCCGCGAGAGCATCCGAGCGGTCGCGAACGAAGGTCGTCTGGGGGATACCGATCTCATGCTCGCTGCGACTGAGAATCTGCAGCGACCGCAGCTTGTCGCGGGCATTCTGAATCCCAGTGGCCGAATTGGCGCAGTAGACCCCCATCTGTTCCAACTGGCGAACGACGGCGATCCCATAGAAGGAGATGCTGGTGCCGATCCGGGGTAGGACCGCGTCAAAGATTTCCAGTGGGCTGCCCTCGTAATACAGGTCGGGCGACCCTTGTTGCAGGTCGATCGTCAGCCGTAGCGTGTCGATCACCTTGACATCGTGACCCCGTTGCTGGGCGGCTCCGACCAGTCGGGTGGTGCTGTAATTCGATTCTTCGCAGGACAGGATCGCAAGCTTCATGGTGGCGATACGAACTCCGAGGGTGAGCGGTCCCCAATTCTAACGAGACCGGACCTGTCCCTGACAGTCCGATTTTTCGGAAGCGATGGGGAATTCGTGTCATTCTGTTCGGTCGAGCCTGGCTAGGGACTCAGGTCATCCGACGCGTCAGCGAGGACGCACGTCCCGCGACGATCGCCGAGCGTTTGACCCCTGAAAAGGGTCGCGGGCTTGACCCCGATCCTGGATATAATAAGGCAGCAGCCCTCGCTGGCGATTCGAGCGACTGCTCCCGGATGCCGCACAGGGCTTGTCCACTTGGGCCCCGCCGAGAGGCACGACGATTGCGCACTCGCGCGGGAACCACCCCGTCGAGCAGGGTGGCAGGAAGACGATGATGACCCGCTCGTCTTAACTCTCATCCGATTGCATTCCAGACCCGACTTTAAATGCCGAGACGATCGCCAGAATGAAGAAGAGAATGTCATAACCATTGAAGCTGGCCTTAAAGACTTCGGTCTTCGCACCGGCGACAAGGCTCCCCGTGAATTCCTCCATCATCCTCTGGCGACCCGCAATCAATTCCTGTTGCTCAGCGGGGGGTTTGGCGTCCCAGCGTTTTTTCGCTTCGTCGCGTACGGCCTGTGGGTAGTCTTGAAGTTCCTGCGCGACCTCAGCGTTCTTGCCTGGCAACCACTTGATTTTCTTCTTCGCGGTCGTCCACTCCTCGGCCACCTCGGCGCAGAGTCCCAGCTGAAAGTTCTCAGCGGTGACCCGAGGCATTGCTCCAATTTCTGTTCCGAATTCTTTATCCACGAGCAAACTCACGGTGGCATATTTCCCGATAATCAGTGCCAGGACCGCAATGCCGACGGCGGTGAGTCCAGGTCCATACCCTTCCTCATCACCCGCTGCCATACGCACGCAGAAGCCCACGATGACGCCCACGAACCAGGCGATCCAGCCGATTTCATAGCCTGTGGAATAGGCGATTGCTGTCCAGATGCCCGCAGAGACGGCACCTCCAATCGCGCCCGCGATGACCCATTTGCCGATTTTCATGGTGGATAGCCCGTGTGATGTGGAGAAGCGTCTGTGAGAGTCGCCAGACGCCTGTGACTACAAGTTCCCCGGTGAAGGAAACTTCCAGGACCGAATACGTCGTTGGACTGATTCAGTGGGTGGACGGAGAAAACTGACCGGCCAGACTTCCGAAGTCTCGGAAGACTTCGGAAGTCTTTTGGTACACAAAGTCGGACCGCTCGTCTTATGGCAGTTCGCGAATCCGGATCCCCTTCATGTCAATGGGGGCCCCTTCACTCTCCAGGCAGAGGAAGCCCGTCTTCGGCTCGCAGTTGTTGCCGCCGGAAACTTCTTCGCCGTTCACCCACAGGCGGACTTCGCCGTTGATGGCACGAATGTAGTAGTGATTCCACTGGCCGATTCCCAGGCTGAGGTCTTTCCGAGGAAAGGCTCGCATGCTGTCTTTGGGGGCCGGAGCCTTCGGTTCGAAGGGGACCATCTTGGAGGAACCGACCGGGAAGACATCCCCGTTCGTCGTGAACCAGTCCGACTTCTTGCCCGTCGATTTCTCGTACTGCTCGGCGTAGCCGTGGTCGAGGATCTGGACCTCGATACCTCCGGGTGGGAGTTGATTCGGTTTGAGGTCTTTGAAGGCTGAGTCGGGTGCCCAGAGGAATATGCCAGAATTCCCGCCCGACTTGTTGTGCCGCCATGTCGCGACCATCTCGAAGTTCGTGAACTTCTTCTTGGAACGAGTCACGCCCACTGGCGTCCCTTTGCAATGCACTTCGGTCCCGGTCCACGTAAACGTATCCGGATCGGTGTTGAGAACATCGAAGTCCGCCTCCGCCAGATCGACCCACCCGGGGCCCGTTCCGTCGATGATGGCCCTCGTCACCACGGGAGTCTCCTCAGCGACGAGAGTGGTGGTGAGACAGGCAAACAGCGTCAGACAAACAAGTCGATTCATCGGGGGCCTGCGGGTGAGAGTTCCGGAATGGTGCAGCACGCGGTCGCACCTTGACGGATTAGAGCTTGTGAATTCGAGCTTCGCCACTCAAGGGCCAGGCACCCGGCGGACGAGTGATGTCTTTCAGAAGAGTTGGTGACTTCCGTCAAATCTTCACTGAACCTCGTCGAGTCACCCAGTGGCGGAACTGCCCCAGCGGTCACTCTGCGGTCGTCTGTGCTGCCGCCGCCATCGGCGGATTGTCGAGGATGTGCATCCGGCTCATGACGCTTCAACAGTGGTTGAGTCCCCTGGTGGACGAACCGGTCCCACTGAGCCGAGCGTCAACCGGTATTGCCGGATGAACCTGCCGCGACCACCCCGCCCATGGAATTTGCCTGACTCAAGATGCCGTGCCGTTGCGTCCGCTGCGGCGACCTCAGTGGTGAGGGGCGAGAGTCCCGCGAATGCGTGTACGCTCTCCTTGCGGGATGAGTCGGCCTAGCTCTTTCTGGCTAACTGGAAGGCTAACTGGACCTCGATTCCCCCCATGCCCTTCGCCGTGACTGGGATACTCCGACCGAAAGTCCGAAAACTCACGCAGTCCAGTGAACCGAAAAATGATGTGCGAGATGGCTGATCCACCATGCTTACATAATCGAGAAATAGTTGCCAACCGCTTGGTCGAGTGCCTCTTGAGTCACCACGGCAGGCAACCCGTGCAGTGTGCAGCGGTTCTCCACCTGCCGAAGTAAATCACGCGGGTGGCAAAAGCGGAAGGGGCGATTGATGGGCAGGTAGTGTGATTGGATCAGATGGTCCACTGCGCTTCGCTCACACTGAAATCCCATCTTCTTGGCCAGCAACAGCATCAGATTGCGAAATTCCTCTTCAGACGGGTCTTTGACCTCGATCTTGTACGGGATGCGGCGCAAGAAGGCGTCGTCGACGAGTTCTCTCGGCTCCAGGTTGGTCGAGAAGATAATCAGCTCGTCAAACGGTACTTGAATGCTGCGACCGCTTTCCAGTTGCAGGAAGTCGTGCCGCTCTTCGAGGGGGATAATCCAGCGGTTGAGCAGCTGATCCACGGGCATCGTCTGTCGTCCGAAGTCGTCGATCAAGAGTGTGCCGCAGTTCGCTTTAAGTTGCAGCGGAGCCTCGCCGATTCCGGTGCCGCGAATGACGGTGATCTCCAGATTCTCCATCCGGAGTTCGCCTCCGGCGATGATCGTCGGGCGTTCGATGTGGACCCAGCGGCCATCGACTTCATCGAGGATATTCGGATCTTCGACAGGAACCGGCTTGTGGCGATTGGGGTCAAACAGACGAATGATCTCACCCGCCGCACTGATGCACTTAGGAATCCAGACCGTATCACCGAATGACTTTGTGACACGTTCTGCGATGCTGGTCTTGCCATTTCCAGGAGGGCCAAAGAGAAACATTCCGCGCCCGGAATGAATCGCCTGCCCCACGTTGCTGAGTAGTCTTTCATTGATGTTCAGGTCACCCAGAGCATTACGAATCGCGGCCAAGGGAGGCTTGAGTCCCGTGATCGTCTGGGCTTTCACACTCGTGATGTACTGCGCCAATGACACCGCAGCGGTCCCGTAATAGGTGCAAAACTCGCTGAGACGCAGGACTCGGTCGCGACCCAGATCGGTCAATTCGTACTGGTAGTCTCCACCGGTCAGTGACGACTTGTAGATCACCAGCTTGTCAGCCTTCAGTTGCCGCAACATCGGCTCGATCACGGGGTATCGCAGACCCACATGAATCGCAATGCGAGAACCGGATTCGGTGCCGCGGTGCAATAAGAATTTGAGTATCAACGAAACCACATCGGAGTCGGTGATTCCGGTGTCGGCCAAGTGGCGCGGAGCGCGGGGCCAGAAGGCCTCCCGAGGCGGTGCCGATGCGAGTCGTTCGGGAGCTTCGCTCTGAATGGGAGCCGACTCAAGTCGTACAGACTCCACCACAGGGGGGGCGACCACGGCCTCCCGAGGACGTGGGGGAGCGGCCCCTCCCTTGAGTCGTTGCAGCGTTTCCGCCAGCCGAAGTTCTGATTCCCGGCGCCTGGCCTCGGCGGGTGAAACTTCTGTTCCACGATCAGACGGGGTGGCGACAGGAGCAGGTGGGGGCGCAACGGCGGGGAGTTGCGGTGCAGTCAGCGGCGCAACACTTCCCAATGTGGTATTGGACTTGGCCAGCGGGGGCTTATTCGCCAACCCGAGTCGGGCCAGCAGGTCGTCGACGCTCGATGTCTGCTGGGTCATGGGGGACATGCCGGGGAGTGAGTGAAATGACCACTAAGGTCGTCCACTGCAACATGTCTCATGTCCGAGAGGGAGGAAGCCGCAGAATCATTCTCATGAGGCAATTTTGCCTCATTCACCTGAGAGGAAGCACCGCTCCCCGCTTCTCTGGGTGATGGCGGTTGTGCGCAGACGAACCGTGGGAATGATTGCGCCGACACGGATGGTTCCAATGATTCATCCGGTCTGTAGCGTTACGACAACTTCAATGATGGAAATGATCCCCAAATCGAGGGGATTCTTGCCGAACGGGTCGGCTCACCCCTCTCTGCAGGAAATCCGGCGTAGAGTCGATGGTCCCTCATTGCGCAGGGACCGAGGCGCGCTCCCCCGCGCGTCCGTCCATTCGCTCGCCCCCGCGAGAGAGGCCATGAAGAAGTCCCTGTCTGCCACAAGTCGTATCACCATCAGCCTCGTGTCCATGGCACTCACGACGCTGCTGGGGGCGCACCTGCTCGGTCTCGTCCCCAATGAACGGGATGCGATCATGCGCGGTCGCAGCCACCTCAGCGAATCGATTGCGATCCAGTTCTCCCTATTTGCGCTGCGCGGGGATCAGGAGGCGATGGAGACCTCACTCAAGGCCATCATCGAAAGAAACACTGAAATTCGCTCTATCGGACTGCGCAAGGCAGACGGGACTCTCGTCGTTGCGTCCGACGCTCATGAGCGGGAATGGCCCGCCTCCACATCCACGCAATCCACAGAAACCCACATGCACGTCCCCATCTTTCAGGGGAACCAGCGCTGGGGAACCGTCGAAGTCTGTTACGTCCCCCCCGCCTATACGGGCTGGAGCGGGAGGTTCATGCACCCCCTGCTGGCACTGTGCCTCTATTTCATGATGAGTACTCTCGTCGTCTTTGGGACGTATCTCAGAAAGGTGCTGACCCAACTGAACCCGTCCAAAGTCGTCCCGCAACGAGTGCGGACTGCCTTGGATTCTCTCGCCGAGGGCTTGCTGCTGCTCGATCCTCAAGGCCGCATCGTCTTGGCCAATCAGTCGTTCTCCAAGACGACCGGGTGTGAGATGAATGATCTGATTGGAAAGTCCGCCGACAGCCTTCCCTGGATCGACAAGGACGACAAGGATCGGAACGCCGAGGAGCATGAGGGGGTTCAGATCGCGACCCAACGCCCGTGGATGCAAGTCCTCAAGGGCGGAGAATCGCAACGTGGCCGATTCTTTGGCTTCAGTTCACCGACTCAAGGAGACAAGACGTTTGTCGTCAGCGCGTCCCCGATTTGTGATGATGCCGGACGCCGACGCGGGGCCATCGCCAGCTTCGAAGATGTGTCTCGCCTGGAGCGCAAGAAGGACGAACTGTCATCAGCACTTCAGTCGCTACGACTGTCCAGCGACAAGGTCCGGGAACAGAACGCAGTGCTCGAGCGATTGGCCACCCGCGACCCGCTGACCAGCTGCTTCAACCGCCGTTCGTTCTTCGAGCAGTTCGACTCCCACTGGAACACTGCCCAGCGCTACAACCAACCGCTCTCGGCAATCATGGTCGACGTGGACCACTTCAAGTCGGTCAACGACACACATGGCCACAGCGTTGGGGACCAGGTCCTGCAACAGGTCGCCAAAACCCTGGAACAGACTGCTCGTGAGTCGGATATCGTGGCGCGTTATGGAGGGGAAGAGTTCGCCGTCCTGTTGCCGAACACCGACATTCTGGAGGGGGCCGTCTGCGCGGAGCGATTCCGCAAGGCGCTCGCGGCCATGAAGTTCCCCAACCTGTCGATCACCGCCAGCCTCGGTGTCTCGGCCATCAGTCAGCACCCGACCACTCCCCAGGAACTCCTGGATCAGGCCGACAAATGCCTTTATGTGGCCAAACGGAACGGGCGTAATCAGGTCGTCCGCTTCGACCAGGTTCCCGCCAGTCTCGTCGTGGACGAGAAGAAAGTCACGCGCACGAACGCTCCTCAGCCGAGCAAGACGCACATCCCTTTCCCAGCTGTGACCGCCTTGATCTCCGCACTGGGATACCGCGACCCCGACACCGCCTCACACAGCCGCCGTGTCGCCGATTTGTGCGTCGATGTCGCCCAGGGACTGATGTCGATGAGTCACTGCTACGTGCTGGAAACCGCCGCCTTACTCCACGACATTGGCAAGATCGGCATGCCCGATTCGATCCTGCGAAAGCCCGGGAAACTCTCGGACGAAGAGTGGGCACTGATGCACAAACATGAGCGGATCGGACTGGAGATCATCCGCGCCAGCTTCGCCTCTGAGGAACTGTCGCTGATCGTCGAGAACTACCGTCGGCACTTTGATGGCCGCGACGAGAATCTGGGGCCAGTCGGATCACACATTCCGCTGGGTGCCCGGATCCTGGCTGTGGCGGATGCCTTCGACTCGATGGTGACTCCGCGCTCCTACCGTTCCGCTCGCTCGACTCCAGATGCGTTTGCAGAACTCCGGCGGTGTGCGGGAACCCAGTTCGATGCCGAGATCGTCGAACGCTTCATCAAAGTGTCAATGCGATATAAGCCCGACATGCGAATCTCCGGACAGGTCTCTAAAGAGACCGCTCTGGGCATCGGGCTGGAGATGGAGCGGCTCGCCGAAGCGGTCGACCTCCAGGACATTGCCGGACTCAAGGTGATGGCCGGACGGCTTAGCGAATCCGCAGCTCGCAACGGTGCGCCCGAAATCGCCGCTAAGGCAATGGAACTCGAACAGGCGGCAAACGCCAAGGGAGATGTCTTGGGGGTCATCCAACGGGCGTGTGAACTGCTGGAATACTGCCGGGCCACGCAGTCGTCGTACCTGGAACACGCGACGAACCCGCCCGCGACAGTGGTCGCCGCTACAGTGAAATAGAAGCAAGCGATCTTCGTCATGGTCCGTCACACTGAGAGTCCCTCGCGGGCCTTTGTAAACGCTGCGATCCCCTCTTCCAGATCTGCTCGCGTATGCCCAGCGGAGATCTGCGTGCGGATGCGGGCCTTACCCTGCGGCACCACCGGGTACGAGAACCCCACGACGTAGACCCCTTGCTCCAGCATCCGCTCGGCCATCTTCCCAGCGAGGACCGCATCCCCCAGCATCACCGGGGCGATCGGGTGCTCGCCCGGCAGGATCTGGAAACCACGCCGGGTCATCTCCTCGCGGAAAAACGCCGTGTTCTCCCACAGCTGTTGTCGCAGTTGTGGCTGGTTCGCGATCAAGTCGAGAGCTGCCAGCGAAGCGGTGACGATACTGGGGGCCAGTGAGTTCGAGAACAGATAGGGTCGCGACCGCTGTCGCAGGTATTCGACGATCTCTTGGCGACCGCTGGTGTAGCCGCCGCTCGCACCGCCAAGAGCCTTACCGAGTGTCCCGGTCAGGATGTCGATGCGGTCCATGACGCCCTGCTTCTCATGTGTCCCACGTCCATTCGGACCGCAGAACCCCACCGCGTGCGAGTCATCCACCATGACGAGAGCTTTGTACTTATCAGCCAGTTCGCAGATCGCGGGCAGGTTCGCAAAGTACCCGTCCATCGAGAACACCCCATCGGTGGCGATCATCCGGAACCGCGCCGACTGTGCCTGCTTTAACTGGGCTTCGAGGTCGGCCATATCGTTGTTGCGATAGCGGAATCGCTGCGCCTTACACAGACGCACTCCGTCGATGATGCTGGCATGGTTCAACTCGTCCGAGATGATGGCGTCCTCCGCTCCGAGTAGCGTCTCGAACAGCCCGCCGTTGGCATCAAAGCAGGACGAATAGAGGATCGTGTCCTCGGTCCCCAAGAACCGACTCAGCGCCCCTTCGAGGTCCTTGTGGATCTGCTGCGTGCCGCAGATGAACCGCACAGACGAGAGCCCGAATCCCCAGTCTTGCAGGCCCTTCCGCGCCGCCTCGACCAGCACTGGATGATCCGACAGTCCGAGATAATTGTTCGCGCACATGTTCAGCACGCGGCGTCCCCCGGTCACCTTCACATGAGACGCCTGCGGACTCGTCAGAACGCGTTCGCCCTTATAAAGCCCCGCCTCGCGGATGGCCTGGGTCTGTTGAGCGATATGAGCCTGGAAGTCACCGAACATGGGAGGAACTTGGGTTCAAGGAGGATCTCGTCGTGTCGGCGGTCAGGATACCGCGACGGCCTGCCTCTTGCATGTCAGCACCATGTCAGAGATCGCATGGGGGTATGCATCAAAAATATCGGCAGCCCTAAAACCAGTCGCCCCTCTCCCCAAAATGCTCGCGGCATCTGGAGTTGAACATTTAATCGCCACTGATCGGCGGAATAGAAACGCAGAGGGCACAGCGCGGCTCTGCCGCAACCGAAGTTGAGGAAAGTGGTGTCGGTCTTCGTTAGGCTGGTGGTGTTCTAACGCCATCGCTTTCGGAGGAC
>JAYTCW010000583.1:0-2350 GCA_043736295.1 Planctomycetota bacterium | reverse complement strand
TCAGCCGGGCGACCTGTGGATTCTCGGCGAGCATCGACTGCTCTGCGGCGACAGCAGCAAGCCCGCCGACCTCGACCGGCTGCTCGATGGCCAGCCGATACACCTCTGCAACACCGATCCGCCGTACAACGTGAAAGTCGAGCCGCGCTCGAACAACGCCATCGCAGCTGGCCTCTCGTCGTTCCAGGGCACGACGCACCATCAATCGATGGACGTGGCCCGGCACCCCGAGAAGTCGAAGCCCACGCAGAAGAAGCTGCGAGCCAAGGACCGTCCCCTGGCCAACGACTTCGTGTCCGATGAGGAGTTCGACCGGCTGCTCGACGCCTGGTTCGGCAACATCGCCCGTGTGCTGGTCCCAGGCCGAGGCTTCTACATCTGGGGCGGGTATGCCAACTGTGCCAACTACCCGCCGTTCCTCAAGAAGCACGGGCTGTACTTCTCCCAGGCGATCATCTGGGACAAGCAGCATCCTGTTTTGACAAGGAAAGATTTTATGGGCGCGCACGAATGGTGCTTCTACGGATGGAAAGAGGGGGCCGCTCACCAATACCTTGGCCCGAACAATGCGACCGATCTGTGGCACGTCAAGAAGGTCAACCCGCAGTCGATGGTCCACCTGACCGAGAAGCCGGTCGAACTCGCGGTGCGGGCGCTCCAGTACTCCTCCCGCACCGGAGAGAATGTCCTCGACCTCTTCGGCGGCTCTGGAAGCACGATGATCGCCGCCCAGCAGACCGGGCGTCGGGCGTACCTGATGGAACTCGACACGCTGTACTGTGATGTCATTGTGCAGCGGTGGGAACAGTTCACTGGGCAGAAGGCGGAGCGAGTTTCAACCTTGACGGTCGCCGTCTAACGAAAAGTTTTAACCGCTATGGTCAGACTAGATGGCTGACAGCTATCGGCTGCAACATGGGTGGCACAGGTCGCTGCTTCAGCTACCTGTGTGCATTGGCACAGGAGGTTACCGACTGAACACTTCCTGCTGCAAGAGCCTCTTCCAACTATGGTCGCTTCGGTAGGGGCTAAAGCGAACCAGCCGAGGCCCCCCGCAGGGGCTTCTAATCGCGAATCTGATCAGTAGATGATGCAACGTGCTTCCATTTCACGTTGTGCAGGATCATTCGGTAAAACGCTCCAAGTCAGAATTACTTCTGAAACAGATTCAGACACAACGCGTACAATCGCATCATTCCAGCCGTGATTGTCTTCACAGTTTTCACCCCTTGGGTCGCAAGCTTTGAAAATACCCCAGAGAGTGTATTCTCGATCAGCGTTGCTGGGGTCAATGTATTGACTCATGCTGCCGTGTGGTGCGTATTGCCCAGAATCCACGTAGTAATCGCTGCCTCGCACTTTCAGACGTTTTTCCCAATGGCCACTCCACTTTAGAGAAATTGCAAGCCGTTTCCCTGCTGGCAGATGCAGAACATAGGAGTTAGTTGCGTTAGGGTCTACGTTGACAAGGTTCGAGGATCTTGCTTTTTTTGACGGTGAATTGCAGCCGCAGTGGCAGATATGTTTCTTCAACAATTCGACCTCCGCAATCAAGCGTCCGATGTCTTTTGCGATTTTGTACTTGCTCATGATGATGTGGTCACCGATTTGGTCGAAGAGCCTGATGTCGTTATCAATCGTAACAATTAGAACATTCTGCGTCAACTAGCCTGACCCCGATTTTTTTACCACAGGCTATGAGAGGTAGGATGGTAGGGGGTGGAGGACGGGGAGAAGGAATGGCCAGTTGGAAGGCTGAAGCGAGGGAGTTGCGGGCCAGCTTCTCCCCCGCGTCTTGTCGCCCACATGGGCGTTGAGATCAAACTATCCGCACGGGGTGGGATTTCCAGTGAAACCCGCCCAGTTTGCAGTGGACGGATCAGGTCGCCTTGGCGGCGGGGTTCAGCATGAACTGCCCCCGATCGGCTTTCACGAGCCGGGCTTCGGCCCCCTTCTTCTGCAGCTCTCTGAGGATCGCGGAATACAGAGTCTGGGCTGGCGTCGCCCCGCCGGGGCTGGTCCAGTAGCCCTTCGCGGCCATCGCTTCGATCATCGCCTTGGTCGTCATCGGCGTTCCGGAGTCTGTCAGCACCTTGACCGCCGCGTCGAGCTGGCTGAGCTTGCCATCGGCCTTTGGGGCCTTCGGCGTCTTGGTCGGAGCGGCGGCCTTCGCAGGGGCCGAGGGCTTAGCAGCTTTCGCTGCGGCCTTAGTGGCGGGGGCCTTCTGCGTGGTCTTGGAGTTGGTCTTCTGGGCAGGCATCGTGGTGTCCCTTTCAATCAGGGGTTCGAAGGAAAGGGCCTCGACCACAACGGTCGGGGCCCAGGAAGTGTCGTGATTGCGGCAGGCTCG
>JAYTCW010000582.1:0-4870 GCA_043736295.1 Planctomycetota bacterium | reverse complement strand
TTGCAGGCGTTCTGCTTCCGCGAAGACTCTCTTGAGTTCACACCCCGGCTGGATCACGCACACCTGGGTGGTGGCCCCCACGCATTCGAGGTAGTGCATAGCCCCCTCGAAATCGCGGATGATTTCTCCGACCGTCATCGAATCGAGCGGCCGCGCCAGATCGATGCCGCCGTTGATCCCCCGCACGCTGCGGACGTACCCCAGCTGCACCATCCGCTGGGCCACCTTGGCCAGGTGGTCCTTGGAGATGCCGAAGAATTCCGCGACATCCGCAATGGTCGCCCGCCCCGGCCGAGTGCCGAGGTACATCAGGAAACGCAGGGCGTAGTCCGTGTGAAGAGAGAGTCTCATGAAAACAGGACAAAGAGGAGCCTATTCCACCTGTATTGAGTTGTCAACTCAGATTTGCAGATTCGGCAGGTCGGGAATGGGGATTGTTGGTCAGTGTTTCACCGTGTCGTAGCTATTCCGGTTCGGAAGCCGTCGTCTGCACCAGATGCCATATTTCCGAGTATCTGCCACTCACGAACGGATTAAGTGATTCCTCCAGTGACTGGGGTAAAGCCAGGATCTGAATCAATCGTTGGACATCGACGAGATCCTGGCCTCGAAGTGGATTGCTCATTCCGGAGGCCAGTTTCAGTTCGATCAACCTGGGCAATTCCAGGAATCGAATGCCCTCGATCAGGGTCGTCACGTGTTGGGGATCGGGAAACGCGATGGGCTTGGGTTTGCCATCGCCCGGAAAGTCGCCGGTGACCAGGAATTCGATCTTCACCCCGGATTCCACATCGCGAAGGTTCTTGCTGCCCGCAAACGGGGGAACATACCCCAGACCATCCAATGCGTCATGGAGCTGGCGGAGTCCGTCGCGGGTGACCAGAATATCGACATCCTCCGTGAAGCGACGCAGCCCATGAAAAAACAGGGCCATACCGCCGACGACCGCATAGGCAATTCCCGCTTCATCCAGGCGACGCACGATCCGTTGCAACGTCTTGTGGACGGCACTTTCGTTTTCGAAATGCATACTCCCCTCCTGGAATGCCCAGATGCGATTTTGGCTCAGACGATCTTCGTAAGTGATCATGGACTTCTCGCTCCGCCTCCTGTCATCTTAGGCTAGTGAGCTGTTGAACGATACCCGTAGGACGGCCTTTCCAGGCCGTCCTGGGAGGGATAGACGGCGGGGTGGCCCAGACGCTGCTTTGAGCGTCTGGGTTGTGCAACAACAAGAGGTTACAGAGGTCACACTCGCCCTTCCATCCCTCTTGCTCCTTCGTCACCCAGACATCCAAAGCGATGTCTGGGGCACCCCGCCAAAACCTAACCGCAGCACACTTCGGGTTGAACCGCTTGTTAGGCGTTCATTTTCCCTGAATCCCCTCTTCCGTACGAGACAGAACGAGTAGTTCTTCAACGAGTCTATCGTTCATAAACGCTTCCAATCGCATAAAACCGTTGGTTGTCAGGAGCTGGTGATTGGGGGAAGCATGGAAACGCAACAGCTTACCATCGTTGACTTCGAAAACGCCGATTATGTCCTCTGGTGGGACACGACCGTCGGGAGTCGCGGTCCGATTGTCTATCACAACAACATGGCCATTCTGTTGTCGCCGCGCTTCTGCCAGCAATCCGGGACAGCTATTTGCATGTTTTGCGATAACAGACGCGAGATACCGGCTGAAAAGCTTGTTCGTGATAAACGATTCAGGAACAATCCGTTCTGGACCGTCCTTGAGGCTACCCATGATCGCTTCACTTGGGAGTCCCGTGGTCAAGCCATGCGTGTCGGGTAACGGCGACACATAGAACGTATGAACATCGCCGTCGACGGTGTCATATATGAAGACCTGACTTTGCGATGATGCCATTGGACCTAACGCCTAACAGATACTCTGAGATGCTGTCGAACATTTCCAACTTTCGCGGTCGAACATGGAATTGTCAATTCAAATGCGCCAGGCTGTGAGACGTGATGTGGCGGATCGCCGATCAAAGCGAGGTAAAACCGGTTGGACCGCTTTGGGGCCTACCGGTGTGCCAGCGGCACCAGGGGTTTGCTCGGAGGGGGTTGGCCACACTGGAACACATTCTGGATCGGTTATTCGGCACTGGGTGGCGTCGGGGCATTATGCAAAGCGCCACACGACGTGGCAACCTCTTTCGGCTGCGCCGCGTGTATGCGTCCCAAGCGTCGGTGAAGTCTCCTTTCGCTGGCGGACGTGTTCTGAGCCGCGAAGCGGTGGCAGCAGGTAGCCGTGGGTGAAACCCACGGAATTCGCGTCCCTGAGCCGACCCAGCCGCGAAGCGGCGACAGCACGAGCGGCGTGGCGTCGCGTGGCGTCAGCGACCGTCTCGGTGTAGGGGGCTCGCTGTCGCCGCTTCGCGGCTTGATATCATGCGGGCTGCGGGGTCCGTGGGCTGCGCCCACGGCTACATGCTGTCACCGCTTCGCGGTTGAAGACGAGCCTCACGATCTGAGTCCACGGGTGTGACGAGATTTCACGGACGTTGAAGACACACACACCCGCGCCGCCATCCCCTCACGGGGAGCAAGTCGGGAATCGCAGCAGTTCATTCCTCATCGCCCCTCCGTTTTGGTACTCTGATGGGTCGACGGAGTCCGATGCGTCAGCAACGGCTCGTAGAACGGAATTCATTCCGTTCCTGCGGCTAGAGCATTCCACGATTGCTTGTGCGCCGAGAAGTCGAACGGACCCCAGGTCCGTTCCGCCCGGACCTAGGGGTCCAGGCTACTTGGGCGCACGCCGAATCGTGGAATGCTCTAATACCCCCCCATGACGTGTCCGATCACACGCTGGCCCAGTGGCGGGAGTCGGCTCAGAACGGAATGAATTCCGTTCTACGACCTCACACATGACATCTCTCGGAGTGCCCTTTTGATGCGCCCTCGTGCTGCCCTTGGTTCCCTACTGCTCTTCGGCTGGCTGAGCGTCTCGACTCTCTGCGCCCAAGACCTCCGCGTCCTCCCCGGTGAGTGTACCCTCACTGGTCCCGAGGCTCGACAGCGGCTGGTCCTCCAGCGGGCACAAGGCGACACGCTCACCTCCCAGATCACCACCGGCGTCACTTGGACTAGCGACCACCCCGAGATCGCCACCGTCTCCGCATCGGGCGAGGTCCAACCCGTCGCCGATGGCGTCGCGACGATCACCGCCAAGGTCGGCGACCAGTCCACCACCACCACCAAGGTCACGGTCGCTGGGTCCGCCCAGCCGCACGCCTGGAACTTCCGCAACGACGTGCTGCCCGTACTGGCCAAGAGCGGTTGTAATACGGGAGCGTGCCATGGAGCGCTCGCGGGAAAGGGCGGATTCCGGCTCTCCCTCAACGGCTACAACCCGGTCGCCGACCACTTCAATACCGTCAAGCAAGACCACGGTCGCCGCATCGAACTCGCCGCACCCGGTCGCAGCCTCTTCATCGCCAAGCCTTCGGGGGCGATGGCTCACAAGGGCGGACTCCGCTTCGAGACCGACTCCCCCGAGTACCGCATCCTCTCCGGATGGATTGCCCAGGGAGCGGCCCCACCGCAGGACACCGACCCCGTCGTCGACCACCTCGAGATCCTCCCCGGTCGCAGCCGCCTCGCCAAGGACGAACAAGTCCAGATGATCGTCCGCGCCCACTTCACCGATGGGCACACCGGCGACGTGACGCGCTGGGTCAAGTGGACCAGCTCAAATGAGGCCGTCGCCCGCATTGATGGAGCCGGTCTCGTGACCGTCGTCGGTCCCGGCGAGGGAGCGATCAGTGCGTGGTACTCCAGCAAGATCGCCATCGCCCGCATCACCTCGCCGTACCCCAACACCATCGACCCGGCGGTCTTCGCTGCCCTCAAACCTCGCAACTTCATCGACGAGCAAGTCAACCGCCAGTTGCAGGCTCTGAACCTGCCGCCGTCGCCCGCCTGCACCGACCACGATTTCATCCGCCGAGCCTTCCTCGACACGATTGGCACGCTTCCGACCGCTGATGAGACGAGGGCTTTCCTCGTCGACACCACAGCTGACAAGCGAGAAAAACTCGTCGACAAACTTCTCGCTCGGCCCGAGTTCGTCGACTACTGGACCTACCGCTGGTCGGACGTGCTGATGATTAACGGTAACCTGCTGCGGCCCGAGGCGGTCAAGTCGTACTACACCTGGCTTAAGGGGCACGTCGCCGTCAACACCCCTTGGGACCAGATCGTTCGCGAAGTCCTCACAGCCACCGGTGGCAGCTTCGAGAACGGGGCCACCAACTTCTACGCCATTAACCAGTCCCCCGAGGACATGACCGAGAACGCTTGCCAGGCGTTCCTCGGCCTCTCGATCGGCTGTGCCAAGTGCCACAACCACCCGCTGGAGAAATGGACCAACGACCAGTATTACGCGATGGCGAACATGTTCTCGCGCGTGAAGGCAAAGGGCTGGGGCGGCGAGCCGCGCAGTGGCGACGGCAACCGCACGCTGTATGTCTCCAACATCGGCGACCTTGTGCAGCCCCGCACCGGCAAACCGCAACCGCCGACTCCGTTGGACGGCACGCCGCTGGCCATTGATGACCCCAACGACCGCCGGGTCGAACTCGCCAAATGGATGACCGCACCGGAGAACCCCTACTTCGCCCGCTCGATCACGAACCGCGTCTGGAAGGCGTACTTCGGCGTGGGCCTCGTTGAGTCGGTCGACGATCTCCGCGTCTCCAACCCCGCGAGCAATGAGGAACTCCTCACTGCTGCGGCCAAGTCACTAGTCGACGCCAAGTTCGACCTCAAGGTGCTGATGCGGTCGATCCTGCTCTCGGAAGCCTACCAGCGCTCGAGCGTTCCCCAACCCGGCAACAAAACCGAACAGCGTTTCTA
>JAYTCW010000581.1:0-7718 GCA_043736295.1 Planctomycetota bacterium | reverse complement strand
ACACTACACCCCGCGTGCGTACGTCGAACGGCTGGTCATGCCGACGATCATCGAACCCCTGCGGGAGGAATGGGCCAACGTCTTCGCAGCTGCGTCCAGCCTCTACGAGGCCGAAGACGCCAAGTCCGACAAGGCCCGCAAAGAGAGCCGGGCCGAAGCGGCATCACTCATTCGCAACTTCCATCAACAGCTGTGCGAGACGACCGTTCTCGACCCGAAGAACTTCTTCCGTATGGCCTGCCAACCTCACATTTCCCGTTCAATCCGTAGTGAAACGATGCTTGGTTTGGTAGCCTGACGGCATGAAGCCCGCGACCGCAGCCCAGCCCAGGATTCGCCAGGGGGAACTTGGACAGTTCCTCACCGCTGAACCTGTTGCCGAATTCATGGCTTCCATGTTTGGGACGCTACCCAAGACTGTCCGATTGCTCGACGCTGGAGCGGGTGCTGGGGCACTTACGCAAGCGTTCGTCTCTCGGATATGCGAGGGGAATGACGAAGTCGAGGCGATTGAAGTCAGTCTCTACGAGCTTGACCTGAAGATCATTGATCCGCTTGCGGCGGCAATGAGGGAGTGCCAACGTCGCTGTACTCAGGTTGGAATTCGATTCAAGAGTACAATTCACCCGACAGACTTCATCCAAGACATGTCAGCTCGACTTGTTCGAGGCATGTTTGTTGGTAATGTCCCAAGATTTGACGCCGCGATTGCAAATCCTCCCTATCGCAAGATCAGTGCCAATTCATCAGAGCGTCAAGCATTACGAACGGTCGGGATTGAAACGAGCAACCTATACACCGGATTCATCGCCCTGATTCAACGTCTGCTTGTTTCAGGCGGGCAACTAGTTGGGATTACTCCCCGGAGTTTTTGTAACGGGCCGTATTTTCGACCATTTCGCGAGGACTTCCTGACCAACATGGAGCTTCGTCGAATTCATGTATTCGAATCTCGACAAGCTGCTTTTCGAAGTGATGGCGTGTTGCAGGAAAACATCATCTTTCATGCCGCAAAGGGACGGAAGCAATCCCGTGAAATGACCATTTCCAGCAGTAGCGGGGAGTCTGGGAGTGAGGTCACTGAAACTGTACTTCCTTTTGAGGAAGTCGTTCATCCCGATGACGGTGAGAAGTTCATTCACATTCCGTCATCCACGAGTCACTCGTTGGCCAAACAGTCCTTGGAGGGACTTGATTCCAGTTTGGAATCATTGGGGGTGAGGGTCTCAACGGGACGAGTTGTCGACTTTCGGCTCAAGGACGCCCTTCGGAATGAGCCTGAAGCTGGGACAGCCCCCCTGCTGTATCCTTGTCATTTCAACGGGGGCACAATTCGCTGGCCTAAGTTGGATGCACGCAAACCGAATGCGATCCTCGACAACGAGGAGACTCGCCCTTGGCTTGTCCCGTCCGGTGTGTATTTGCTCACGAAGCGATTCACCGCCAAGGAGGAGCGTCGCCGTGTCGTGGCGTGCGTGTTTGACCCTGGACAAGTGAAAGCTAAATGGGTCGGCTTCGAGAATCATCTGAACTACTTCCATGCGAACGGGGCAGGATTGGATCGATGCTTGGCTTACGGACTCTACGCCTTTCTCAACTCAACGGTCGTTGATCAGTATTTTCGTCGGTTCAGCGGTCACACGCAGGTGAACGCGACTGACCTTCGCACACTGGCTTATCCCAATCGCGACACTTTGAGTGCGATGGGAAGCGAAGTCGAAACCCGCGAACACTCCCAATCTGAGATCGATCAACTCGTTTCAAAGCACCTTCATGCCCCCCGATAAACCCAATCGAAAGACCGTTGCCAGAAAGAGACGGCTTGCTGAGTCAATTCATGCATTGACTGACTTGGAATTCGGACCGAAGCAACGCAACGAAACAGCGGCCTACACTTTGCTCGCTCTCTTGGAGCTTGAGGCGGACGTTCCGTGGAGCAACGCTCAGGCCCCACTTTGCGGAATCACTCCGATCATTGATTTCATCGCCACGACCTATGGCGTTCGTTACGCACCGAACACACGTGAAACCATACGTGACGATGCGGTGAAGTTTTTCGTGGAAGAAGGGTTGCTACTTCGAAACCCCGACAACCCGAATCGTCCGACAAACAGCGGCAAGACCGTCTATCAAATCGAGCCGACTGCTCTCGATTTACTTCGTAAGTGTGGCAGTCCTGCTTGGAAGCAGAGTTTGGAGCAATACCTTGCCAGCCGAGAAACACTCAAGCATGAGATTTCGAGGAAACGTCATTTAGCCCGCGTTCCCGTGACTTTGCCGGATGGCTCCCAAGTGGCACTGTCACCGGGCGGTCAGAATCCACTTATCAAAGCGGTCATTGAACTCTTCTGTCCAGCCTTCGCCCCCGGTGGAGACGTTCTCTACATCGGAGACACAGAAAACAAGTTCGTCCACCTCGAAACTGTCAGCTTGGCGGAGTTGGGCGTTGAATTGAACCCAGCAGCCAAGATTCCCGATGTGATCGTTCATTACAAGGCCAAGAATTGGCTGCTGCTCATCGAAGCCGTCACCAGCGCCGGACCAGTAGATGGGAAGCGTCGTAAAGAACTCAAGGAATTGTTCACGGGATGCAAGGCTGGATTGGTGTTTGTGACTGCGTTTGAAAACCGTCGCTCGATGCAGTCTTTCGTATCTCAGATTGCATGGGAATCCGAGGTCTGGATTGCGGAAGATCCTGACCACATGATCCACTTCAACGGGGAGAGGTTCCTCGGCCCGTATCCGGATGTGATGCCCTGATCGTGGTTTCTCGATCACATTGCTTCCCAAACCCACCGAACCGCAGAAGCAACGCATCCGCGAACTCGGGGAACAACTCGATGCCCATCGCAAGCGGCAACAGCTGTTGCATCCCGATCTGACGATGACCGGGATGTATAACGTGCTGGAGAAGCTGCGTGAGATTGAAACCGCACAGCGAGCAAAACGAGCCGGAAGCGTGAGCGCCCGGAGTTCTGCGGACGCTGCGACTGGGAATACTCCGGGCGCTGACGCTTCCGGCTCGGGGGAGTTGGTACTGACCGCCAAGGAGCGGAAGATTCACGATGACGGGCTGGTGTCGGTGCTGAAGCAGATTCACGATGACCTCGATGCCGCCGTGTTCGAAGCATACGGCTGGCCGGGGACGTTGACCGATGAAGAGATTCTGGAACGGCTGGTCGCGCTCAATCACGAGCGGGCCGCCGAAGAAACCGCTGGGAAAATCCGCTGGCTGCGTCCAGAGTTCCAATGCCCCCAGACCGGCGAGCCGACGAAGACGCAGCAAACCTTCACCGAAGCCGATGAGGACGAAGACGACAGCGAAGACGAGCCGAAGGCCAAGGGAAAGAAGAAAGCCACCCCCAAGCCCGCCAAGGCCACGAAAGCCGAATGGCCAGCCACCCTCCCCGAACGCATCCGCGCCGTCCGCCAAGCCCTGACCACTCACAACAAACCCGCCACAGCCATCGACATCGCGAACCAGTTCAGCCGAGCCAACAAAACGCACGTCGCCGAACTCCTCGAAACCCTCGTCGCCGTAGGGCAAGCCCGCGTCACCGCGGGTGGGGGGTATGCGCCGTGACGGCAGTGGAACACATCCGAATGGGTCGCTCACAAATTTCGCCACTTCTGCCAAGAAGGCCACGGCCGGATTCTGGTGGTCGAGTCCAAAGGCTTGGACCGGTGGAGCAACGATGACTCGAAAGAAAAGCGAACGCTGGGTGAATTGTGGGCGAGCCGGAGCGATGGCAAATGTCTCTTTGTTATGCCGAACGGTCCGGACTGGAAGGCCATTACAGCGGCTGTTCGCGTACGATAAATCGGCAGCAACTGGCCGAGTCCGACCCGGCGAACGCGGCGTGGCAGCGGGATTTGTGGGTCTCCCACTGGCGCGTCGCCAAAGTGCTGGAACAACTCGAATCACCAGAGGCGATCATCTCTTGGCGGTACGCTCACGATATCTTGGCGGGCATGGTGTCGGCGGGGCTGTTCGTGTCCGCGCAGGATCTTGGATTTCTAAAACAATTGCGAACAAAGATCGGCGCGTGAGCGAGTTAGCTGTAGTATGAACGGATTGCCGTCCAGGAGTTCCTGCGTGTTGAGAGCATGCCATGAGTGATTCTGAAGCATTAACCAGTCTGAGCATCGAAGAATTGGAAGCTCTGGCCGATTCTCAATTGGCATTGACGGCTCAAGCCCGGCTTGATGACCTTTTGTCCCGACACGTGGACCAGCAGCTCACCCCGGAAGAACACCGGGAACTCGACCGACAACTGCAACAGTCCGATCAACTCACGATCCTGAAGACCCGCGCCCGCTATACGCTGTCACAGCGAAAAGTGGAAGCATTCGGATCATGAGCGTCTACATTCCGGTGGCGATTCAAAGGCTCGTGCGCCAGCGCTTCCGTGACTGTTGTGCATATTGCCACACTGCCGAGCGACTGACCGCTACGACTTTTGAGTTTGAACACATCCGGCCACGTTCCGTCGGCGGTGACACGACTTTCAGCAATCTCTGCTTCTCGTGCCCCATGTGCAATCGCTACAAGTCTGACTCTGCGTCCGCCTTGGATCCACTCACTCACCTCAATGTCCCTCTGTTTCATCCACAACAACAAGCGTGGAGCGAACACTTTGCCTGGAGCGCGGACGGCATCGAGATCATGGGGTTGTCGCCGACCGGCCGAGCGACTTTGGTAGCGCTGAGAATGAATCGAGCGGCGATGCTTCGTGTTCGGCGAATGTGGGTCGCACTGGCCGAACACCCGCCGGAATGGGAATAGAAAGGCACTATCGAGGTGACGCGATGATCGAGAACGACTTGCAACTGGAAAATACACGCGTCAAACGGGAGATGTTGCAGCGTCTCTGTGATGAATCGCGGGCTGAACCGGGAGAGTCCTACGCCCGCGAGTTGACGATTCAGTCGCTGAAGCGGCGGATCAATCGGTTCACCGAAGAGATGCTCCGCTACACAGCGCAGCAGACAGCGAAGGCATCTCACTAAACCAACTCGGCGATCTGGCGCGTGAGCAGGGGAATCTGCCCGAGGCCCAGCGGCTTTTCGGCGAGTCGCTCCGCATCCGGCAGCGGCTGGCCGAGTCCGACCCGGCGAACGCCGAGTGGCAGCGGGATCTGGCCGTCTCGTACTACAATCTGGCGCATCACGCCCGAGCCAGCGGCGACGAGGCTGGGTTCGTGGCGGAGCTGCGGGAGTGCTACGTGGTGCTCGACGGAATGCGGCAACGCGACCTGCACTTCGATCCGCAGCTGGCCCAAGTGTATCAGCATCTGGCCGGGATGTTCGGGGACACGTAACACCCGGCGTAGCAGAAGTCGTCAGAATTCTGCCGTCTCGATCGGACCGTAGGCCGACACCGCTGCGCAAAGCCTCCGCGTCGCAGCGAACCGCCCGAGTGCCAAACCGCAGCGAGCGGGCGGACGTCAGTCCCCCGTGCTTGAGCGATGTTCTCCGGACCAACCACCGTCTGGCCAGTGACCCGTCGTCGGGAATCTCAGGAGCAGCGACAGGCCGTGACTGCAGGCATTCTGGTTACGATGACTTCAATGCCGCCATCGCCCCCAGCACTGTCCGCACCTACCCGACATCCTTGTCGCGTTCTTTCGGCGACAGATTCTCCCACGGCGTGATTGTCTGGTTAAGCCGTTGTTCTTTCTTGGCTGCGATGACGACTTGATCTTCACCGGTATCCGCATAGCGCCAGTCGGTCATCAGGCGTTCGGCGAGCCAGCGGTTGTGTTCCATTTGGGCCAGGAGAGTTTCCTCGGGGCTATTGGGGGCGACCAGTGGGGCGGCGTTCTTGGATTGAGACCGGGCTTCGTGCAGCGTCTTCCCAATCGCGGCCAGTTTGATCAGGGCGTGGTCGGCGGCGGAGCGGCTGGATTCGCGGTTGTCGTCGCGGGTCGACTCCCAGGGTTCGGGGTGGGAGTTCGGTTGGGGGGCGAGTTTGTGTCGCTCGTGTTCCGCGTGGATCGCCTGGCCCAACTTCTCTCGCAGGGGTTGAGTGATCTCCGTATAGCTGGCCGAGGTGCGGCATTCGCCGAATGGGATGAAGCCGGTCTCCTCTCGCAAGCACCCAGCCAGGGCCGGTTGGCGGGGGAGCCAGACGAAGATCGGCACCGCTTGCCCGGACTTCGCGGTCGCGGACTCGTTCTCCAGCAGTCGCCGCAGACGCGCAGCTGTCTCGAAGTTCTCGCGGTCCTGCTGGCCGCAGATGAACACGATCGGCTTGACCGTCACATCGGTCGCGGCGAACCGCTGGGCGAGGTGGCGAGCGAACAGTTCGCCGCCGGTGCCGTGGGGCAGATCGACGAACTCCGCGTGATAGGCGTGCTGCACGGCCTCGGCATGCGGGACGTGAATTCCCTCGGGCAGCGGGTGTGTGTTGAACGTCCACGGGTCGGCCTCGCGAGAGAACGCGGGCACGCCGACCGCGCTCTCGGTCCACGAGGTGAACCGAGGAAACCTTGGCAGGAACCCGCGCGCCGTCGACCGAACATCCTGATCCGCGATCGTGATCCGGCACCTCTTCAAGTTTCCGAAGTGGGCCAGCTGAGCCAGTTGCACGGCCAGGGTCTGGCCCATCGCTCCGAAGCCGATGATCACGTAATGGGCGACCTCGTTGTCGCTCTGCGGGGCGTGCTGGACGACCTGCTCCGTGATCAGCCGCGTCGCAGCTGCGCGGGGGACGTTGAAAACCTGGACCCGCATCGAGTCGCTGCTGTGCAGCACGTGGCTGTTCGGTTGCAGCGTGGACGAGAAGTTCACGTCGGCGATGTGGACGTATAGCTTCAACTGCTCCGTGCGCTTCGCCGAGGTCGAAGCCCGCTCCCTCTTCGCGGGAGTCTTAAGCAGCGTCCCCAGTTCGGCGGCGACCTCCAAATTCACTCCGTCACCGCCGGTCACGATGAACACCTCAGCGGCATACTCGGCCCGAGCCTCGCTCAGCTTGTCAGCCCGCATCGCGTCCCCGATCACGACCGCCACCCCCCGCAGCCGGGCATGCTCCGGCCACGGGCTCTCGGCGTTGTTCTCGATCGCCACCACCTGCCGCTTCGGCTCTAGAGCAGTTTCCCACTCCGTCTTTACAGATACCCGCAAGCCTCGAAGAGGTTGAGGCAAGTCTGTGCGGACATGGCTTGCTGGATATCTCCAATGGCTTTGACCAGGGTCGCAGCTGGGGTGACATCCTCCTGATCGAACAGACGATACGCCGCCTTCAGATCGCCCCACGTCTCCGTCTGCTGCGGCGTGTTCGCATCGGGACGAGCTGCAAATTGTTGTGCCATGTTCACGAGCCGCTTGTTCCTCTGCCGATCCCCCAACTCACACGTGCCAAACTGCACTTCCGCCCACACCACCGGATCCCAATCCACAGCCGCCATGCCAGCACCCTCCCACCGGCGGAACTCCCCCGCCAGCCGCTGCGACTCACTCCGTTCCCCACCACAATCTCCCTGAACATTCGACAGACCACCCCCGGTCCGCGTCGCACCTCATCCCCAGAACACTTTGCATGCCAAACCGAAACCACCTCAGAAACCCTGAATCACTGGCCCGGCAGTGTGTGAAACTGGGGGGAAGATTTGTAAAAATGTGGGTAAGACTGAGGCTTCCAGCCTGTCCCCGAGCGACTCCGATCCACCCAAAATCGCCCCGATGGGCAGCCGAATGATCGTGCCCCAACTCGACGC
>JAYTCW010000580.1:0-4942 GCA_043736295.1 Planctomycetota bacterium | reverse complement strand
GTCCTCCGGCGTTTCGAACAGCGTCGCCCGCATGTTCGCCCGATTGAGGACATGAAACACCGTCCCGCCCTCTTCCGCTCGCTTGGCTCTTCCCATGATGCCAGCAATTTACTCAAACGGAGAGAGTTGTCAACACAAAGGTGTCTGACACCTTTATTTCTCCTCGTGCCTGTTTCCGGAACGCCGAACGGACGACAACGCATCAACGCTCGGTTACGATATCGGGCTTGAAGTCGCTGCTGGGCAATGGGTCGATGGAGACTCGCTGCCCACAGGTTTGAGGAACTCGCTGATGTCTGAACGCTCACTCGCCATCCTGTTTGCCGTGCTGACGGCCATCTTCTGGGGAGTCTACGGCCCAGCTCTGGGCAATGCTCGAAGCTCTGCCAAGCCTCCGGAATGGAGTGCGTTTAAGCCCTACCTGTTTATTGGGGTCGCCTATCTCGTCTGGGCCTGCGTCGGTGGCGCAGTGGCCATGAAGGGGATGGGGGACAACTTCTCATTCAAAGGGATTTATTATCCGGCCATGAAGTGGGGATTCCTGGCGGGCTCGCTGGGAGCGCTGGGAGCATTGACGCTCACCTTTGCCGTGTTTAACGCGGGCAAGTCGGGGTCTGGCCCCGGACTGGTGATGCCGATCGTCTTCGGGGGAGCTGTCACCGTGACGGCGATCACGCAGTACCTGATGTTTAAGAGCAAGGGAGCCCACTTCGAGCCCATGCTAGGCGTGGGGATGCTCTTGGTCGCGGTCGGCATTGTGATCGTGGCGAAGAACACCTCGCACGGAGCGCACGCTCCCCCGAAGCCCGCGACACCTCCCGCCGCCGCACCGGATGCCCGCCAGTAGCAGTTCATCTTGTGAGCGGCACGGCGCTAGCCGCCGGCTCTTCTCCGCGTCAGCTGGCAGGAACCGGCGGCAAGCGCCGTACGACTCTCTCGGGTTTGCACCGGAATCGGGTTCTCTTTACGCTCAACGTCGTCCCAACACCCCGGACTTACGTCCGAGGCTCGCTGACTCTCAACCCTCAACCCTCAACCCTCAACCCTCAACCCTCCCTCCCCCTCAGAGCTTCCCATGTCTGACGCTGCTCACAGCCACAACATTGAAAGTACGCTCCAAGAAACTCGCCGGTTCCCACCCCCGGCGGAGTTCACCGCGCTCGCCAGTATCAGCAGCGAGGAGCAGTACCAGCAGATGTGGAACGGGGCCAAAGATGACCCGGCTGGGTTCTGGGGCGATCTGGCCAAGGAGCATCTGCACTGGTTCAAGCCGTTTGACCAGGCGATGGTCGGCACAATGCCGAACACGAAGTGGTTCGTCGGGGGCGAGACGAACGCTTGCTACAACTGCGTCGACAAGCATCTCTCGACATGGCGGAAGAACAAGGCGGCCATCATCTGGGAGGGGGAACCCGGCGACACCCGCGTCCTGACCTATCAAGACCTGCACCGCGAGGTCTGCAAGTTCGCCAATGTCCTCATCAAGCTGGGCGTGAAGACCGGCGACCGCGTCACGCTCTACATGCCGATGATCCCCGAGCTGACGATCGCCATGCTGGCCTGTGCCCGCATCGGGGCGACGCACTCGATCATCTTCGGCGGGTTCAGTGCCGATGCGGTGGCCGACCGCAACAACGATGCCCAGGCGAAGATCGTCGTGACAGCCGACGGCGGCTGGCGACGCGGCAAAGAAGTCCCGCTCAAGGTCGCCGTCGACGAGAGCCTCGCCAAATCGCCGAGCGTGCAAAAGGTCGTCGTCGTTCGCCGCACGGGCGGCGAGGTCCAGATGACTCCCGACCGCGACTACTGGTGGCACGAGCTGATGGACGGAGTCAGCAGCGATTGCGATGCGGTCCCCGTCGACTCGGAACATCCGCTGTTCATCCTCTACACCAGCGGATCGACCGGCAAGCCCAAGGGGGTCATGCACACGACTGCCGGTTACAACCTCGGCACCATGATGACCACCAAGTGGGTCTTCGATCTCAAGGACGAAGACACCTACTGGTGTACCGCCGACATCGGCTGGATCACCGGTCACAGCTATATCTGCTACGGCCCGCTCGCCAATGGAGCCAGCGTGGTGATGTTCGAGGGAGCCCCGAACTGGCCCGACAACGGACGGTTCTGGGAGATCATCGAGAAGTACAAAGTCAGCATCTTCTACACCGCTCCGACCGCGATTCGCGCCTTCATCAAGTGGGGAGACGAGTGGCCGAACAAGTACGATCTGTCGTCGCTGCGGCTGCTCGGTTCGGTCGGTGAGCCAATCAACCCCGAGGCGTGGATGTGGTACCACAAGGTCATCGGCGGCGAGCGATGCCCGATCGTCGATACGTGGTGGCAGACCGAAACCGGGGCTATCATGCTCAGCCCGCTACCGGGAATTACCAGCACCAAGCCGGGCTCGTGTACGCGCCCGCTGCCGGGTGTCGTGGCCGAGATCGTCAACGAAAAGGGCGAGCCGGTCCCGACCAACAACGGCGGACTGCTGGTCCTCAAGCAGTCGTGGCCGAGCATGCTGCGGACCCTCTACGGCGACCACAAGCGGTACGAAGAGGTCTACTTCGGCAAGCTGGACGGCCTGTACTTCGCGGGCGACGGAGCGAGGAAAGACGAGGACGGGTTCTACTGGGTGATGGGCCGCATCGATGACGTCCTCAACGTCTCGGGCCACCGTCTGAGTACAATGGAGGTCGAGTCGGCCTTGGTCTCGCACCCCCTCGTCGCCGAAGCCGCCGTCGTCGGCTTCCCGCACGAGATCAAGGGCGAAGGCATCTGCTGCTTCGTGATCCCCAAGGGTGAAATCCCGCCGGACGAGGCCAAGAAAGAACTGATCGCCCACGTCCGCAAACAGATCGGAGCCCTCGCCACCCCCGACCAAATCCGGTTCACCACCGCCCTCCCCAAGACCCGCAGCGGCAAAATCATGCGGCGGCTCCTCCGCGACATCGCTGCCGGTCGCGAGTCCGCTGGCGACACGAGTACGCTAGATGACATCAGCGTGTTGGCCAAGTTGCGGGATGATGAGGAGTAAGGGCTGGAGTTCACTGAAGCACTTCTCGAATGGAATCGCGCGTGGCTATGGAAATCTCCAAAGTTCTGGACCGACTTGGTTACACCGACTCGCCGCATTTCCTGCGACGAGGCTCGGCTGAACTACGTACTGCTCCAGAGTTCGGGCACGTTTTCCGAAAGGCATTAGACAGGCCTTGCCAACTCGAAGGGGTCTACACGCTTCGACGCGATCCCGAGGATCAGAGTACACCACTTGTTCCAGTGATGTACGTGTGTCGGGCCAATTCCGAGGAGTCAGCCAGAAAGGTTCACGAACTGGTTTGGAACCAAGATGTTGTTCCGTTTGTACTGGTCCATTCACCCGAAAAAGTACGTTTCTACTCGGGATTTCGCTGTCAGCCGAAGCGTTCTGAAAGCCTGCAACAAGGCGTTCTCCGAGTCCTGAGCAGCTTCAATGAGGTCGCCGACTTGGCGGGATCAATCGGAGCCGACGCGATTGACTCTGGAAAGATCTGGCGCGAGTGGGGCAGCCAAGTCACTCCCGAGACGCGAGTGGACTGGAAGCTGATCGACAGCCTGAAGAAGCTCGATCTATGGCTTCATAAGCACGGCGGGTTGAGCAAGGAAGTTTCGCACGGCCTAATCGGGAAATACGTCTACCTGCACTACCTTCGAGACCGCCACATCCTCTCGAATGAACGACTGGCCGAGTGGAATCTCGATCCATCAACGATCTTTGGGAAAAAGGCAACACGAACTGGCCTCAAGGCCGTCACGGAGCGTCTCGACAACTGGTTGAATGGGAGCGTATTTCCGCTGAGCCTGCGAGGGAAAAATGCACCCGATGATCGCTTGATCTCCCGCGTCGCAGCCACATTCGCCGGGGACGTACCAGTTGGAGACGACCAGTGGCAATTGCATCTCGACTTTCAGATTTACGACTTCTCGTACATCCCGATCGAGACGCTGTCTGTGATCTATGAGCAGTTTCTCCATGCCCCCGAAGAGGACGGCAGCCCGACCAAAGGGGAAAAGGCAGCTGCGTACTATACGCCAATTCCCGTGGTCAACTTTATGTTGTCGGAGATGGACGAGAAGTTGCCACTGCAACGGGGGATGAAGGTCTTCGACCCCGCCTGCGGTTCCGGGGCATTTCTCGTCCAGGCGTACCGCAAGTTGGTCGAGAAGGAGTATACAGGTCGGCGAAAGCCATCCCCCATGCAGCTCCGCGAGTTATTGACCGAGCACATCTATGGGATCGATGTGGACCCGGATGCCTGCAGCGTCACGGAACTCAGCCTAATTCTGACGCTCCTGGACTACTGCGATCCACCCGATCTGCTGCCCAAGAAGTCATTCGAAGAGCCGGACTTCAAACTGCCGACGCTGCGCAACAAGAACATCTTCGAGACGAATTTCTTCGCTCCCAAGCCAGCGGCCAAGAAGTTGCTCAAATCGACGAAGTTTGATTGGGTTGTGGGCAATCCGCCATGGAAGGATCTTGATCCCAAGAAGCTGGAGGAACATGACGGACCAGTTTGGGAATGGATGTGTCAGCCCGAGAACAAAAAAACGCATCCTTGCGGGGATAACGAAATTGCTCAAGCGTTCGCGTGGCGCGTGGGTGAAATGCTTGGGGCACACGGAATGGCGACCCTATTGGTCCCCGCGATGATCTTGTTCGAGGATTTGTCGAATAATTTCAGACGATGCTTTTTCATCGCGTTTAACACGACTGTCGTCGCAAACTTTGCCAATTTGACAGAAGTTCTGTTTAGTGGCAGGTCAAGAGTGCCTGCAGCTGCATTTTTCTTTGGCCCTCAATTTGGGTTCATCCGACTATTTGGGGGGATGGCTTGTCAAACGCGGACATGCTGGTCATCACTGGGGTTGTGTTTAGTGGCACGACAGACCAGTGGGAGAG
>JAYTCW010000579.1:0-10017 GCA_043736295.1 Planctomycetota bacterium | reverse complement strand
CAACCAATCCGAACTCGCCCGCTACGCGCAAATCACACCGGCCCGCACCACCCAAATACTCACACTCCTCAATCTGGCACCCAACATTCAGGAGGAACTTATGTTCCTACCCAGGACCATCAAGGGACGCGGGGAGATCATCGAGAAGGACGTTCGCCAGATCGCGATGGAGCTGGACTGGATGAAGCAAAGGACGATGTGGGCCGTCGGTGCCTCATCGTGATGCCCCCCGAATACCCCATCAAAACGTCAGAATCTGATACCCGTCCTGGATCAACTTTCGGTAGCTCATGTACTTTCCGTAGTCTTCCAGAAGGCAGACTCCATTCGACTTGGCAGCATCAGCGACACCAAATGCTCCGGCGCAGAACCCGCAGGCTCCGGTTACACAGTCCTTCAGTCCGACGTAGACGCTGTGCAACATGTGGTCGGGCTTGACGAGTTCGCCAATCCACTTCGTGCCTGTCCCGGTGAAGATGACTTGGACCTTGTCGCCTCCTTCCTTGAACTCTTGGGCAGCGGTCAGGGCGTTGACGATTCGACCGAGGGCTTCTCCGCCTTCGATATCGGTGAGAATGACGATGGCAATTTTCGACATGTGAATGTTCCAGTTTGTGAGTGATGAAGTGTGATTGGTAGAGGGGCGTACTGTTGTCGCGTAATCTCAGACACTGCGGTACGCGATCATTGGTTGTCAGCTTTGCCTTGGCGGCCCGCTGTACCGGGTGGGTGGCTGTGAACATGTAGTCTTCGGTGGCACATGTTCGGAATTGAACACAGTCGGCGGTCTTAACACTGTGCCACTCCGCGATCAGGCGACAGCTTCGTGGCCACGCGTGCGGACTATCAAAGATCGCACGTGAGGCATACTGATTGGCATCAAGCCGAAGACCACGCCAAAGAGGACGTGGCCGAGGAACCATGTCACGGGTGTCTTATCGGTGGCTAGATGCATGACGACATTTCCCTGCGGCATAATCACGAAGGTGAACGCGGCCTAGGCGGCGACGCCCCAAAGAATGCCGAGTAGTCCGCCGCACCACAGCGGCATCGACCGACTTATGACCGGTCCGAGCATGGCTCCCAACATCATCGAGGTCGCCATGTGCAGCTGTAATCCGGAGACGAACACCAGCGGCGTAAGCGTCAAGGCGTCTTCGCCGAAAAAGGTGGCGGCGATCAGTTGCACTGGCGTGAGGAAACCGTTCCCGGCGATCAGCGAAGTGATCATGGCCCATCCGGCCATAGCGACGCCAGCGACTGCACCGACGGCTGAGCCGTTGATCAGTCGGAGAATGAGCGAATCGGTGTTCAGTCGCGAGGTCTGGGTCTGTACTGGTTGCGAAATTGACATTGTCAGCCTCGAGGGAAGATTGGAGCGACGCGACCGTTGGGGTCGCGCCGCAGGGGTGTGAGCTACTTCTTCGGGGCCGCCGTTTACAGGACCGGATCGTACTGGGTAAACCCGTATTCCTGCTTGGCATCATTCGAATGGCAATCCTTGCACGATGCGGCGGGACGCTTGGCGACCGATTCCTTCGGCGGGTACTTGTGACCGCAGTGTGGCTTCAGTTGGCTGCTTTGAGCCTGCCGGGGTGGCGAACCTCGAAGAAGTTCTATCGTCGAGAATCTCATCTCAGTGAACCTCCTGTGCCAAGGCACACAGGTAGGGTCCAAAGCGACCCAACCGGTGCCACACCGTGTTCTGTTGTCACGAAATTTCAGAGCCTGCGGTAATCGCCTACTTCGCTGTCAGCTTCGCCTTGGCCGCCCGCAGTACCGGGTAGGTGGCTGTGAACATGTAATCTTCGGTGGCAGCGGCATGGCATTGATTGCAGTCCGCGGTCTTCATGCGAGCTCCAGCTGGCGTGTAGTTGGGGGCCTCTCCGAACCGGAAGAAGGCCCAGCCGCCTGGTTCCTCCTGGAACCGCTTCGTGTCTTTGACCATGGCTTCGAGGCTGACGAAGTCTCCTTGGAAGTAGCCCTTTCCGCTGGGCATCTCTTTGCTGCCGACGGAGACTAGCTCCTTGAGGACGACTGTCCCTTCGGGGAACTTGCCGCTCTTCTTGTAGGACGCAAAGCTGGCCGGATCGATGTAGACGTTGTGGAATTCGGGGAAGGCGGCCTTACCATCGTTCATGTCGTTCGGCGTGACGGGGGCTCCGACGAAGATCCATTCGTGGTGGTCGGCTGGACGAAGCAGTTGGCCGTCCTTGTTGTACATTGCGGCTTGAGCTGACTGCGGAGCGTCTTTGGCGATGGCTGGAGTCGGCCCGACCGGACTTACAGGTGTCCCACCTCCCAAGAAGAGTGCCATCGGAACGATGATCGTTCCCAGCCCGAGCAGTGCCAGAATTCCCTTGAGCGACTTCAGTTTCAGCATGTTGGTTTCCTCTCATCTCTGTAATTCTCGTCCCTGGACCACGCTGGTCCCTGATACAATGATCGCGTAGGCAAAGTGTGTGCCCAGTTGGAAGTGGAGCTTCGTTGTCATGCAAGTGGCCTCACGCATCAACAACCAGATTCGACAATGGCTTCGCCTGGCAGGCCAGCACAAATCCAGCGGCCTTCTCGGAGGCACTCAGGGCGTCTTGGCAGTCCATCTGCACTTGTCCCTCGGTCAGAGACAACTTGCACTGACCGCAAATCCCCGAGCGGCATTCGAAAGGCAGGTCGATGCTCGCAGCCTCAGCGGCCTCCAGTATGGTCGTGTCCGATGGGATGGCAGTCTGAATCTGGGACCGAACAAAGCGTATCGATGCCGTTGCGTTTACCTTGACTGGAGTCACATGAGTCGCAGGTCGAGCAATATTAACGTTGATCGGTTGAGGCACCTCAGCGGCAGGCTCGATGGCGGACTTCTTACCCGAAAAGGCTTCGGTGTGGACGAATGAATCGGGGACGCCGACCTCGCGGAGTAGAGCCCGAGTGGCGTCCATCATTTCATGGGGGCCGCACAGGTAAACCGGGACACGGACGAGGTCAGGCACGAACCGCTGCAACAGACTGGCCGATGTTCGACCACGCTCCCCCTCCCAAGTGCTGCTTTCTTCCGACCGAGTCAGAGTCACGCAAACATGCAGGCGAGGAAACTGTCGTTCCAACGAGAGGATCTCCTCTCCGAAAATCAAATCTTGATCGGTCTTGGCAACGATCAGAAAGTAGATCTTGCCTGGCCAGGCGGTGTCGGTCAAAGAGCGGAGGATCGACATCACCGGGGTGATGCCTACGCCGCCTGCAATCAGCAGCACTGCGGATGCGTCGCTCCCCGTGAAGACAAACTTTCCGGCAGGACCGGAGACCTTTAGTGTATCGCCGACCTTCAGCTGGTCGTGCATGTAGCAAGAGGCCAGGCCGAGTGGTTCGCGCTTGGTCGTGAGTTCACAGAAGTGCCCGCGAGAGGGGGACGAGGCGAGTGTGTACGATCGGTTCACTCGCTTGCTATCGATCGTCAGCTGGACGTTCAAGAACTGTCCCGGCTGATACTCGAATGGCAGTAGCTCCCCGTCCAAAGCGACCAGGCGAAACGTCTTCACGTCATGGGTTTCCTGTGTGACGGCCGCAATGCGCAGCTCGCCCTTCCACTGCTGGCGCGCCTTGGTCGGTGCAAGCGTCACACTTTGCGGCACTCGTTCATCCGTCGTCACCGCGAGCGGAGTGGCTGCCGAGCGTTGGTGCCCTTGCTGGGAAGCGTGTAACCGATCGTAGTAATGCCTTCCGATTCGCCCCCCAAGCAAACACGCCAGCACTGCCGCAAACGCCAGTGGCTGTCGCACGTCCGACTTCACGAGCATGTAGTAATGCAGCACACCGAGGATAGCGACGACGTAGGTCAGCCGGTGGAGAAGCTTCCAGCGTTTGGGGCCCAACCTTTGAATCATTCCGTTGGTTGAAGTTACGGCGAGCGGGGCCATCAGCAGAATGGACACAGCACCAACTTGTAGGAACCTGCGCATCCAGATCTCCCGTACGGTGCTGGAGAGGCTCAGCGCCCGATCAAACCCCACATAGATGCTCAAGTGAAGAACTGCGTAGAAAAACCCATAGAGCCCCAGCGCTCTACGAAACGCGATCCATCCCGACCAGCCCGTCATCCACCGCAAAGGAGTCATCAACAGCGAAAGGAACAGAAACACAAGCGACAAAATGCCCGTGATGTGCAGTGCGTTATTGACGGAATTGGCCCCCAGCTGCCCATGCCAGGCATCCCAGGCCAACATGACGAGCGGGACCGCTCCATTCAGGATCACCAATGCGCGAAGGAAAGAGAGTTGTTTCATAATGAGATGCGGCGGGTGTCTGAAGGTGTATGCTTTTCGAATTCGATTGGACGCACTGGGATCAGAAATACTGGCCAAGGTCCATGCCCTGGTAGAGGGCCCCCACTTGCTCTTCGTAGCCGTTGAACATCAACGTCGGGCGGCGGCCAGACTCTCCGATCCGCTGTTCGGTCGCCTGGCTCCAGCGAGGATGATCCACAGTGGGATTGACGTTCGCGAAGAAGCCATACTCGGTTGTGGAATACCGATTCCAACTGGTCGCGGGCTGGTCTGCCGTCAGTGTGATCCGAACAATCGACTTGATCCCCTTGAACCCATACTTCCAGGGTGTCACCAACCGGACCGGGGCTCCATCCTGAGGCGGCAACATTTTTCCATATAGGCCAGTCGCCAGCAGCGTCAGCGGATTCATGGCCTCGTCGAGCCGCAGTCCTTCGATATAGGGCCACTCCAGAACATCCGTCAGCTGCCCCGGCATACGTTTCGGGTCATGCAGTGTTTCGAACGCCACATACTTGGCGTTGGCCATCGGCTCGACCGCCTCCAACAAGTGAGCAAGTGGAACCCCAGCCCAGGGAATCACCATCGACCACGCCTCAACGCAGCGCATGCGATAGACACGTTCCTGCGGAGCACTGATTGCATGCAGGTCCTCGATCGTGAACGTTTTCGGCTTGTTGACCATCCCATCGACGACAAGCTGCCAGCCGTCGGTCTTGAAGTTTCTGGCTGCGGCAGCGACCCCTTCCTTTTCCGTCGTGAATTCGTAGAAGTTGTTGTACGAGAGGATGCTGGGCTCGGGAGTCTGGTCTTCGTTGACGCGCCAACCGCGAGACAGCAACTCCTCGTCTGATTCAGTGGCCTGCTGGAGCGCCTTCAGCGGCACAGACGAGGCCATGACGACGCGGGCAGGATTGAATCGGCGATAAATGGAGGCTGTCGCTATCGCACTGGCGGCTGCCAGACCCGCCTGCATGAATTGGCGGCGATTGAAGTACACCGCTGGGGGTGTGATTTCACTGTCTGAGATTTTCGGGATGTTTGCCATTGAAGAAACTCGAAGACGGAAGGCCCGTTCGGCAGCGGTGCCAATTGATCTGCAATGTGTGGGTGAGAAGACATGACGACACTCGGGGCGAGAGATCGACCTGCCCCCAGTGCCGCCACCCGAAGAGTTACTTCTTCTTCTCGCCCTTCATCATCATCTTATGCTGACCGTCGACCATTCCGCGAACCATCGTCTCGTTCATCATCCCCTTCATTTTGGCTTTGTCTTTCATCATCATTTCATCGGCCATCTTCATCTTCTCGGCGCTCATCATTGATGCCATCTTCGGATCGGTGTGCATCATGGCCTCTTTGGCAACAACGGCCATGACTTCTTCATCCTGCATCAACGAATGAATGAGGGTTTCGTGAGCCATCATCATGGCACTGTCTTCGCTGCTCATCATCTCCTTCTTGGCCATCATCATGGCTTCTTTGTCCATCACCATGGACTTCATCCCCTTGCCAGTCATGGACCCCATTTTGGCGTCCGGCTTCTTCATCATCATTTCCATCTTCTGGGTTGCGATGTGACGCGCTACCAGCTCCTGAAAGAGCATCTGCATGGCAGTCGGGTCCGCCAGCATCTTCTCCATGGCGGCAGTCACATGCTTCTCGCTCATCATCATCATGTCGTCGGTCGGCTTGGTCATGGTCCCCTTTTCGACCATGCTCATGACTTCCTTGTCGTGCATCATTTCCTGCTGCACCATCTCTTTGGCGACCATTCCAGGGACCATCGACTTGTCGCTCATCATGCTCTTCTTGGCAGCTGCCATCGTCTCGGGCACTATCATCATCTTCTTGGCAGCCATCGACTCCTTCGTCATTGGCGGCTTCGTCTTCTCCTCGGCCTGCACGAATGAGCTACAGAGGCCAACCAGAACCAGCATCAGACTGGGGATACACTTCTTCACGTTTCTCTCCTCAACAAGTTCTCGAATCCATCTGAGTTACCTGTAACGGGGCGCCGCCTTCACATTGAACACGGGGCCTCGCTCTCGGTAGTCTGCGGTGAACACACACCGCAATTTGTTCGATGAACGAGCCAACGAGAGGTTTCACTGAAATGTACATTCAACGTACGGAATGATTGGTATAAGTCCCGGCCAGCGCATAGAGATGACCGGTGCTTGCTGGTTCTTCGATCATGGCATACTCTAATGCCATGGCACTTCCGGAACCGATCGAGAATGTGGAGGCAGCGGCTGATCAGGCCCTGCTCGCCGCATTGCGGGCAGGCGAAGGTGCGGCTTATGAGGCGTTGGTCCGTTCCCAGAGTGGACGAATGCTGTCGGTGGCGAAGCGGTTCTTGGCGAATGATGATGATGCTCAGGACGCTGTGCAGGATGCGTTCCTGAGTGCCTTCAAGGCGATTCCGACATTTGACGGGCGGTCGAAGTTGTCGACTTGGCTGCACCGGATTGTCGTCAATGCCTCTCTGATGAAACTTCGCTCGCAGCGGCGTCACCCGGAGCAGTCGATTGACGAATTGTTGCCGACGTTCCTGGACGATAACCACCAGGCAGCTCCCGCTCCCCGATGGAAACACGTCGTGAACGAAGTCGAACGGGCCGAAACCCGGCAAGTCATTCGCGACCAAATCGCAAAACTTCCGGAATCTCACCGTACCGTTTTGCTGCTGCGTGACATCGAAGAGCTTGACACCGAAACGGTCGCTCAAATGCTGGACTTGAGCGTCGCCATCGTGAAGGTGCGCTTGCACCGAGCTCGCCAGGCTCTACGAACCCTGCTCGACCCACTGTTCGGAGGAGAAGCCCCATGCTGACTTGCAAGCAGCTGATCGAATCACTGGCCGAGTACGTCGAAGGCCGCCTGTCGCTCTCGCGTAAGGCAGCCTTCATGCTGCATCTGTTTTGCTGCGGCCATTGCCGGGCGTATCTGCATAATTATGAAACGACGATTAACGTTAGTCAGCAAGCGTTCGTGAAACTCGATGAGGGGCAGAGTCCCGCCGAAGTTCCGGAAGAGCTTGTCCAGGCGATTCTGAAAGCTCGCCAAGAGTCGTGAATTGGCTGCGAAGGACCGGCTGAATCGGCCATTTCTCGCGATTTGTGTTTCCTCTCGAAAAGCCTGTCACCATTTGCTTCGAGTTCGCTCCCGCCGACGAACCCCTGTTCAAAAACCTTCTCGAACAACTGCGAGCCGCTCCGGAATGGAGTTTCATCGATCGGGAGGTCAACATCCGGCTCGTGCTCGATCCGAAAGCCGTTGAACCGTCCTCTTCGAAATAGTTTGCAACCATCCGACTGGCCCGGCATCTCAGTGTTGTCAGGAGCCGCGCTTCACGAGCTGGCAACCTCAATCACACCAACGAATCGCTCACGAGGGATGAATCATGTTGACTCGAAGATCACTGGCCACAGTCGGACTGAGCCTGTTACTGCTGGGTGCGTGGCCCGTTCTCATGGCCGCCGACAAGCCGCCGCAGGTCGGGGACAAGGCCGCAGATTTCGAACTCACGTCCGTCACGGGAGTGAAGGTCCAACTGTCCAAGGTGGCCGCCCAAGGCCCCGTGGTGCTGATCGTGCTGCGAGGTTTCCCGGGGTATCAGTGCCCAGTCTGCAATCAGCAAGTGGGGCAGTATCTGGCTCAGGCCGAGAAGCTGAAAGCAGCGGGTGCTCAGGTTCTCCTGGTCTATCCTGGTCCTTCGGATGGCCTCGCCAAGAATGCCCAAGAGTTCATTGCCGACAAGACGATCCCTGCTCATTTTCAGCTGCTCGTCGATCCGGACTATACATTCACCAACGCCTATCACCTGCGCTGGGATGCCGCTGGTGAGACGGCCTATCCTTCGACGTTTGTGATCCAAAAGGACCTCAAAGTCATCTACAGCAAGGTGAGTCAGGAGCACGGTGGCCGAAGCAAACCCGGAGAGGTCCTGAAAGTTCTGTCTGGGAAATGAGTTCCATTCCTAAACCGCAGACCACTGGTTGACTGCCCCATTTCATTTTCAACAGAGCTTCACATGTCGCGACCTTTCAAATACCTGATCGCCTCGATTGTGCTTCTGGGGTGTGCAGAGGAGAACCAAAGTTCACAAGCTGCCGATCCCCCAGGAGTCGCGGTCGTGGAACTCTTCACCTCCGAGGGGTGTAGTAGTTGTCCTTCCGCGGACAAGGTTCTGGCAAAGCTGGTCGCGGGTCAGGCCCAGTCGCATGCCCGGGTCTACTGCCTGACATTCCATGTCGATTACTGGGACGACCTCGGCTGGCCTGATCGGTTTGCCGACGAGCGGTTCACGCAGCGGCAGCGTCACTATGCTCAGGCCTTAAACCTTCGCAGCATTTACACACCGCAGATGATCGTCAACGGACAGACCGAGTTCGTGGGCTCCAACGTCAAGACAGCGGCCCAGGCGATCACTGCTGCACAACAGACTCCCTCGCAAGTGAACATTACCCTCTCAACGAAACGTCTTGCTGGCGGCAAAGCACAGGTGCACTACGACCTGTCCAGCCAGCCTGACAATTCAGTCATCAATATCGCCCTTGTCGAGACCGGCCTCGAGACCGCCGTGCAGCGCGGCGAAAACGCCGGTGAGACACTTAAGCACGCCAACGTCGTCCGAGCCTGGGAGTCTGTCGACCTGCAATCCAAGACCTCGGGTGATGTCACTCTGGAACTCCCACGCGGGATCGACCTCACTCAGAGTCGAGTCATCGCCTTTGTCCAGGATCCCATGACCAAGCAAGTCTCGGGAGCCATGCAGACCGAGCCCTTGGAATCAATGGCTCCCGCTGGTGCGACCGACTAGCGGTTGCCCACCCCGAGCGGGTCACAGCGATCGTAGTCCAGAATGGGAATGCCTACGACGAAGGGCTCGACAACGACTTCTGGAAGCCCATCAAGTCGTATTGGAGTGAGCCGAACAGCATGGCCAAACGAGACGCACTGAAAGGCCTGCTCACGTTCGACGCGACGAAATGGCAGTACACACACGGCGTCAAGAATCTCCAACGGATCAGTCCCGACGGCCCGGCGCATGACCAATACCGGCTCGACCGAGAGGGGAACAAAGAGATCCAGCTCGACCTGTTTCTCAGCTACGGAAGTAACCCCGCCCTGTATCCCCAGTGGCAGGAGTACTTTCGCCAACACCAACCTCCGATGCTGATCGTCTGGGGAGAACACGACCAGATCTTCCCGGCAGCGGGAGCAGCCCCTTACAAGCGGGATCTCAAGAATGTGGAATACCACCTGCTTGACGCCGGGCACTTCGCACTGGAGTCAAACGGCGATGAGATCGCTCAACTGATGCGGGAATTCTTGAAACATCAGGTCGGCCAGAAGTAACCACTCGCCACCGCCTCGCTACTCTGACTGGGGAGCGAGGCGGTTGTCATTGATCGTTCGCCGGGTCTCAGAGTTCCGCGATCAAAGCTGGAGAGGTTGTGGCCAGGGCGGATATTCAGGAGGAGAGTTCTCGATGCATCCTTTGCACAGAAACAGTTCGAAATCAGGGTTGGGTTCGGTTCGCGGTCCCAAACGGTGTTTTAAATCTTGGGGGCGATTTTGGAGAGACAGAGAGAGTTCGATGTCCGAAACTCGCAGGAGAGGTTTGAAACATCGAAATCTGGTTCATCCGACTATTTGGGGGGATGGCTTGTCAAACGCGGACATGCTGGTCATCACTGGGGTTGTGTTTAGTGGCACGACAGACCAGTAG
>JAYTCW010000578.1:0-15853 GCA_043736295.1 Planctomycetota bacterium | reverse complement strand
GAAACGCGGCATCAAAGCCAAACGCTTCGCCTGCGCCCTCGATCCGAACGACCTGCTACAGGTCTTCCAACAGGGTCAGATCGATGCGTAGGCCCTGGGTGCAGGGCGATCACGAGGCTTTCGCCTTTTCAGGTGAAGCGAGTGTGCTGGGGGATGAGGAGACGTTCCTTTATGTGTTCATCGTTGCGGTCAAGCGAGCGGACACAGAAAATGGACCGGGTAGGACGGCCTTTCCAGGCCGTCCTCGGTGGACGCAAGCAACACCCGCACCCACCCATCCAACTCTGAACACCAAGCCCATCCTATCGCTCGATACCACCCCGCTGCGGACAAGCGACGATCTCCCTTGAGTCTGCCGTGCCGCTGCCCACAACCCCAGTGATGACCAGCATGTCCACGTTTTGCGACCCTTCCCCCAAAAACATGGAACGCAGGACCGGATGAGGTTGCCAGCAGGGGATGTGTCCGACTTCGAATATGAATATCGGGAGTGGATGTCGCCGACCAGCGCACTCCCGAGACACCTCTCACGCATTCAGTGACGGACTCCGGTCCCATTCGATAAACTCCTCTCATGAAGCTGAAATGTCGCCCCGAGGACTTCATCGTCACCGAGCTGTCGGAGTTCCCGATTCGCGCGAAGGGGGAGTTCACGGTCTACGAACTTCAGAAGCGCGGGATCGGCACACCCGAGGCGATCACCCAGCTGTTGCAAATGTGGAATCTGCCGCGTGAGCGCGTGTCCTACGGCGGGCTGAAGGACAAGCACGCACAGACCTCGCAGTTCGTCACGGTGCATCGCGGCCCGGCCCGAAATGCGCAGAGAGACTTCTGGGGACTGAGCTATCTCGGGCAGTCGGACAACCCCTTTCGGTCGACCGAGATCACGGGGAACTCGTTCCAGATCGTGATGCGCGACATGGTGCCGGATGAGTGTGCGCGGGCGATTGCAGCCCTGAATGAACTTAAGCAGTGGGGCTTGCCGAACTATTTCGACGACCAGCGGTTCGGCTCGGTGACTTCTGATGGGGAGTTCATCGCCCGTCCGTGGATTGCCGGGGACTTTGAGCGGACGCTGTGGCTCTGCATGGCCGCGCACTCACACAACGACCGTTCGGCAGAGAAGAAAGAGAAGGCCATCCTGCGCGATCACTGGGGCGACTGGCCGCTGTGTATGGAGCGACTCGGGCGCTCGCACCGCCGGAGTATTGTGTCGTACCTGGTCCAGCACACGACCGACTTCAAGGGAGCGTGGACCCGAGTGCGGCAAGACATGCGCGGCTTGTACCTCTCGGCCTTTCAAAGCCACTTGTGGAATAAAGTCCTGGCCGAAGTAATTCATACCAGCTGCCCCGAAGAGTGCCGTGTTGAGGTGCCGCTGTCGCAGGGTCCGGCCCCGTTCTTCCGCTCGCTGGTGGCTGAGGCGACACTCGATCTGACCACACTGGAGATCCCGTTCCCGTCGGCTCGGTCGATCTATGTGGACGACGCTCCAATCACCGTCATCACCGATCGCGTACTGGAGCGCGAGGGCCTCACCCGAGTCGACCTGAAGATCAAGCACCCGCGCGATAGCTTCTTCTCCAAGGGCGAACGCTCCGCCATCGTCCGGCCCACGGAAGTGAGCAGTACCGAGATCAAGGACGACATGTATCGCGGTCAGCGGGCACTGAGGCTGGCGTTCTCTCTGCCTCGCGGTTGCTACGCGACAATCCTGGTAAAGCGAATCACCTCAGCTGCGGGGATCGTGCATGCAGGGGCGTTGGAGGAGACGGAAGAAAGTCAATGAGTCACGGTCGATGAGCATTACGATTCGTGGCCACGCACCGGGACGACCATCGCATGACGATCCCGTGGAAACTGCCCCTCCAGACATCCGAAGTCTCGGAAGACTTCGGAAGTCTTTTTGTAAGCAGACTGGCCGCACTCCTCAGTACCGCAGGCTGGTCTGAATGTAGAACTGACTCGCGTCGTCCCGCTTCGTGGCGGCCTGATTGTTGATAAAGTCTCCGTAGAAGAACCAGGAATACCCGGCCTGAAAATCCAGGTTGGAGTTCACCGAATAGAACCCGAACAGGTCGAGGGCTTGGCCGAGGTCGGTCCCGTTCCCTGGTGCTCCGATCGGGGCACCCGCGACGTTGTAAGCCCGGTCGCCTCCCGAGGCGAGGTCGAAGAAGTGGTAGGCAGCTGTCGCCCCGGTTTTCTTGGACGGCTTCACGTCGAGCTGCATGGAGTAGTCGAGCAGGTTCTGTCCCGACAGGTTGTCGCTGATCGCCCAGTAGGCATGCCCCAGCGGGAACATGGTGTAGAAGGTGTTGTTCTGGCCATCGGCCAGATTCCTGTCGCCTGACCCGTAGTAGAACAGTCCGCTCAAACGTGGACTCCACGGAGCATTCTTCCAGGTGTGGCCCAATACTCCTGTGGCGAAACCGGCCTGGACCTCTTTGTTGTTGTCCGTCCCGAACTGGTAGGCCCCTTCCACATCCATGTCCCAGACTCGCCCGCCATCCTGTGGGAACAGCTTCGTGTACCGGGAACCGATCGTGTGACGATGCCCATCGGCCCGCGTGGGAACCTGTACGTTATCCTGCAGCCACAGGTAATAGAGGTCGATGTTCGTGTTTTCGAGGGCGGTGTAGCTGAAGTAGGCTCCACTGAGGAACACGTCCCGGTTGGCCTGGTCAAAGTTGTGGTCATTCTTGGCCAGGGAGTTGAAGCCGGTGCCAGAGTTCACGGGGTTGACCGTGAAGAGGTTGAGCTTGTAGTCCTTCTCTTTGACGATGTAGTTCAGGCCCTCGAAGTTTCGCCGCGTGTTGCCCCAGTCGAGCGGGGAGACCAGCCGCTGCCGACCAAACAGCAGTTCCTGACGCCCGACACGGATGGTGTGCGTTCCGGACCCAGTCTCGAAGACTTCGACATCCATGAAGAAGTTTTGGAGATCCCAGCGGTTCTCGTCGATCGCCTGCGTCGGCAGGTCTTCGCCGAAGCTGGCCGCGTCGATGCCTTCGACATAGAACCGGAAGTTGTCTCCGGCCTTCAAGTCCAAGTAGTGCCGCCAACGAGTCAGGTTGTTGGTGTTTTGACCTGGTCCACCGGGCTGAAGCCGGTTGTCCTGACTCATGTACCGGTGGCGAAACTCGCCGCCACTCGAAAACACAAAGTGGGTGTCGAGCATCTCGAACTTCATCAACTTTATCTCTTCGCCGAAGACATGCTCAGCCCCGGGTTTCCCCTTATACGAGAAGTCGTTGTCGAAGTAGACCGGCTTGTAGGGACCAGTCGGCGGCAGCGGCTTCGGGCCGGGAAACGCCGGCGGCACCTTCTTCTTGGGGGCGGGCTTCGGCTTAGGGGCCGGAGTCGCTGGTTTCGTCACGGTGTCAGCTGAGACAGACGCAGTGTCATCGGCAATTGTTGCCGCAGTCCCAGCCGAGAGATCCGCTACGGAATCGCTCGCCAGCAGACAGCTGCCCATCACCCCGCAAGCCAGCAGCAGGCCACAACTGGTACTCACCCATCCATGGGTCCGCATTCGAATCACTCCATGAAGTGGCCACGCGGCCACAGTCGCCTCCCCCATCAATGGGGACGACACAACAAGCGCAGAGACGATATCGGTTGAGTCGAATTTCGGATTGACTCCCGGCTGCAGACAGAGACCGGAATCGTCGGCATAAGCGAGTAGAATCGGCATAACCGGATGCGAGTCAGTTTCTGCCGCTCACAAGACATCGCCCTGCGGGTGCATTCGCTCATTGGCGGTCCCCCTCCGGCCCCCCTCACCCCGGCCCTCTCCCCCGCAGTGGAGTCCTCTCCGAATGCCAAATCCAATGTGGGGGAGAGGGGGCAGAGAGAGCGGAGTATCGCCATTTGGCGAATGCACCACGGCCCTGCCTGTTTGCACAGCACGCATGCCATCGTAGGGGGCAGCCGTGTCTTCACATCAACTTCATCAACGCCCCGACGAGCCGCACGGAGTGCCTCACCGGCTCGGCCACACAGTCAGTGAAGTGAGTCAGGCAACCGGCGGAAAATAATCTACTCCCGACCTCATGATGAGTCTCTCTACTTGACGGTTCGCGTTGTCGGGAGGGCGAGGCTCCTGCCGAGCCGCTCTCGCGAGTTGGCGTGTCCACTGGCTCGCGGCTCAGCAGGAGCTTCGCCCTCCCGATCGAGTGGACTCAGGGGAGATGATTTCGCTCCCATGCCCTAACTCGTTACTGACTGACGACTGACGACTGACAACTGAATACCAACGCACGGTGAAACCCCGCGTTGCCGTGCCGCCCAGTGGTCGACGGATCAGAGCGTGTGATTGGCATGGTTGCTGCATTGCTCAAGATTCAGTGAGTTTTCGCCTGCAACTGACGCGCTCCCGGATGTTGAGGCCAAGAATCGCTCCAGGAGACTTCAAGTGACTGCCGTTGGACCTGCCGACCGGATCAATCTGCTCGACTTCACCTCGCCGTCGATGCGGGCCTTTCATATGGCCTGGATGGCGTTCTTTCTGTGCTTCTTCAGTTGGTTCGGCCTGTTTCCACTGATGCCGATCATTCGGGAAGAGTTGCATCTGACGAAGGAGCAGATCGGCTGGTGCATGATCGGAGCGGGCGCGATCACGATCATCGCCCGGCTCATCATCGGAGGCATCTGCGACAAGTATGGGCCTCGCAAGGCGTACGCCACGCTGCTGGTTGTCAGTTCGTTGCCGGTCATGGCGATTGGGTTCGCGCATGACTTCACCAGTTTCTTGATTCTCCGAATGCTAATCGGGGTGATCGGGGCGGCCTTTGTCATCACGCAGTATCACACGTCGGTGATGTTCTCGCCGAAGTGCGTGGGGACCGCGAATGCGACGACCGCCGGTTGGGGCAACTTCGGCGGCGGGGCGACCCAGATTATCATGCCTCTGTTGCTGACTGGCCTGATGTCGCTGGGGTTTTCACAGGCGGTCGGCTGGCGGCTGTGCATGGTGATTGCCGGTGTCCTTTGCTGGGTCATGGCCTTTGCGTATTACAAACTGACGCAGGACCGCCCGGATGGCTTTGTCCCGGTGGCCAAAGGTCCGAAGGTCTCCTTCGCCACCGTCTGTCGCGATCGCCGCGTGTGGGGCCTGGCTCTGGCCTACGCCGCCTGCTTCGGCACCGAGCTGACGATGAAGAGCATCGCCGTCCTGTACTACGTCGACTACTTCGACGCCTTCAAATCGATGGACACGCGGACCGCCACCATGTATGCAGGAATGCTGGCCGCTTTGTTCGGGGCCACGAACATCTTCGCCCGCACTCTGGGCGGTCTGTTCTCGGACCGCTGCGGGGCCGAGGGGAACTTGGCGGGGCGCGTCCGCTGGTTGTGCGTGACGCTGCTCGGCTGCGGCCTGGCTCTGATGCTCTTCTCTCAGATGCGCGGTTTGTATGCAGCTGTGCCTGCCATGTTGCTGCTCAGTACGCTGACGCAGATGTCGTGCGGTGCGACCTTTGGAGTGGTGCCGTTTATGAACCGCAAGGGATTGGGAGCGGTGTCGGGGATTGTGGGAGCCGGAGGAAACCTCGGGTACATGGCTGCCGGATTCCTGTTCAAGGCCGAGAATCTCTCGTGGCCCACGGCAATGTTGATCCTGGGGTCGGTCGTCACCTGCACGGCGTTCGTGTGCTATGCACTGATCTCGTGGACCCCGGCAGAGTCCCCCGAGACCCAGCCCGCCGCAGCATGATTTCACTTACGGCACGAACTGTGCATGCCACTGTAGGACGGGCTTTCCAGCCCGTCCTGTGTGTCGCCTTTCGCTCCGCGAAAGAGCGTTCTTTCGCGGAGCGAAAGGCGACAATCACCTCCCTCTGCTCAAGGGATGGACGGGCGACATCACCCCGTCCTACTTCACGCCATGCTTGCCACACTCGCCCCACCGCCGCCCCGGTCCCGTTCCCTCACCGACCAGCAGACGCTCGTCATCGTCGGGAACGGCATGGTCGGACTCCGCTTCTGCGAGAAGCTGATCGACGCCGACCCCCAGCGGCGGTTCAAGATCGTCACGTTTTGCGAGGAGCCCCGCGCCGCCTACGACCGCGTCGGCCTCACCAGCTTCTTCGCCCATCGCGATGCCGAAAAGATGATGCTGGCCCGCAAGGGGTGGTACGAAGACCACGGCGTCGAGCTGCACATCGGCGACCGGGCGAACTTTATTGACCGCGAACGGCAGGTCGTGAAGTCGGACCGGGGCCGCGAGGTCGCCTACGACACGCTGGTCATGGCCACGGGGTCGTACCCGTTCGTGCCGCCGATGCCGGGCGTCGAGAAGCAGGGGGTGTTCGTCTACCGCACGATCGAAGACCTCGAACGCATGATCGCCTATGCCAAGGGGGCCAAGACCTGTGCCGTGCTGGGCGGCGGTCTGCTGGGACTCGAAGCGGCCAAGGCGGTGTACGACCTCGGCCTGGAAGCGCACGTCATCGAGTTCAGCGGTCGGCTGATGCCCCGACAGATCGACGACGCCGGGTCGCGGATCCTCGTCAAGAAGATCGAAGCCCTCGGCGTGCGGGTGCTGCTCAATCGCGGCGCGAAGGAGATCCACGGGAACGGCAAAGTCCAGGCCATCGAGTTCAACGACGGAACGAAACTCGATGTCGACATGATCGTCGTCTCGACCGGCATTCGGCCCCGCGATGAACTCGCCAAGCAGTGCGGTCTGAACATGGCCCCACGCGGCGGGATCGCTGTCAACGACCACATGCAGACCAGCGACCCACACATCTTCGCCATCGGCGAATGTGCCGCCCACGCGGGCATGGTCTATGGGCTGGTGGCTCCCGGCTATGAGATGGCCGAGACGCTTGCCTCCGTGCTGACCGGTGGCGACCAGCGGTTCATCGGAGCCGACATGTCGACCAAGCTCAAGCTGATGGGCGTCGACGTGGCCAGCTTCGGCAACATCGAACTCCCCCCCGACAAGGGGGTGCCGCTCACGTTCGAAGACCCCTTCAACGGCAAGTACAAGAAGCTGATCGTCTCGCCGGATGGCAAGACACTGCTCGGCGGCATCCTCGTCGGCGATGCTTCGGAGTATGGGACGCTCTCCATCCTGGCTAAGAGCGGTTCACCATTGCCCTGCGAACCACATGAGCTAATCGTCGGCAAGTCCGGCGGCGCGGCGATTGGCGGTGGCGTTGACGCGTTCCCCGACTCGGCTCAGATTTGCTCCTGCAACAACGTCACCAAGGGAGCCATCTGCTCCGCTATTCGCGACCAGAACCTCGACTCGGTCGCAGCTGTGAAGAGCTGCACCAAGGCCGGAGCCGGTTGCGGAGGCTGCATTCCACTCGTGACTGATCTGTTCAAAGCGGAACTCAAGAAGGCCGGGAAGACAGTCAACAACCATCTGTGCGAACACTTCCCGCTGTCGCGGACCGAGCTGTTCGCGGTGGTGAAGGTCAAGGAACTCAAGACGTTCGCGGACATCTTGGAGACGGTCGGACGCGGCCAAGGGTGCGAGGTCTGCAAGCCGACCATCGCGTCGATCTTGGCCAGCTTGTGGAACGAGGTGGTCGTCGACGACAAGCACGCCACGCTGCAAGACACCAACGACCGGTTCCTGGCCAACATCCAGCGCGGCGGAACGTACTCGGTGGTCCCGCGCGTGCCGGGCGGCGAGATCACGCCTGATAAGCTGATCGCGATCGGGCAAGTCGGCAAGGAGTATGGTCTCTATACCAAGATCACTGGCGGTCAACGCGTCGACCTGTTTGGAGCCCAAGTCCAAGACCTCCCCGCGATTTGGGAGAAGTTGATCGATGCTGGATTCGAGAGCGGTCATGCCTACGGCAAGTCATTGCGCACGGTGAAGAGCTGTGTGGGGAGTACGTGGTGCCGGTATGGAGTCCAAGATTCGGTCGGTTTCGCGATCCGCGTCGAGAACCGTTACAAGGGGATCCGCTCGCCGCACAAATTCAAGATGGCGGTCTCGGGGTGTACTCGCGAATGTGCCGAAGCGCAGAGCAAGGATGTCGGCCTGATCGCGACGGAGCATGGTTACAACTTGTATGTCTGCGGCAACGGCGGAGCCAAGCCCCGGCATGCCGATCTGCTGGCCTCGGATATCGATGAAGAGACGGCCATTCGATACATCGATCGGTTCGTGATGTACTACATTATGACGGCTGATCGGCTGACGCGGACCTCGGTCTGGTTGGAGAAGCTCGAAGGCGGGATTGAGCATCTCAAGGATGTGATCATTCATGACAAGCTCGGACTGGTGGCGGAGTTGGAAGAGCGGCTGCAACACTTGGTCGATACGTATCAGTGCGAGTGGGCCGCGGTCGTCAACGACCCGGAGAAACGCAAGCGGTTCGAGCAGTTCGTCAACACGGATGAGACTGAGCCGTGCATTGAGATTGTCGGACAACGCGATCAGGAACGCCCCGCCGATTGGCCGAGCGAGGTGGTCTCCCTCCAGCAGTTCTACCACCTCGAAAAGGTGGCTCAGGAGATTCCGCCACCCACGGAGGAAGACCTCCGCTGGGTGCAGGTGGGGTCAGTCAGCGACTTCCCGCTCGACGGCGGAGCCACGATTAAGTACGGCGGTGTGCAGATCGCCGTGTTCAACTTCACCAGCCGAGGCGAGTGGTACGCCAGCCAGAACATGTGTCCGCACAAGAAGGCGTTCGTCCTCGGACGCGGCATTATCGGCGACCATCAGGGTGAACCGAAGGTTGCCTGCCCGCTACACAAGAAGACGTTCTCGCTCAACGATGGCCGTTCGCTCCAGAACGAGGAGTACCACATCCAAACCTTCCCAGTCCGCGTCGACGGGAACAAGGTGCTGCTGCAACTCCCCGCTGCGGAAGTGTTGGAACGGACGATCGGGACCGAGGTCGGGTGCCGGTTGGCCACATCGTGTGGAGGGTAATCATGGATAACCGAAGCACGAGGAGATTCAGAATTCAACGCAAAGGCGCAAAGGCGCAAGGACGCAAAGAAGAGTGTCTCCCTAGTTCCTTAGCGCCCTTGCGCCTTTGCGTCTTTGCGTTAATTTCTTGTCGAGATGATCTCTCCGTGCCTCCGTGTCTCCGTGGTGAATCCCTCTGCGGGGGCACCCGTGTATAACGGATCCCTCGAACTGCCGATTCTTGATACCTCCCCTCGGGCGTGTGGGGTCAAGGCTCCGGCACCGTCGTTGTTGGCGTACCTGCTGGAAGACCAACAACAACTGACTGCCGTCGAACAATTCGCGATCGACCATGCGCGGACCTCGACGCCGATCCAGGCCCGCTACTACGAATCGCTGCTCCCGGCCACGCCGCCGGGGCCGGGGCAGCAGTATGCGTTTGAGGTCGACCTTGATCGCTGCTCGGGTTGCAAGGCGTGCGTCACAGCTTGCCACACGCTCAACGGTCTCGACGACGACGAGACGTGGCGCGATGTCGGGCTGCTCGTCGGGGGGACCGCTGCCAACCCGCTGATGCAGCATGTGACGACGGCGTGTCATCACTGTCTCGAACCAGCCTGCATGACCGGCTGCCCGGTCGATGCGTATGTGAAAGACCCGGTGACGGGGATCGTGAAGCATCTCGATGACCAGTGCATCGGCTGCCAGTATTGCACGCTGGCCTGCCCGTATGAGGTGCCGAAGTACCACGCCGGGAAGGGGATCGTGCGCAAGTGCGACATGTGCTCGAACCGGCTGGCGGTCGGTGAGGCACCTGCCTGTGTGCAAGCCTGTCCACATCAGGCAATTGCCATCCGCATCGTCGACATCGCTCAAGTGATCGAGGACTGCGAGGTCGGCCAGTTCCTCCCCGCAGCTCCCGACCCGCACCTCACCCACCCGACCACACACTACAAATCGAGCAGAGCGTTTCCCCGCAACACGCTCCCGGCGGACTACCACCAGACCGCCCCGCAGCACTCCCACTGGCCGCTGATCCTGATGCTGGTGCTGACCCAGTTGTCGGTGGGAGCATTCACCTCTGGACAGATCGCATCGCTCTATCTTGGAGCGGAACAACTCACGGCGATCATGCCCCTGCATGTGGGGATCGCCCTCGTGTTTGGCTTGCTGGCCCTGGCAGCGAGTACGTTCCATCTGGGGCGACCGCTGTACGCCTTTCGAGCGGTCATCGGGTTGCGGCACTCGTGGTTGAGCCGCGAGATCGTGGTGTTCGGGGCGTTTGCGAATGCGGCGATCCTGTATGCCGGGATGGTCATCTTCCGAGGTCGGCTCCCCGCGTGGCTGGTGTCGCAGACATCACTCATTGGTTGGTCGGTCGTGGCCAGTGGACTCGTCGGCGTGTTCTGCTCCGTGATGATTTATGCCGTCACTCGCCGTGAGTTCTGGCGCTTCGATCGAACGTTCAATCGATTCAGTCTGACCACGATCCTGTTGGGGACCGCCACGTTCTGGGTGGCGGTCGCCTGGAGCGGAGGCGACGTGGGCCGCACGTTCCCGCTGTCGGTGGTCCTCGCCAAGGTCGTCGTCGGAGTCGCCGTCTTCAAGCTCCTGAGCGAGGCGGTGCTGTACCGCTATCTGCTCTCACCGCACGTCACCACACTCGGTCGTTCAGCCCGGCTGCATGTCGGACCGCTGGCGCGGATCGCCCTGAGCCGGAACCTATTCGGCATCGTCGGCGGGGTGGCCCTGCCGTGGCTGGCGTGGTCCGGAGAGGGCAGTTCGTCCCCGCTGCTCGTCACCACCTCACTCACCCTGCTGCTCGTCGGCGAACTGCTGGAGAGGTACTTGTACTTCGCCGCCGTCGCCTCGCCCCGCATGCCAGGTGCGGTGCGAAGTTAGGAGCCAACAGCGGTCAGCGGTCAGCCAGAGGAAAGCCCACCGGTTGCAACCGGTGGGCTTTGGCCCTCAACCCTCAACCCTCAACCCTCAACCCTCAACCCTCAACCCTCAACCCTCAACGATCCCCCCCCATGTCTCTCCTCCACCAAACCACCGGTCCCCTCACCCGTGAGCTGTTGCTCACGCCGGGCAGTTTCGGTCTCGGGCAGGTGCCGGAGCGCGTGGCCCCTGATGCGATCACCTCGACCGTGTGCGGGTACTGTTCGACCGGATGCGGACTCAACGTCCATATGCGGGACGGCGAGGCGGTGAGCCTGACTCCGCGCACCGAATACCCGGTCAATCTCGGCATGGCCTGCCCCAAGGGATGGGAGGCGCTGACCGTCCTCAACGCTCCTGATCGCGCGGCTCGACCGCTGCTGCGCGATGCGCACGGCAAGCTGATCCCCGTCGAGTGGGATGTCGCACTGGCCACCTTCACGAGCCGGTTCAAGGCCATCCAAGCCCAGCACGGACCCGAGAGCGTGGCCTTCCTCGGCACTGGCCAGATGACGACCGAGGAACTCGCCTTCCTGGGTTGCCTCGCCAAGTTCGGCATGGGGATGCGGCACGGCGATGGCAACACCCGACAGTGCATGGCCACCGCAGCTGTGGCGTATAAACAGTCGTTCGGGTTCGATGCTCCGCCGTATACGTATGCGGACTTTGAGGAGTCGGACACGATCATCTTGATCGGCAGCAACCTGTGTATTGCCCATCCGATCATGTGGGAGCGGGTGATGCGGAACCCACACAAGCCGCAGATCATCGTCATCGACCCGAGGCGAACCGAGACGGCGATGGCGGCCACGTTGCACCTGCCCGCCTACCCCAAGTCGGACCAGACGCTGCTCTATGGAGTGGCCCGGGAGTTGATCCATCGCAGCTGGATCGATCGCAAATACATTGAGGCCCATACCAGCGGGTTCGAAGCGTTTGCCGAGTTCGTCGAGCCATTCACGCTGGATGTGGTGTCGACCGAGACGGGCCTCAGTGCGAGTCTGATTGAAGATCTGATCCATCGCATTCACCACGGGAAGCGGGTCTCGTTGTGGTGGACGATGGGGGTGAACCAGAGTCATCAAGGAGTGCGCACCGCGCAGGCGATCATCAATCTCGCCCTCATGACCGGGAACATGGGTCGTCCCGGCACGGGAGCCAACTCGATCACCGGCCAGTGCAATGCGATGGGGTCACGGCTCTATAGCAACACTAGCAACCTGATCGGCGGTCGCGACTTCACCAAGCCCGAAGACCGCCAACATGTGGCCAACATCCTCGGCATCGACGAAGCCCGCATCCCCCGAGAGAACAGCTGGGTCTACAGCGAGATTCTAGACGGCATCCTGAAGGGCAAGATCAAGGGTCTCTGGGTCGTCTGTACCAATACTGCTCATTCGTGGATCAATCAGGACTACGCCCGTGACGTGCTGGACCGGCTCGATTTCCTTGTCGTGCAGGACATGTACACCACCACCGAGACAGCACAGATGGCCCACCTCGTCCTCCCCGCAGCCGGATGGGGAGAGAAGGACGGCACGTTCATCAACTCCGAACGACGGGTGGGCGTCGTCCGCAAAGTGGCCCGCGCTCCGGGCCAGGCTCTCGCCGACTTCTCGATCTTCCGATTGATCGCGGAGTCCTGGGGATGCAGCGAAATGTTCCAGGACTGGACCGACCCGCAAGCGGTCTTCCGGATCCTGCAAAGGCTCTCCGCCGGTCAGCCGAGTGACATGACCGGCATGGGCAGCTATGCCGAGATCGATGCGGCGGGCGGGGTGCAGTGGCCGGTGAAGGGAGCGTTGAGCGTTGAGGGTTTCGCGTTGAGCGAAAGACCCCGAATTGAAGATTCCCCATCTGACCCTCAACTCTCAACCCTCAACCCTCAACCTCCCCCAGAACGCCGCCTCTTCAAAGACGGCCACTACTACCATCCGGATGGCCGCGCCAAGTTCCTGTTCGAGGCTCCTCGCGACCTCCCGGAACCGACAACCGACCAGTACCCGCTGCTGCTGCTCACCGGGCGCGGAACAGCCTCGCAGTGGCACACGCAGACACGGACCTCGAAATCGGCTGTGCTGCGTAAGCTCTATCCGCAGTCGATCTATCTGGAAATCAACCCCGCCGATGCCCGCGCCCTCGGCATCGCTCCTCATGACAAGGTCGAGATCCGCTCCCGTCGTGGGGCCATCACCGCAGTTGCCATGTTGACGGCGACCGTTCCGTTGGGGCAGGTCTTTTTGCCCATGCACTATGTGGAAACGAACCGGCTCACCGACGCCGTCTTTGACCCGTACTCGAAACAACCCGCCTACAAAGCCTGTGCTGTGCGGGTCGCTCTTGTCGGTCAGGCTGCGTTCTAGAGCATGTTCAGAATTGGTCTTCAGTCTAAGCGGTCAGCCAGAAGCCGAAACAAAACCTTCTGGCTGACTGCTGAAAGCTGACGGCTGATCGCTCGTGAGTTCACTGAAGAGAGATTGTGAAACTGCTCGAATGACTGGATTGATGTTGTTGATTGACAGGGATTTGGTGGTGTGGGGCTCTGGGATTTCCTGAATCGTGCGACAAGGGATTGGTCAGGCTCCCTTGTCACAGGCCAGCCGTCGAGGTGAGGCGTAAGCCCCTCTTTGACAGCAGCCTGCCAGGGATGGGGAGTGCGATCTCGCGGATTTCGCTCGCGGTCCGCTCTGGGATCTCAGCGGTTTCTCCGAAATCGCTGGGGCAGCCTTCCGCTGCCATGCTCCCATCTTCAGAAGACTTCGTCGCACTCGATTGCAGCCGACCCCACCCATCCCCGACACTCGGGTGTTGCGGTAACCTGCACCGTAGATCTCGATCCGTTCCTGCTTCCCGCGTGTGCCCCCTCGTGAGTGAACTCTCTCCCCCTCCCGCTGTCGCCTCGAAGCCCAGCCAGCTGGTCGTCTTTCTCGTGGTGTTCATCGACTTGCTGGGATTCGGGATCGTGATCCCGGTGTTGTTCCGGTATGGCCAGTACTTCCACGCCAGCCAACTAATGCTGATTCTGTTAATGTCGTCGTTTTCGGCGATGCAGTTTCTGTTTGCTCCGCTGTGGGGCCGGTTATCCGACCGGATTGGGAGGCGCCCCGTCTTGCTGGTGGGACTGCTGGGGTCGACGCTGTTTTATGGGCTGTTCGGTTACGCGATCTCGCTGGGGACCGAGGGGTCACTGCTGGGATTAACAGCCATGACCTGGATGTTAATTGCTCGCACGGGTGCCGGGATCGCCGGAGCCACGGTCGCCACCGCTCAAGCCTACATCGCCGACTGCACGGGAGCTGCCCAGCGCGGGAGGGGCATGGCCCTCATCGGGGCGGCATTTGGTCTCGGGTTTACTTTCGGGCCACTGCTCGCAGCTGCATTTTCAAGTCCGAACATGTTTGCCCCCCCAAATCCGATGGTGGGGTACGCAGCCTCGATCCTGTCGGCAGCGGCGCTGTTGCTAGCGGTCTTCACGCTAAAGGAGTCTTTGTCCGCCGAGTCCAAACCGACAGCGCGGCGATTCCTCGACCCGCGAGCGATTGCTGCCTGTTGGCGAAGTCCGTTGCGATTCAGCGTCCTCGCAGGGATCTTCTTGACGACATTCGCCTTCGCCCAGTTCGAGACGACACTGCCTGCAGTGACCGGAGCGCTCGGCGTCGGGGAGCGCGGGAATTTTTTGGTCTTCGCTTACCTCGGGTTCACGCTCATGGTCTGCCAGGGCTTGCTCGTCCGGCGGATGATCCCTCGGATGGGGGAACGGCGGATGGCTCTGTCGGGTGGCATTCTGCTGGTGCTGGGACTCGGTCTCGTCGGGTGGGTGGGGCACTACTACATCGGGGCCATGCCCGCCGAGGTGGCCAGTACCGTGGCCAGTACCGTGGCCCGAACCGAGGCCAGCACCGTCGCCGAGGCTGGGCAGAGCATGCTCGCGAACCCCGGCGTCCTTATGCTGCTGGCGGTCTTGCCGCTGAGCATCATGGGGTTCTCAGCTGTGAATCCGTCGCTGCAGTCGATCCTCTCACTGGCGACCGCAGACTCCGACCAAGGGGAAGTCCTCGGAGTGGGGCAGGGTCTCTCTGCTCTGGCCCGCATCCTCGGCCCCGCTGTGGGGTTAGCTCTGTATTCTCCGGCGCATATCTACTGGCCGCACATCTCCGCCGCGACGGTGATGGTGCTGACACTGGTGCTGTTATTCCGAATGCCGAAGGGTACGGCGAAGGCGTGAATCGCAGTGTGGTGAAGAAGAACAACACTGGGTTCCACGGGCGAGGACCTGGACAGCCTCGAACAGGTCTGCGACCCGGGTCCAGAGCCGTTTGTCGGCGGCCCGGTCTATGGGAAGTCTCATTTCCTGTCCGTGCGTAGTGCCACAAGCCCGGCTGGAGTGGGGACTTCCTACATTGACACACTGCCATCTCCTTCACGTGATGCGTCTGGGTGCCGCGACACGCTCAACCACTGGCGAATTGATGCGACGGCTGACGGTCACAGGTTGCCCAGCGGGTCGTTCGACCGTCCATGGTTGGATGTGCATCATGCGATCCACTCCAGGAGTTGCGTACTGGCGATAGACCAGCTCGCACGTTTACCCGGCAATCAGCTCTCGCAGCTTCTTGATGAGCGGCGGTATGGCCGTGCGGGGTTCTTCCTCTTCTTCGTATTCCACGACCACGTAACCGCGGTAGTTCGCGTTCTTCAACATCGCAATGATGCGGGCCAGATCGGCTTCTTCCTTTTGACCGCCATTCGGGGAGACGGTGACCTTCACCTGGGCGTTCATCGCGTAGGGGGCGATCATCTCCAGAGACGCATACGGGTCCGCAGTGCGGAAGTTGCCACTGTCGAAGTTCACCCCGAAGTTCGGCGAGGCGGCGACCCGCTTCACGATCGCCAGCAGTTGTTCCGGGGTCGCGGTGATGCCGCCGTGGTTCTCGAGGGCGAGGACGACGCTCTTGCTCGCGGCATAGGCGACCGCTTCGTCGATCGCAGCTACGCAGCGGTCGAGGGCGGCCGCTTCTGTGTCTCCCTTCGGCA
>JAYTCW010000577.1:0-26907 GCA_043736295.1 Planctomycetota bacterium | reverse complement strand
CTGCCGCCGCTTTCAACAGCGTCACAGCCACCCCCGACAGAGCGACCACGCCCCCCAGTACCACGACCCACACCAGCGTGCGATTGTCCTCGGCCCACGCCGGCTGCGGCGAGACATCGTGATAGGTGGGGTTCTTTTCTCCCGATAATACGGAGAGGGTGGTCAGCCGCTCGACATCCGGCAAGGTGCTGATGCGAGCCAGATCGTAGCTCGGGGCGCTGACCTTGCCGCCCACGTATAAGAGGACGGGGTGCGAGGCGGCGCTGAGCGACTTCACCGGAACCGCCAGGGACCTCTCGATGCCATAGGCCCGCGCCGACTCGACCTTCAACGGCTGGTCGTCCCCGTTCTGGATCTCCAATCGCAACCGCTTCGACTGCTGGGGCGTGAACGAGATTGTGGCCATGTGTCCTTGCGAGACTTTGGCCAGATGAAACAGTGGGACGGTGGTGATCGGCGAGGAGCTGGTCGCGTCGATGGAGAGCAGATGGGCGTTGCGGTGGTACTCGTCGGCCCCACGGATTTCGAATTCCATGCGGTCGATGGGGACCGGTCCGGCGAGGGTCATGTCAGTACGCGTGATCTTCCGATCGGAGCGGACTTCATTGGTCACCAGCAGGGGGTAACTCATCCGCGGGGCCGCGCGACGCCGGACCATGCGGGCGGTACAGCCCGTGATCGTCAGCGGGGCCTGGCCCTCGTTCTCGATCACCATGCGGTAGTAGCGAAAGTGGCTGCGGGGGCAGGGGATGGTGGATTCGGTCAGACGCAGCGAGCCACGCGTGCGGTCGACCAGAAACCCATCATCCACGAGCAGTTCCCAGTCTGCACCGTCCGCCTCGTCGGCCCCGTACAGACGCAGTGAGCGCACGTACTCGCGTTCGGGGGATGTCACGGAGAGACGCAGACTCTCGATCGGTTCGGTGATATCGGTGGCACTGACGACGTACTCGGTGTTGTCGGCGATTTCCTGGCGACTGACGATCGGCAGGTTCTGGTCCGCCTGGCCGAACTCGTCCGTGGGGGAGATCAGGACGTAGGGAATCTGCGTCGAAACGCCCTGTGCATTGACACTGAGCAGCCGCAGGTCGTCGAGGTTCCGCTGGCTGGCGTCGTAGATCTCGGGGGTCAGTGGGATGCGGACGAAGTTCGGGTCAGTGTTCGCGTTCACCAGCTTGGGGTCAAACATCTCCAGTTCGAAGCGGTGGGTGAACTGCGTGGAGAGGTCGGGTTCGGCCTCTTCCGTCTCAGCCATCGTGGCGGACCCCAGAGCGAGCGTCGCAGCCAGCAACAGGCACATCGGCTTGATCCAGTCCTTGAGTCGATCACGGAACCGGCGGTACAGGAACGAGGTCGCAAACAGCGTGAAACCCAGCCCGATAAACGCCGCCCAGCGAATCGTTTTGTGGAGATACCACACGTCGTACAGAAACACCTTAGCAGTCGTCAGGGCGAAGAGCCCTATCGCCAACATGCGGATCGGAGAGGACCGTTTGATGAGACCTGCCCCGGTCGTGGCGATCGCCATCATGGCCCACGTCCCCGTGATGGCCAGCGCCGTCGCGGTGTTCCAGCTCTGCTGTTTGCCGAAGGCGAAGACCTCAATGGTGAACATCAGAAACGCGATCAAATAGGCGAACAGACCGAGCGACAAGCCGCCCTGTGTGGGAATGAGGTATTCGCGATCCTCGCCCTCGCCCTCCTTCGTGACGAGCGATCTTCCGGCCCACGCCGAACCGACGGCCAGCAGGAAGCAGACTCCACGCGGGTTGAAGAGCGGCGTCAACCAGACCGCATGCAGTGTCCCGCGCATCCGTGATTCCCAGTCCCCCAGCGTCCCCAGAAACAGAATCACAATCACTGCCCCTAGCCCGACGTAGAACACCTGCGACAGACCAGTCAGCGGACTCTGCCGAATGTCGAATCGGTGCCCGCCCAGTCGGGTCAGATACGCGAAGCTAGCCAGGCCGATGCCTGTCGCACTCAAGAACGTGGCCCAGATCCAATCGCGTCGCTGCCCGAAGGCGTACGACTCGAACAGGCACATCGCCAGCAGCACAATCGGCGCGGCCAACTTCAGAGCTGTGACAAAGTTGTGATCACGATTCGGCGAGGTTGCCCGTCCCCAGACTCCGAACACCAGCGATCCCGCTCCGACCAGCAGACAGAGCCCGCGCGGATTGAGCAGCACTCGCGAATACGCCTCGGCCACCACGGTTTGCCCGTGCTGCACGATGTCGCCAAACGCAGTCGCCATCAGCAACAGCAATAGCCCGCCGGTGCCGATGTAAATCAACCTCGACAGCATCGACAACGCGCCCGAGTTCCCCAACCACCGCGCGGCGATCAGCGTGCCCACGGAAAAGATCGCGAACCAAGCCGTCACCTGACTCAGCTGGGTGGCCCAGAGCCAGTCATGCCGCTGGCCGAACGCGGATGTCTCGGTCAGACACATTCCGAGCAACACGAGAGGAACTGCGGTCGTGAGTACGTCACCGATTGATCGCCCTTGGTGTTCTATCGACTCACGTCGAGTGAACTGAATCGCTCCGACTAGAATCGCTCCTGCCCCCATCAAGAGACACAACCCGCGTGGATTCAACAGCGGTCGAGAGTACGTCTCCGCCATGACCGTCTGCCCATGCAGCACAGTGTCGCTCAAAGTGGTGATCAGCAGCAGCAACAAGAGTCCGATCGTGCCGAGGTAGAACCACTTCGTCAGCATCGAGAGTGAACCCGAGTTCCCTAGCCACTGACTGGCAATCAATGTTCCCATCGAAAACAAGGAGAACCAGAATGCGACCTGACTCATTTGCGTGGCCCAGAGCCAGTCGTAACGTTGTCCGAATGCGAACGTCTCCGTCAGTGACATCCCGAGCAGCACCAGCGGGACCGCGATCATGAGCATGTTGCCGATCGATCGCCCTTCGGTGTCAGCTGCCTCACTCCTTGAGAACTGGATTGCCCCGATCAATGTCGCCCCGATTGCGGTGAGGAATCCAAACCCGCGCGGGTTGAAGATCACCTGTCCCCACATGCTGGCGTCGGTGGTCCCCCAATCCGGGAACGGCAGCAGCAAGAAGACCAGGAACAGACACCCCGTCACCCCATACAGAAACTTCGCCAGCGCCCCGAGCGTCTCGACATCGGCCATGCGGCGAAATGCCAGTACGGAGGCGACTGCCAACAGCGACAACCAAATCGGCAGCATCGACAGATGCGTCGCCACCGACCAGTGGGCCCGGACCCCGAAGACAAATGTTTCCAGCAATCCCATCGCCAGTACGATGACCGGCACCAGCGGAATCAAAATCGTGGAGATCTGCCCCGCATCAGGAACTCGGCCCCCAATGCCGATCTTTTTCCACGTCTCATCCGCCCCTTCGAAGCGGGCCGACTTCTCTCTCCGTCGGTATTCCCAAGCCAGGATCGCGAGCACAATCGCATTCGCCAAGAAGCTCAGCGAACGCCCGTTGATGATCCCGCCCAGTACCGATTTTCCAGTGGCCGCTGTCGCCGGGTCTTCCCACAGCTTGCGCACGAACCCGGTCGTGAACTCTTCGGGTCCAGTCAGCGTGCCCCCGGCGTACATCACCATGTGCATCTGCACAATCGCCAGCAGCCCAAACCCCGTCAGCCGGAATCCGGGCTTCTCATACCGCAGCCCGATCTCGATCAGCAGCAAGCTCTCGATCGCCCACGTAATCACGATCCAGTGGCCGGTCAGCTGGAGCGGTACAGCCAGTGTGACAAACGACAGCCCGACTCCCACCAGTGTCACCACGATCTGGTTGTTCCCCGGATTGCGGAGGAACGCAAAGACCCCCAAGCCCAAGTAATACGCCGCCACCAGCAAGGCCATGATCCCATGCCAGTCGGAGTACCCTGCCTTCGTCAGGCCATACAGCGCCCCGAAATAGGCAATCGGAGTCATCAGCATCAAAGCCATATCCGGCGTGCTGCTGTCTTCCCTTCGAATCACATGCCGCCACAAACCCATCAGCGAGAACACCACCGCGAACAGCGTGATCCACGCCACCGTCAGCCACAGCTCCTCCGGTTGATAACGGCCCTCCAGCCAGCCGATCCAGATCAGCAGCGTGCCTCCAAAGTTCAGCAGATGCAACCGGCCCCAGCTGCGGAAGGTGGCGAGCGCGAGGACTCCTAGATCGAGGATGAGGATGTAGGAGAACAGCGCCGAGACATTGCCGCCACCCTTGGACAACATATACGGCGTCAGGAATCCGCCGATCATCGCGAGGACCGCCGCCGGGAGCGAATTGAACACACCCGCGAATGAGAGACCCACCGCAGTGACCACGATCATGCCTGCGAACGCCACCAGCTGGGGTATGAGCTCGTACCACTGGAATCCCGCAAACAGTGAGAAGTACAGAATCCCCATGGCCGCCCCGGCCAGCCCTTCGGCCAGCACGCGGTAGTCCTTCTTCATCGCGTAAGCAGCCCCGACAAAGGTCGCCACGCCGCCCAGGATGCCGAGTGCCACCCGCCCGTTCGGCCCCAGATACTGTTCCTCAATGGCGTACTTGAGTCCGAACCCCGCACCGATCATCACCAGTACCGCACCGACCCAGCTCATCCACTGCATCGCGTCCATCTCGTTGAGCCAGTTTGGTTCTGGGACGGGCCGACGGCGCGAGGGGGCGTCGCTATCGAAGGGCTCCAATTCAAGAGCTGGCTGGTCCGTAGCCGCTCTTTGGCGACTGGCGAGACGATCGCGAACCATGTCGGCGGTGTCGTGTGGTCCATCGATTCCAGCCTCAGCGAAGGAGGCGTCGGTGATCCACGGATTGATTTCTTCGATGGCCTCTTGCGGAATATTCAGAGCGATCTCTGGGGGTGGCGTCACCTCGCTCGCCAGTGTGACGGGCGGCGACATCTGCTGGGACGGCAACTTCGTCGGACGAGCGCGAAGCGGAGCAGCAGGGGACAAGGCATCCTCCTTCGGCGCAGCTTCCGGCTGAGGGGCCGGACGAGGATCATCACTCGTATAGGCTCTCTGCATGCGGTCCTGCTCGCTGAGGCGACGGAGTTCCGCAGCCAGTCCGTCCGTGCGAGACAACTGACTCGCCGTCCGTTTATCCAACTCCTTCCGCAGTCGGTGGAGTTCGTCGGTCAGACTGTTGATGCGAGACGATTGAACAAAAAACAGAATCGGGCCGAGGCAGATCCATGCCAAAGCCGCCAATCCCAGCAAGATTGCAAAACCTTCCATCGCCGACTCCCGCCAGTCGTGTCACAACAATAATCGCTACGAGATGTTGTATCGTGAACAGCCATCCTGTGGCGAGCCTTGAGTACAGGCGATGCTTACGAGGTTTTCATGCCAAGTGGAATCGCACGGGGATGAACGCCATACGAGACTGATATTTTCCTCCCAAGTCCCGGAACGTCGGTCACACGGCAAACGTTTAGCCCGCTGCGCCAGCAAGGGCCGCATACCAGAGACGCATCGCTCAGACTGGAGGACTGTCTGCCGACCAAGGTCGCCATTTTCACTGCGGGGCAGCGCCGCAACCATCATTTTGAGAAAGTATATCGGGCCTGGTGAGTCTGGAAGTGTTCGGCCGCTGTCACCTCGCCCCACCCCGGAGGGATGGTAGAAGGGCGAGTCACGATCGTGTGACGGGGTTGCGATTGAAACACACTGCTGAGGGGCATTTCGCATGCCCCTCTGGCATCCCTCCGGGATGTGAAGCCACCCGCGAAGTGCGTGACGCATGAGTCATTTCGTCTCCGCAGGTTTGACTCGAATCGTAATCGGTTCCGCCGTAACGATGTCGACGATGTCGCGCGGTTGGGCGGTGTCGGTGGCTCGTTTGAGTTGTTCGACGGCTGCGGTGAGCGTCGAGGTAGCTGCCTTCTGTTTCTCGGCGATTTCGGCGACGGCCTTGTCGGCTGCGGCTTTTTGTTCGGGGGATGCGGCAGCGGCGGCGGAGGCGGCGAGTTCCGTGGCTGTCTTGGCCTGGGCGGCGAGGGCGGCGACTTCTTGTTCGGCTTGGACCTTGGCGGCTTCGGCGAGGGCGACGGCTTCGGGGTTGTGACGGTACTTGGCGACGGCACTCCCTTGGAAGGCGAGCAGATAATCACCGGGGGCGGTCTTGAGGGCGGCGGTGTCGAGGACTGCTTCAGCCTTGTCCCCGGTCAGGTTGACCTCCATGACCGGAACCGCTTCGAGGCCGACGCCGATCGCTCGCAGTGGAGCCGATGCTCCCTGGAACTCGCTCCGCCGCGTGACCGTGAACGGGATCGTCAGCTTTTCCCCCGCGACGACCTCCAAGAGTGGGGCTGTCGGGGCGATCGTGATCGAGGCGAGGTCGACCCCGCTGACCGAAACGGGCACATCGGCCATGAGCCGTGGGCTGGGGATCTCGCCCCACGAATCGGGGATCGGCCAAGCGACCGAAGCGAGCCGACACGGGCGAGTGACCGCGACTCCATCGATCTGGGCTCGACCGAAGAAGTTGGCAAAGGCCACCGAGCGCGGGGCATCTGGCTTGGCGGTAATGAGCATCAACCCGCGCGTCTGCCCGGCTGCGATCTTCAGGCCCTGAGCGGTGACTCCTTCGGGCAACCCTTCCATCACGAGTTCAATCTCGCCATCGAAACCATCGCGCCGGACGACGACCACTTCGAGAGCCGCCGTGGCTCCCCCTCGCAGTGCGATCGGCTTCGAGACCGCGTTGCGATCTCCATTTCTCAGCTCCATGTGCAGGCCCCACGCGACGACCGCGAAGTCGGGAGCCGCCTTGCGAATGACCAAGCGATAGACGTTGCGAGGGTCGTTCCGCGTCCCGCCGAACAGGTCGCTGAGCTGCAAACGGTAGAGGCCATCCGCCTTGATCTCGACCTTGCCGAGGGCATCCGATGATCCCGCATCGTACGGGGGACCATCGTACGCATACCCGTTGCTCGACAGCTTCACAGGACTCGGGATGTCGGCCAGTTCGGCGATGTCGGTCAGCGTCTGGGCGTCCCCGGTGCCGACGACTTGTTGGACGATGACAGCTGGGTCAGTGGGCAGGCCGAAGCGTTCCGACGCGACCTCAACCCACCAGACCTCGCCCACCTTGGCCTCGAACTCGAACAGGTCGACATCGGCAGCTGTGGCGAAGCTGCCGGAGATGTCGCACGGGAGGGTGATCTTCTGGACCTGGTCTCGTTTGTTGTTCGGCTCGGTCTCTGCGATCGCTGCTTGCTCGGGCAGGCCAGTTGGGGGCCAGGAGAAGGAGCTGACCTTGCGCGTGGAGGGCTGGCGTGTTGCGACGGCATCGGCAGCGAGTTCGCGCAGGGCGAGGCGGTAGAAGAATGCCGGTCCGCCTTGGAAGGTGAGTTCGTGGACCTTGATGACGTACTTGCCGTCCTCGGGAACTATGAAATCGAGTGCTCCACTCCGACGCTCGACCACGAGATCGCGACCGGCCGCGTCGGCGATGACGACGACCGCTTCGAGCTTGGAGTCGATTCCGCGCGAGGCGACATCGACGAAGACCCGCTGGCCTTTCGTCCCGGCGAAGGAGTAGTAATCTGCCGAGCGGGAACCCATCACCGCGTTGCAGACCGAGTTCAGCGGCAACTCCATCGCAGTGGCGAGCGAGGTATTCCCCGCCTTCTGATTGAGTTCCGGGAGCGTCCCCACCGAGAATATCCGCGACGACGATAGCCCCAACCGCGTCCGCACCCGGGACTCGTACACGCCGACCGGACAATCGGCAGCGATCGTCACCACGTACTGGTTCGGGATCGGCTTGCCCGCCGCATCGAGCTTGGTAGTGGCTGTGAGATGCGGGTCCGAGAAGAGGAACTCGCCGAGGTCTTCGAGCGACTCCCCGCTGATGGTGATTTCGACTTGCGAGCCGACGGTCCCGCCCATCGGCATGGTCGTGAGGAGCCGCGGCGCGGGGAGGCCGACCGACTGGGCGTAACAAAGGGGCGACACAAGAACCCACATGCCGTGGACGGCGATGGCAATCTTGAGGAGAGAGAGCTGGTATCTCATGGTCATCGTTCTCGTTAGGCCAAGGTCGTGGAACGTAGAAGCAAATCTGTCATGTCATTTGAAGGGGGGAACGTCGGTCGGTAATCCGACTCGCATAACGAAACGGGCAAATGCCTGTGCGAGATGCTCTCGATAAGGTGGCTGAAGTCCAAGACGCTTCCCGTATTTACTGGCTTGAGACTTGGCGACGGAAACATGCACGCCCAGTAGCGATCTAAAGTCACAGACCAGAAAATCGGATTCATGTCCGAGGATCTCGCACCGGTTCAACAGGTGATAACCGATCAAATGACCTCGCCGCAGTTCTTCCCGTCCCTTTCTGGTTCGCAGTATTTCAACGGATGCCGCCAAGTCGGTCAGCGAAAAGACCGGGCAGACGAGAACAATCTCTAACTTGTCGTTGGCCAAGTCGCACGATTGGCTCAACACGACGACATTCGCCAGTAGCTTCTCGAATTGGCCACTTTCGAGCGGACGGATGACTGGACATGCATTCAGACGATCGCCTTGAGTAAGATCAGGGCCTTCGACCAATCGATACCACGGATAGAGATCACTCATCGCAGATTTCCTCATCAAAGATCAGGCAAGGAGGCATCCATCCTCCGTCTCGGATCTCAGCCGTCACAATTTCGCGACGAAACGGCGGAGCAAACAGCATTTCCGATTCAATCTCCGTCTCGGACACTAGTTCAGGTTGTGGCCTGAGCCATTGTTGTTGGCTGTTCGCGGTTTGATCGTCATCCAAAACGACCCGCACTCGATGTCCTTCGAGGTCGGCCAGTGATTCGTCGAAACGCAGTTTCCCATTCTGGACTTCCGCCGAGAAGACGCGATGGATCATGACAAACTCCTGACAAGTGGGGGACTTCGTTTATTGTAACGCCTCCAACCTCGAAACGTCCGCCAACAGAGGTCAGGTCAGTGATTGAACAGGAACTCCTTCGTGTTCACCAGTGCCCAGATCAGATCCTGGAAGTTCTCTCGTGCGGCCTGTTGCGTGTCGATCGGCTGCCCTTCGGCGTTGAGACGGGGCTCGGCGAGGAAGTCCAGCGCGTGCTTCAGCTCATCCGAGCGGGGCTCGCGGGAGAAGGCCACGAGGTACAGTTCGCGGACCTTCGCGTCGGCGGGTTTCTCCTCTTTGGCGAGGCGCTCGGCCCGACCTGTGGGACTGGCCAGCTTCGATCGCAACTCGCCCGAGTTAATCAGGTGCAGGCTCTGCGCGAGGCTCGATGATTGCACCCGCTCGCACTCGCACACGCTCTCCGCCTCGGGTCGACCGAAGACCCGCAAGAACTGCGATGAGCGGTTGTAGCTGTTGTCGGGCAAGGCCACCGCTCGTGTCCCGGCGGGCAGGTTGGCGAAGTCGGTTTGCGTTCCCGAGAGATGATCGATGGCATCAAGGAGGACTTCCGCCTGGAGTCTTCGCGGGTAGTAGCGCGAGTAGTTTTGCCGGTCCGCGAGGTTGTGTTCGTTCGGCGTCGCACTGAGTTGATACGCATTCGATCGCGTGATGACCCGCACCAGTTCTTTCAGGTCGAACCGGCTCTCGATGAAATGCTTTTCGAGGGCTGTCAGCAACTCCGGATTGGTCGGCGGGTTGGTGTCGCGGATGTCATCCTCGGGCTCGATCAGTCCGCGCTGGAAGAAGTGCTTCCAGTACCGGTTGACGAGGGCCTTCGCAAAGAACGGGTTCTGGGGTCCGCTCATCCAATCGGCCAGCTTCAGTCGCGGGTCTTCGTCGGCAGTGATCGCGGGGATGGCATCACCGAGCGCTGCGGGCTTGAGGGACAGTCCGGTCTTGATGTTGCTCGCGGTGGCGATTCCGCGTTTGTGAAAGATCAGATCTTCCCCGCGCGTGGCTGAGGGCTTGCGGCCCACCTGGCTGAAGAAAGCGGAGAGCGAGTAGTAATCGTCCTGGCTCCAGCGCTCGAACGGATGGTGGTGGCACTGGGCACACTGCATCCGTACACCGAGAAAGAGCTGGGCCACGTCTTCCAACTGCTGCTTCGGCTCCTTGACCCGCTTGTACCACGCGACCGGCGGGTTGCCGATCACGGTGCCGGTGGCTGCGAGGAGTTCGCGCACGAGTTGGTCATACGGCTTGTTCGCGAGCAGGCTATCGCGGACCCAGGCATGGAACGCGAAGTTCGAGATCGTGTCACTGGCATCGTCCCGCCGGTTCTTCAGCAGAGCGGTCCACTTGTTGGCAAAGAAGTCGGCGTAGTCGGGACTCTTGAGCAGGTCATCAATCACGAGGTCGCGCTTGTTGGCCTCACTGCTGGCGAGGAACTTGGCCGTCTCCTCCTCCGTCGGTAACCGCCCGGCGATGTCGAGCGAAACCCGGCGGATAAAGGTCGTGTCATCGCACACCGACGAAGGCGGCACGCCGATCACCTTCAGATTCGCAAAGACCTGGTCATCGACAAAATTCCGCGACGGCGGCAACTGCTCGACCGGAGCCCCCAGCGGGATCGAGGCACTGAACACAGCCACCTTCCCCTGGTACCGGACCATCACCGCAGCCTTCCCCGTGATGTCGCTGGTTTTCACAAGGCCCCGGTCAGTCACTTCGGCCATGCTGCGATCGTTCGATTCATAGATCGCCAGCGGGGTCACATCGCGGGTGGAGCCGTCCGAGTATTTGGCGATGGCGGTAAGCTGTTGCTCCGCTTGGCGAGCGATCGTGCCGCGCTCCGGTTGGATCGCGAATGAAACCAGCTCCGGCGTCCCCGGTTGGTCGGCGGGAGCCCCCTGCCCGATCCACGCCCGCAGAACCGCATACCCGTCCCCCGTCGCTGGCAACCTTAAACCGCCCCCATGCGGCAACTGCCCCGAGGCTTTCTTGAGAATCAAGCTCTGTTCCGGAACCGCCGGAGACAACCGCCGCCCGCGATCCTCCTTGGTCAGGTGTTCAAAATCCTCCAGCGGCTCAAATCCAAACAGCGACAACTGAAACCCATTCCGCCCGCCGCCCGCCTTGGCATGACACCCGCCGGTGTTACACCCCGCCTTGGTCAGGACCGGCATCACGTCATTCGTAAAACTGACCGGAACATCACCCGCCTCAAGAACGCCTACCCCCAGACAGACCACGACAGCCACCCACCGCAGAGGGCAACACACATCGAGTTTCATGAGGCAACGTTCCGGCATTTCCACTCCCAATCTGTCGATGATGTGAAGTGCGTCAGACCACATCCTACGCCCCCAATCATCCATCAATCGATTCTAATGTATGCTTCGGCCCCGGAGTCAATGAATCCCGAGGTCTTTCCGAGATTTGACGCTGTTTCAAGACGACCTTATGGGACTCCGTAGACCGGAATGTTCGGCAGACTGCCATCCTGATTCCACAGCCAAGACAGAGGAATTTCGCTCACAGCCTGTTGATAAACGTGGCATGGGCGTGTCGCCCATGCGTTTTCCCAGTGCCTCGTCCAGGCTAAGAAATGGGGTTGAGCCTCGCCCGTCTGGGAGGGCGAAGCTCCTGCTGAGCCGCGAGCCAAGGGACGCGCTGTCTAGTAGCTGCGCCTCGGCAGGAGCCTCGCCCTCCCCGGGGGTCGAACCGCACAATTGAGCGTTGACCGGGCACTGGAGGCCCAGTGCAGCATGGCATGGGAAACACATTAGCGGTGCATCGCAATTCGCTTGACTGTACGTCCCATCGAAATTGACAGTTACATACCACACCGCTATTCTGCGGTCATCTTCTATCGCACTTCTGCGGTCGAATACCTATTCGTCGGCGGAGGCACACCGATGCAGATGAGTGACTTGCTCGCCGTGATCGCCGTAGCGATCGCGCTGTCGGCCTATCTCTCAACAGTGCGATTCCGTCTTCTTGACAAGAGTCGGAAGCGTTACGCCAAAGCACTGATGCTTGCAGACGTGCCTCTCGTCGCTTCCAGCTCGACCCTGGCTGTGTGCATCGGTCTTAAGTGTTACGCAAACAAGGTGTATCCAGATGCTATTGCTGTGGGACTGTGCTTCTTTGGACTGGCGCTGATCGTGCTGGTCTGTTTCCACATCTACGAGTGGGGCATCAGTTGGGATTTGTGGAAGTAGTACCGGCACGCCGAACCAATCGCTACAGCAGACTGCGGGGCATGATGCGTTTCTGGGACTCATTGCTCACCAATGCCCCGCCGCTGCTGAGCTGGGGCATTCGATTGCAAAGCTTAACGCGGCGGCCTTCGTAGAGGGCTCTGACACGACACCTATAGCACAGGGGAATCACTATGGGAGACAAACCGGCTCTCCACTTGGAAGAGTTGAATGTGAAGTACGAGGGGGATAAGTCCGCGAAGTACGCCTACCGCTCCCGAGTCCTGGAAGCTGGCTGATTTTTACTTACAAAGGTGGCCTTGGCGGCGTCACGTTCTACCCCGACTCGAATCACGCGTGGGACGGGGGAACCCAGGAGACGTGAGCTGCCCCATCGCGTGAGAAGTATTGACTGCCAACTTGAGGTCGAACACCTGTTTGGCGTCTCAACCATCGAAAGAGCAAACAATATGGAACAACCACCGAACGACAAACGATCGGTACGATCTGAAGCGATCGCGGTTCTTTTGAGCGCGGGTATCGGATCCGGTATTGGGTGGGGAATATGGCTCGCGAGGGTAGCATTGTCCTCGCAATGGGCATGGCAGGTTCCATAGCTGCTCTCACGAACAATTTCCTCCGGAATGTCATAAAATGACAGGGCATCTGTGGCACTGATGATACTGTACCGCCGCCGAACCAGTCGCTGCACCTGACGGGCGGGGCCGGGGGCGCTTCTGGGACGTGTCGCTCTTTTCGGCCCGCTGGCAGGTGAGCTTTGTCTTGACATTTTTCGGACTTTCACGCGATGGGACGACGCATATTTGAGAAAGCCGACTTCTATCTTCGCCGCGGTGATCGAAAGCGGCTGGGGAGGCTTTTGCGCAAACATCAATATCTGATGAATTCGCAAAACTCCATGCTCGTTTATCGCGCCGTTTGGAATTACCGGGGAATGTTGCCCTGGCTCTTGGCCCAAGGGGTTCATCCAGACTGCAAAATGAGTCCCAGTGACGGCACGCCCTTAATGTCTGCGGCGGCTGAGGGCGAACTCGAATCGATGCGATTGCTGCTGGACTATGGTGCCGATCCCAACGCACGAAACGAAAACAACGAATTGCCGCTTGGGTATGCTTGCAGCTATGGGCAATGGGATGCGGCCAAGTTGCTTGTCGAGCGTGGCGCGGATGTCAATGGGATTGAACGTCAAGGAATGACGCACCTAGAATGGATGACGTACTGTAGCAATGAACAAGGGATTGAGGTGCTTCGTTCGCTCGGGGGAGTACTCTCTGCCGAACTCGATCACGACCACGACATGTAACAAGTCGGTCAACCCGAGCGGCAGATCGCGCGGATTGAAAAGTCAAAGCGACTGGCCATCGGCCGGTGACCTGGGACGTTCAGCGACAGGAGGCAGAGGGCGTGATGAGATTCGTCCCCTGTCCCAGTATTGCCTCGCTCTTCCTCCCCGAAAAGGGGGGCATCGACAGATCAGCCCAGCGGCTTGTCAACGCTTGGAATTGGGGTTGAGTCCGGGTCGCCGGGAGGGCGAAGCTCCTGCTGAGCCGCGAGCCAGGGGACACGTCCACCCGCAGTCGCGGCTCGGCAGGAGCCTCGCCCTTCCGAGGGTGGCGGACCCCAAAATCAAGACTTGACGAGCCACTAGAGCAGTTTCAATTCCGCTGTGGGGGACTAGCCCGTTCCGAGTCCAACAGCCCCGTCACGAGCGCTGTCAACTTCGGTTCCGCAGCATTCGCTACAGCGATGATGTCGGCCACGTGTGCGGGCTTCAGGGCATCGGGCAGACACAGATCAGTCACGACGGAAAGGCCCACGGTTCGCAGCCCGCAGTGGACTGCCACGATGACCTCGGGAATCGTGGACATGCCGACGACATCGGCTCCGATCTGACGCAGGAACCGGTACTCGGCCCGCGTCTCCAAGTTCGGTCCAGTGACGGCCACCATCACTCCCCGGTGGCAGGCAAAGTTGGCCTTCCGCGCAATCTCCAGGGCCACCTGTCCCAGCTTCCGGTCATACGGCTCGCACATGTCGGGGAAGCGTGGCCCCAGCCGGTCGTCGTTGATCCCGATTAACGGATTCGCCCCCATCAGATTGATGTGGTCGTCGATCACCATGATGTCCCCGGTCGCGTAGAACGGGTTCATCCCGCCGACCGCGTTTGTCACGATCAGCAGTTGGGCTCCGAGGGCCTGAAAGACGCGAATAGGAAGGGTGATCTGCTTGAGTGGATATCCCTCGTACATGTGGCTGCGGCCCTCCATCGCCATGACGGGGAGCCCCATCAGCATTCCACAGACGAGTCGCCCTTTGTGGCTGACAGCTGTCGATTTGGAGAAGTGCGGAATCGCTTCATAGTCGATGCTGGCCTCGACCTCGATCTTTTTGACCAAGGCCCCGAGCCCGGTGCCGAGGACGATTCCTGCATGTGGAGTTTTGACCCACTGGCTGCGAATGTATCCGCAGGCCTCTTGAATTTTGTCGTAGAGATCGAGCATGTTGTGGGTCTTTGAGGTGAGTGGCTTCCAGCTGTGACCATACCGGTCAGGAATGGACTCGACAAGCGGATGGACTGGTTCCGATCGGCAATACTTGCGAGTGCAAGCCGTGGGAAACAATTTTCAACGAGAAGACTCAAACGACACTCCGCGAGCTGTATCTCACTTCTGGGTAATATGATACAAGTATTCGCGAGTGTTAATTCGTAGCTCAAGTGGGCCGTAATCCCTCTTGCTCTGGCATTTCGTCCTACATACAAGCCCTCAAGGAGTCTCAAGCTCCTCGCGTTTGCGTCTCAACCCTTGAGTCGCAGGCTGTGACCTCAGCGGAAATTTCGGGTCCACCCGAGTGAGGCAGTCCTCCCTGGATTCACCAATCCGCACAACCCACCTTTTTGCTTCAACCGTCATCGTCGGCAGGATTGGTCTTCAGTCTGGCACACGCAGTGCCGATGTCTGATATGACCGATTCTATCGGCGCATCCGTCACATTCCCTACAGACATGAAGCACGCACTGAATCGAGGGGTCTCGCAATCCCTCGCCCACAGACGTGCTGTCCGACCACATTGGGGCGAACGATGAGCGCATCGAAGGCTTTCGCATTTTCACTGGCACTCCTGCTCGGAGCGGGGACTCAGGTATCCGCCCAAAATGCGGTCGTCTATGACGAACCCATGGAGACCGGATCCGACTCCAGTGGGAGCATCTCGGGTTCGACCCCGATCGGCTCCACGGGCGGGTACTTCTGGGTCCAGGGGGACTTCGGTGAACGTCCGGGGATCTCGGGGAACAATGCGAGCTTTGGCTCGTTTGCTCCCCTCGACTTCCTGGGACCGAATGACCGGTTCTTCCTTGATGGCCAGATGATGGTCAACGATAACGCCAATGTGGGGGCGAGTGCTGGTCTGGGCTACCGGCGTCTGGTGGAGCCGCTCAGTAGTATTCTCGGAGTGAACGGGTTCTACACCTACGACCAGAGCCAGCAGGGCTTGGGCTATAATCAGGGAGGAGCCGGGGCAGAATGGATGACCGATTACTTCCAAGTAACGGCGAATCTCTACGTCCCTTTTGACAACACGCCGAACAATCTTGGCCCCGTCATTCGCACGAAGAACGCGGTGTTTCAGGACAACAACCTGGCGTTCATCAACATCCAGAACGCGGAAGCTCAGCAACGCGGTGCGGACATTGAAGTCGGCGTACCGATTCCCGGAGTACGCTGGCTGTCGGCTCACGGCGGGGCGTACTACCTGGATGCGAAAAACGCACCGGAAGTCAACGGCGTACGCGGTCGAGTTCAGGCCGACTTCACCAACGTGTTGCTCAACTTGTCCTACGCCAATGATGACACTTATGGCGGTCAAGTGAACTTCGCAGCCACCTATCTGTTTGGGGCTCAGAACGGTAATTACAACCCGCGAGTCAAGTCGCTCTATGACCGGCTGAATGACCGAGTTCGCCGCACATCGCGGATCACCACGCAGCAAGTGGTCATCAATCCTCGCGAGCTGGCCATCAATCCGCGTACGGGTCTGCCGTGGACCTTCGCGCACTTCGACAACACGGCGGCGGCCGGTGGCAATGGCTCGAACGACCAACGGTTCAACTCGCTCGTGGGAGCGAGCCCGGCGGACGCGCTGCTCTTCCATCGGGGTACGACGACCCGCACCAATCCACTGACCGGTCCGGCCGGGATTGTTCTCATTGACAACCAACTGGTCTTCGGAGAAGGCTGTCCGACCCTGATCGATGTCCTCAATCGGCCGGGCGCGCTCTGTCAAATCCCTGGCTTTGATGTCGGGGGCACTAACCCCTTCGTCACCGCAGCTGTGGGCAATGTCTTCACGCTGGCGGACAATAACCGGATTGCTGGCCTGAACATCATTGCTCCGACAGGTGGGAACGCCATCGTCGGCACCGGGATCAATAACTTTACGCTGGAGAAGTTGAACCGCAACATCAATCCGCTGACTCCTGGTCCGAATGGAACTACGGGCACCGGCGGTGGCATCCTCCTGACCAATGCGACTGGCAACGGTGTCATTCGCGACTTCGGGTTCAACATCCCGAGTACGAATGGTCCGAGCGGCATTGTGATCAACAACACCAATGCGGCTCCGCTGAATGTCGCGATCAGCGATGGCCGCTTCCTGAACGGCGGACAATTCGGCATTCGCCTGGCTGGCAGCAACTCCGACATCACCGCGAACATCAACAACGTCAACAACAGCGGCAGTGGGACTGGTCTGCATGTGCAGGCCACCAACACGGGCAATGTGGTCGCCAATGTGACCAACAGCTCGTTCAACAATGCTGTCGTTCCGGTGGGCGATGGAATCGCCGTCGTGGGAACCACGAATGGCAATGTCACGCTGAATGCGACCAATGTGAACGCGACCGGCGCGGGCCGTGATGGCTTGCGATTGGATCTGCGAACTGGCGCGACTGGTGTATTGAACGCCACGACCGTCAACGCCTCGGGTGCGGTCCGTGATGGACTGTCCCTCAACGTGCAAAGCGGAGCGGTGGGCACCGTCGTGGTGAACGCACTGAACGTCTCGGGTGCTGGTGACGATGCCATCTTCTCGATCGTGGACGGTGCGGGTTCGAGGTTGAACCTGACAGCGACGGGCGTGACTGGAACTGGTGCAGGCGACGACGGATACGATTTCCGGACCTCGAATAGCGCGGTCTTGAATGCCGCCCTCAGCGGCGGAAGCCTCTCAGGTGCCACAGATGACGGGATCGTGGGAGCTGTGTCTTCCGGCTCGACTGCCAACCTGTCCGTGAACGGTACGAATGTGTCGAATGCGGGCGGAGTTGGTGGACTGGGCAATGGACTGTTCGTGACGACATCCGGGGCCTCGCGGTTCGTCGGGACAGTGACCAACAGCTCGCTCGATTCGGCAACTGAGAATGGCGTGCGGCTCGATACGACCGGAGGCTCGCGAAGCATTCTGTCTCTGACTAATAGTCCGGCGACCAACGCCGGTGCCAATGGATTGCTTGTCAATACGGCGGGGACCAACTCCCGCGCAGACGTGGTACTCAATAACGAGTCATTCAACGGTGCGGGACTGGATGCCATCAATTTGAACGCCACGACGGATTCGTTGATCATCCTCGCGGGGAATAACGTCTCCGGGGCGAACGCCGGTAACGATGGGATTCAGATTTCCGCCAACGATTCTACGGTGTCCATGAATTTGACCAACACCGGTTCCTTCGTCAGTCCTAATGGCCATGGGATTAATCTCTCTGGCACCAATACCGGGATCATCAATCTCCGTGTCGCCGGGACGCCGGGGGCTCCTTCCGTGTTCGACGGTGCGACGTTGAACGGAGTGAATGGTGTCCTGAACAATGCGTCAGCTGTGTTGAATCTCACGGATGTCACGTTCCGCAATGCGGGCGTCGATGGTCTGCATCTGGAGTTGAACGCCGGTTCGACCTTGACCGGGAATGTGGCCAACAGCAATTTCTCCCGTCCTGGTCCAGCTCCCTCGGGAGATGACGGTCTGGAAGTTCTGCTGAATGCGTCGACCGCGACGCTGAACTTCACTGGAACCAACGTGGATAATGCGGGTGATGACGCAATTCACATCGAAGCGAATAACGCCTCGACCTACACCACGAAGTTCACCGGCGGATCGCTGGTGAACGCGGGTGGCGACATGACCGACATCACCTTCATGGGTGGCTCGGTGGTGAACTTCAACCTCGACCCGATCGCGACGGGAGCCAATCAGAACGGCCTACGGTTCAATGGCTCTACGAACTCGACGCTGAACGCGATCATCAGCGACTCGCCGATGTCAGTGGCCGGTGCGAACAACATCGTCGGTCAGAACGGAGTCCTGGGAACGCTCGATACGAATGCGGTCGCGAATCTCCAACTGATCCGGAGTCCGATCGCCTTCGCGACGCTCGATGCCATCCGTGTTACAGCTCAGGGGAACAGCACCTTCAATGCCAACATCCTCGACAGCTCGCTGCAAAATGCCGGGCAAGATGGTCTCGATCTGACACTGACGAATGCCACGGCGAACGTGACGTTCGACAACAGCGACATCAACAATGTCGTCACTGGGGATGCCATCCGTGTGACAGGAACGAATTCGCGGTTGAACTTGAACTTGAACAATGGGATCGCACTCGACAACGCGGGTGGCAATGCGATGGAGTTCAACGCCAACAACTCGGTCTTCACCATTGTCGGGAATCAGGCTGTCACGGCCACGAATGCTCAGGGCGGCGATGGTCTGCGAGTGGCAGCCACGGTGGGATCCACGGTCAACGCGACATTCCGGGCGGGCTTGAGTCTCGACAACGCGTTTGACAATGCCATCGACCTGAATGGCACGAACTCGACGGTCAACTTGGTGGGCCAAGGTTTAACGACCGGTGCCAATGCCGGTGGGGATGCGATTCGCCTGAATGGTACTAACTCCACAGTGACCGCGCAGCTCCTCAATGCGGGCACATTCGCTAACGCTGGCAGCAACGGGGCTGGCGATGGCATTGATGTCACTGGCAACAATAGCATCATGGGTGTGCGGTTCGAGGGTGCCGTTCCCGGAGCTGCCAATCTGGATGGAGCCGCTGGAAATGGGGTGGTGGCCAACCTCACCAACGGCAGCACGGGTCAGTTCCTGGTCAACAACTTCTCGATTCAGAACTCGGGTCTGAATGGGGTGGATCTCAATCTCGACGCCTCGCGCATCGTGGGATCAAGCTTCACGAATGGCCAGATCGACAACAGTGGCCAAGCGGGTGTTCCGGGTTCCGGTGATGGCCTGCAGATTTTCGCGGACAACGGGTCGAACATCGGTGATCGGGCCACGAATGCTCCCGGCCTGACCTTGAATAATGTCACCCTGCAGAACGATAACCCCAACGCTCGGACCCAGGAAAACGGTCTGGATGTCGCGGCGGAAGACAACAGCTTCGTCGGTGTCAGAATCATTGATGCCACGATCACCCAGAACCTCAGCGATGGGGTTCTCGTCAACATTAATCCCGATCTCTCTCTGAATGACAGCTCGCTGGCTGTGCTGACCTTCGACAATACGAACGTCAACAACAACCAAGGGGACGGCTTCCATGTCCGGGCTACGAACGGCACCGATGATGCCACTCCGCCGCAGTTGAGCGGTGCGATCATTAACTTTAACAATGGCGAGATCAACCAGAACGGAAACTTCATCAACCCGCCACCAACCGGTGTTATCGGCGATGGCATCGGTGATGGCATCGACGCGGTGGCCAACGGAGACAACACGGTCGCGGGGAATACCCAGATCACGTTCAATCTGTCGGGATCGGACATTCTGGGCAACGAGGAGATGGCCCTGAATACCGCCATTACCAATGGCGGTGCGGTGAACCTGAACATTGTCGGTGGTTCCATCGATGGGACTCTGAACATTCCGTGTGCGGACGGACCGCTGGCTCTGGTCAACTTCACGTTGAATGGCACCAACATTTCCTCGGCCTCCTCGCTGATCCTGTGTGCCAAGAACGACGGTATCCTGAACGCGACGATCTCGGGAGTCAACTTCAGTGGGAACGCGGGCCAGGGCATCGTGATCCTGTCAGAGACGGGTGGTGACATCACCGCCAACCTCAGCAACATGACGGTCCAGAACAACGGGGCCAATCCCGTCGCTCCAGCGTCCGATGTGAACCCACCGATCACCACCGTCACGGGAGCCATTCAAGGGCTGATCGACGGTATCGGCTCTGACGGAAACGGGTCGACACTCACTCTGAACCTCAATAACCTGACTGTCACCAACAACCAACGGGCTGGTCTTGACCTGACGGTCTCCAACGGGGCAGATCTGATTACCCGGATTACGAACAGCAACTTCTCGGACAACGGTCTGGCCGGGGCCTTCGATGGCATGTTGATCGATGTCAGTGGAGCCGGATCGACCGCAGCTGTTGACCTGAATACGGTGCAGGCGAACAACTCGACGGATGATGGCTTCGACTTCCGGGCGAGTGCTGGTGGAGTCTTCAACCTGACCGGCCAGACGCTCTCCGCTCAAAGTGCGGCGGCGGATGGACTCTCGCTGCTGGCGGACGGCGGGACGGTGACCGTCGATGTCGTGGGGCTGAATGCCACTGGAGCCGATGGCAATGCGGTGAATCTGATCGCCGACAACGCGGCCACGCTGTCCGTCGGTCGTCTGAATAATGTGGTCGGGACGAGTGCAGGACAGGAAGGCTTGAACCTGGATGTCCTCAACGGCTCCACACTGGCAGCGTTTAACACGAATGGGTTGAACGTCAACGACTCTGGTCGACTCAACGCGGCTGCCAACGGCGTCGATCTGCTGATCGATTCGGGCAGCACAGCTGCTCGACTGAACCTCACGAATGTGCTGGCCGACAACGCCCAGGGCAGTGGTCTGCAAGTGATTGCCACTGACCCGGCGGTCACTTCGAATGGACTGACCCTCATCGGCGGCAGCTTCCTGAACGCGGGGAACAACGGGGTCGATGTCTCGATCGCCAACCAGACCGCCGCGATGAACATCGTGCTGCGAAATGTCGTCGCGAACGATGCGAACAACTACGGAGCCTTGATCAACGTGACTACGGTCACCGGTGGTCAGAGCGATATCGTCCTCGACAACTTCGATGCGAACAATGCGGGCAACGATGGGGCCGAGATCAATATCACCAGTCTGGGAGCGACCGACTCGACCCAGCTGCACATCCTCAACGGCTCTTCGTTCAACACAGCCACGAACGAAGGGGTCGACATCAATCTGGATGGGGCGGTGGGCTCCTTCGCCGAACTGCAAATCCGTGATCTGACGGCGAATACCGCGGGCAGCAACGGAATCAGTATCACGGCCACGGGCGGAATTGATGTGATCGGGACCGCCCTGAACAACATCTCGGCCACGAACGCGGGCGGCACCGGATTGCTGGTGACTTCGACCGGGGCGTCCGGAGTTCGATCGATCAACTCGAACACGCTGGATGTCAGCGGTGCCAATGGGGACGGGGTCAGCGTCCGGCTGGATACCCAGTCGACAGCTGCGGCAATCACCTTCGACGGGTTGAATGCTGCTGGTGCGGGACTGAACGGTGTGGACATCGTTCTGGATGGTGTCCCCGGAGCCAGCTCGGTGGCCTTGTCGAATGTGACAGCGACCGGAGCTCAGACGGGCAATGGAGTCAATCTGGATGTCATCAACATGACAGCTGCCGACTCGGTCACGCTGAGCTTCAACAACGTCAATGTGAGCGGCACCCTGTTGCAGGACGGCTTGAACATGCAGCTCGACGGGGCTGTCGGTTCGACCGCCACGGTGAATCTGGATGGTCTGACGGCGACGAACAACATTCGTGACGGCATCGATCTGTCGCTGACCAACGGGGTCGCCGCGACGGTGGCTCAGTTCAACAATGTGACCTCCGAATTCAACGGGGAAAACGGTCTGAAGATTGATGTGGCCAGCGGTTCCACGCTGACGAGTTTCACCGCCGACGGACTAGCTCTCTCTGACAACGGGACCAGTGGACTCGGGTTCGATGGCTTGGACGTGATGGTTCACGATGCCGGATCATCGGCCCAATTTGACCTCTCGAACCTGACAGTCAACCGCAGTGGCGGACGGGGTCTGGATCTGGATGTGTTCAACAATGGCGCCCTGACCTTTAATGTCACCACGGGCACGATCGATCGGAGTGGTCTGGGTGGAATCGATGCCAACATCGGGGTCCAGGACGAATCGGGCTCGCCCGTGGTGGTCGGTCCGCCCGGTTCGTTCACCGGCACCTTCCGCGATGTCACCGTCACGAACAGTGGCCAGTCGCCGACCTTCACCGCCGATGGCGTGAACTTTGATGTGCGTGGTGCTGGTACATTGGCCAACGTGACGCTGGACCATGTGATCTCCAGCAACAACGACCAGGACGGCTTCGACATCAACGTCAACACCGGGGCCAACGGCACCTTCGCGGTCAACAACGCGACAACCGGTAACGCCAATAACGGCACCGGCTTCAAGTTCGCTGCCGACGGAGCGGCCACGACGGTCTCGCTGATCTCGGCCAGCGGAGCGCTGGGTGATAACACCTTCAACAACAACGTCGGTGATCCGGCCACGCTGCTGGATGGTCCGGGTGTCGCGGTGACGCTGACCAACGGAGTGACGGCCACCAACCTGGTCATCGGGGCCAGTGCCTCGGGGAACGATGGCGATGGCCTTCGCATCCTGGCCAACGACAACACCGGGGTCACGATCAACAACTTCGGCATCTCGGGGGCCGCCCTCACCGTCAACAACAACGCTGGGAACGGGTTGCTGGTCGACTTCAACGGAGTCAACGGGGTCACCTCCTTCGATCTGGCCAACATGACCGTCAGCGGCAACAGCCTGGACCAGATCCACGCTCAGTTCCGCAACATGTCGATGGAAAACATCTCGCTCAACACGGTCACCACGACCGGCACCGGGGCGGGGACCGGGGACGGCATCGACATCAGCCTCCTCGATACCCAGCTGACCCGCCTGCCAGCCAATGGCTATGCCTTCTCGGCCACGAATGTGATCTCGACCAACAACGGGGGCGTCGGCCTGAAACTGAATGTGGATGAGGCTCTGGCCCCGGATGCCGTGGCGACTGCGGGGATCACCAACGGTCTGATCCGGCAGAGTGAATTCGCCACCAACGGCGGGGCCGGGGTGCAGTTGACCTTTGGTGGGGATTCGGTCAACAACTTCGACATCATCAACAACGCGACCGGCTTCCACAACAACGGTGCCGAGGGGATCTTGATCGAGGTGCAGGACGCCGCGACCTACACGATGACGGGCAGCAACCTGGTTCTACCCGGTGCCGGATCGATGTACGACAACAGCATCCTGAACAACGGGGGCATCGGCTTCCATGTGGTCGCCAGCGAGCCGCTCGATACGAACTTTATTGTGCCCGATGGAGTCGGACCACGGATCGACCTCAATCTGGGTGACATCCTGCGGACTCCCAACACGATTACGGGTAACGTCGATGCCGCGATGGCAATCGAAATGTCGGGTGACTCGACCGGCTCATTCAATCTGGTCAATTCGATCCTGACTCGAACGACGGACGGGGCGAACACGAACTTTAGAGGAGATGGCCTCGCCTTCCTGTTGGGTAACTTTGCCGAGCTCGAATCGCTGACGGTGGATGGCTCGGCTGCGGGTCTGGACATCAGCGACAATGATGGCAGCGGACTGGTGACCAATCTGAATCAGTTTGCCTTGCTGGGAACGACCAGCCGGTTGACAGTGCTGAACAGCACCATCCAGCGGAATGGTCTGCACGGGATTGACATTCAGCGGAACGACAACTCACTGTATGGTCCAGACCCTCTGAATAACGCGATCATCATCGGCTCAGCGAACAATGGAAACACGATTCGCGACAACGGTCGACTCGGGCCAGGGAACGGTTTGAACATCGTTCTGGGGAACGCTCCGGGCGGAGTCCGACCGCTGAGTATGGATGTCACCGACAACACCTTTGAACGCAACTTGAACGGGATCTTCTTGAACGGGACCGGCAACGCTCAGTTTATTGGAAACATCTCGGACAACAATTTCGATGGTCAACGTCAGGATGGCATCCAGGTGGTGCTGGAGAACGACGCTGCGATTGGCGATCCACGTCTGGCGAACAACCCCGGACTGGTGCCGTTCATGTTCGAGGGTAACCAGGTGCTGAACAGTGCCCGTGACGGAATCCGGTTCGACACCAACTTCACGAATGAAGCGGGTCTGTTCGGGGCTGGGGCCTATGCCAACGTGTTGATTACGGACAGTACCAACTTTGTGGATGGGTTGGGTGCTCCGGTTCGAACACTAGTCGATGGCAACGGGGTTCATGGTGTCCATATCATCGACAACAGTGATTTCGTCGCTGTGGTCGGTGTCGCAGTCACTGCGCAGAACACCTACACCATCGACAACACGGACATCTCCAACAATGCCATGGACGGCATTCATGTCAATGTTGCGAATAACGCCGGGGTTCGAGACTTCAACACTGGAATCAATCTCAATGTCGGCGATGCGAACAATGCCGATCAACGCGATGTCGTGATCACCAACAACGGCGATGACGGGATTGACCTGGAAATGGCCGACTCAGACGGTCGAGTCAATATCGTCCGAATCGCCCAGTCGACCATCAGCTTCAACGGCATTGCAGGTGACGCGACGGGAGGAAACGGGATCGAAACCGATGTGCTGGGCACAGCTGGCTTGAACATGTCTCTGGAAACGCTGGACATCATGAACAACGCGGATGACGGGATGCGATTTGATATCTCGACACTCGCAGCTAGCGGGACAAAATCGCAGATTGGAACTGCGGCCACCGTGCAGGGAGTGACACTCGTGGAAATGTTCGGAGTGGACTCCTCGCAGAACGGGGGACGTGGTCTGTATGCCAGTCTGACTCACGATCGTGTGACTGCGGGCGCGAGTGCCACAACCAGTGTCTTCAACATTGGCCGTGGTGATCGTACTGTCGATCCGGTTTCTGTGGATCCCCGCCAAACGACTTTTGTCAATCGCTTTAACAGCAATGATCGTGAAGGGGTCGTGTTCGACTTGCAAGCGACGAGTCTGTCGCAAGCCACCGTCAACGCCAACCCGAACCCGCATAGCTTCCAGACGGACGCTAACCCGGATGTCTTTGTGGACGTGAATCTGCCGCAGAACGCCGCCGTTCCGAACGGTGGACTGGACCGGCCAAGTACTGCACATCCACTGGTGGGTCAGGGTAGCTTGAGTGGTCTGCTGGTCGACGAGACCCGGACGCATCTCAGCTCGACAATCAACTTCATCCACAACGAAGTATCGAACAACGGAACCAACTTCGAGGATGGATTGGCTTACGGAATCGGTGCCATGACTCGCTTGAACACGACGATTGCTGGCAACAGCTTCGGCGGGAATGTGGGGGATGACATCCGGGTCTATCCACAGCGTTCGAGCGAACTCAATCCTCCGGACTCGTTCAACGACACCGCGAACGATGGACCGCACAGCTTCATCGTGCATGATCCGGTGGCGTATGCGGATATCGTCTTTGGATCAGTCGACACGAATCTGGATGGCACACCGGATGCGACGTTCGGCAACGGCCGAAATCTGGCTGCGAACACTGCGGCTTCGGACGGAGTCGGAAAGGGTGAACAGATTGCGATCCTGACATTTGGAACGAACCAGACAACACAGATCACAGCGGATGGTGTCTACTCCAATGCCGACCCGATCAAGGGAGGAGGTCGCCCGGTTCGTCTCGCTGGCCAGATTCAAATCAATGGAACCTTTGACAACGAAACCATCAACGACTTCTTCCAGAATGGTGTGCAGCAGAACATTGACACTCCGTTCCAGCTCTTCCTGCAGAATCTGGCGACGCAGAATCCCGACCCGACATTCCCCTAACGGTCTAACCGCTGTCTGACACCCGAACCGGCGATGGCTTGCAAGAGCCACCGCCGGTTTGGCATTGGGGGGGTGACGGATACGACGAGGTGAAGTTCCTCGCTGGCGCGGCAGGTTGGCGAATGCCCCGGCCATGGTTCAAGGCCTCAAGGTGAGCATTCTCGGAAGAAACGCCTGGTTTTGTCCCGCCAGGGACACCCGACAATAGCCCACCGCTTCAGCGGTGGGAGAGCGATCCAGCCAAACCGCCCAGTCCCGCCAGGGACGACAAAAGCTGGCGAAATCTGTGGGAACGTGAGGCCATCGAGCGAGTGTCTGTCGCCCCTGCCGGGGCTGTGGACGTGAGAGATTCGTGGGACCCACCGCTGAAGCGGTGGGCTATTGTCGGGTGTCCCGGGCGGGACAAAGAGTGGACAAGGCTCTTGATGGTTTGGGGAGAGGCGTGCATTTCCCCTTGATTTTCCCCGGAAAAGCCCTGTCCCGATGGGTTGGGGATGGCGAGGAGAGTGGCGGGAGAAGTTTCGGTAGGTCAGTGCCTGAGCGATCAGGTGAAACCTGACCTCCCTCGCTCCACGACTCGCACTTCGCAGACCGAACAGCCCTGCTCTTGCTGGCTTCCCTGAGACTGGGCGATGTTCGGTGGGAGGAGTCTCAGTCGCGGAGCGACGTGAGCTACGTCGGCGATGTCGCTCCGCGACTCGCATTGCGCCCCGCCAGGATGCCTTCGCCCATTGGGTATAGTCCGTACTGTCTGCCCCCTCTCCCCCGACCATCGGTACTGCTTTCGGGGAAGACTCCGCTGGGGGGGAGAGGGTCGGGGTGAGGGGGCCTGAGCGAGCGTTATAGCCCCC
>JAYTCW010000576.1:0-29745 GCA_043736295.1 Planctomycetota bacterium | reverse complement strand
TGATCGGACAGTTCGGCATCGGGCTGTTCAGTGCATTTCTGCTGGCCGACCGCATCATCGTCGACAGTCGTCGGGCCGATTGCCCGACCGGAGTCCGTTGGTCCGCCGGAGAAGGGACCGACATCGAGCTGTCGGAGATCGACCGAGCGGAGACCGGCACGACAGTCACTCTGCTGCTGAAGCCGCAGTACCGCAACTGGGCGGCCCAGACGGGACTCGTGGAAGAATCGGTCCGCGAGTACGCTGACTTCCTGCCGGTGCCGGTCTTCGTCAACGATGGCCCCGCGCGCGTGAACGTCATCAATGTCGCCTGGTTCGACCCGACTCCCGACCGTGAGGCGATCGAACTCGAACTGCAAGGGTACTTCCACGAGACCCCGCTCGATGTGATCCCGATCCGCGGCGAGCAGGAGGTCGGAGCCGTCGGAGCCTTGTACGTGACTCCACAGCGTGTCCCCGGTTTCGCGGGCGATCCCGTGGTGACCACGACGATTCGCCGCATGGTCATCTCGCGGCAGACACGCGACCTACTGCCGTCGTGGGCTCACTTCCTGCGCGGTGTCCTCGAAGTCCCCAACTGCGAGCCGACCGCCAGCCGCGAAGACCTCGTACGCAACTTCGCGTTCGAGTCGGTGCGGGCTCATCTCGAAGAACGCCTCTACGAACACTTCGAACAGCTCGCCCGTCGCGATCCGGCGGCGATGCAATCGATCCTCGCCTGGCACCGTTACACCTGGGCCGGGGCGGCGCTGCATGATCGGCGGCTGCGAAATCTGTTGCGGTTCTGCTATCGGTTCCAGACCTCGCAAGGCCCACTGACGTTCGATGAGTTGATCCCGAAGTGTGCCGCCGATCCACTCTTTGAGACCGAGGCCCAGATCGTTGTCTGGTATAACATGGATCGGCGGCAGGAACGCTGGATGAGTTCGCTCTTCGCGGGGAGTGAGTTCCCCTGCGTCCACACCATTCGCAGCTTTGAAGAATCGCTGCTCGGGGCGATGCTCAGCGACGAGGGCGAGTCGGGCAAGCGCGTTGCTCTGCGCACCGCCAGCCCCGGCTCGCACGGGTTTGCGGAGCTGATCCTCGGCATCCGCGACATGGTCGATGCGACTCCCGAGTGGCAGGAGTTCCTCGGCCAAAGCGATGCCAAGGTGATGGTCGCCTCATTCCGGACGGATCAGCCGGTGATGGCGTTTCTCAACGAGAAACACGACTTGCAGGCGACGTTTGAAGACCTCCGCAAGACTGGAGTTGTCCCGTCAGGCTTTCAACGTTTGATCGACAATCACTTCGATGCGAGTGATACCGGGCGGCACGAGATCCTGCTCAACCGCGAACACCGGCTGGTCGGTCGGGCACTGTCTCAGAAGACGGGCGTGCCGCTGGCCAGTGTTCTGCGACTGCTCGTCGTCAACGCTCTCAACAACGCCGGAGCCGCTGTGAAGCGCGAGTCGCAGAAGGAGATGATGGAGGACCTCGACTGGATCGCCGAAGCCCTCTGGGGGAGAAACTGAGTCCACGTCCACTCAAAGCCCGGGGGTTGCAACCCTCGGGCTTTCCACATCACGAAACAACTCATGACCAAACTCAGCGTCAACGTCAATAAGATCGCCACTCTGCGGAACACTCGCGACATCGGGATTCCCAGTCCACTGCGAGCTGCGCGGTTGTGCTTGGACGCCGGTGCCCACGGGATCACAGTCCACCCGCGTCCGGACGAACGGCACATCCGCCCCGCTGATGTGAACGAGATCGCCGAACTGCTGCGCGACTACCCGCAGGCCGAATACAACATCGAAGGGAACCCGTACTTCGACGAGTTCATGCGCCACTGCGAACGCACCCGCCCCGCACAGGCCACACTGGTCCCCGACTCGCTCGAACAATCGACCAGTGACCACGGCTGGGATCTCGAAACCGAGGGCGATCGGCTGCGTCCATTGATCGCCCAGCTCAAGAGTTACGGCTGCCGGGTGAGCCTGTTCCTCGATCCGCTGCCCGCTCAAGTGCCACTCCTCCACGAGGTCGGGGCCGACCGCATTGAGCTCTACACGGCCCCGTTCGCCGCAGCCTTCGAACACGGCCCGCTCGGCCCGGTCCTTGACAGCTATCGACTCACTGCTGAGGCCGCCGGACGCGCGGGACTGGGCGTCAACGCTGGCCACGACCTCAGTCTCGACAACCTCTCCGTCTTACTCCACCATGTCCCCCACCTCGCCGAAGTCTCGATCGGCCACGCTCTCATCGCCGAAGCCCTGGAGTTTGGATTGCCCGAAACGGTGCGAAGATATCTGCGTGTGCTGGAGCGGTAGTCGTCGCATGACTGTTTCGCTGCGACGCGAAGTCTTCGCCGTGGAGCTTCGCAAAGTTCAGATACGCCCAATCCTACGCACCGTAGATCGCTTCCATCACTTTTCCATCGCTGATCGCATACGGTCGCCCGAGTGCGTCCTGGTAATGGGTTGCGGGGTCGATGCCGAGGGCCGAGAACAGCGTCGCGGTGACATCCCACGGGCCAAACGGGGTGGTGAGCGGATAGGCTCCACGCGAGTCGGATTCGCCCACGACGACTCCCCGCGACACTCCCGCTCCGGCAAGTGCGATCGAGTACACACTGCTCCAGTGCTTGCGACCGGGACTGATCCCTTTGAAGTTCCGTTCGGCGGCCACCAGCGGGGCACGTCCGAATTCTCCCAGGCAGATGACCAGCGTTTCAGACAGCAGACCGCGCTGGTGCATATCTTCGATCAGCGCCGAAAAGCTCTGGTCAAACCTCGGCAGCAGATGCTTCTGCAGCCCTTCGAAGATGTCGTTATGGTTGTCCCAACCGTACGTGTCGGTGTTATTCGGGTCGTCGTCCTGACCCCGGTTATTGTGGTTCCAGAAGACCGTCACGAGCGGGACACCGGCTTCGACCAGCCGCCGCCCGAGGAGGCAGGCTTGCCCCGATCGATGGCGACCGTATCGGTCACGCAGCGCCGCTGGCTCTCGCGACAGATCGAACGCGCGGGATGTCGTGTCGTGCGAGAGCATCGAGAATGCGTCGTCGTAGCGGGCCTGCTTCTCGGCCCATTGCGTGTCCCGGGAACTGAGCGGAGTCGATTGCTCGATTGATCGCAGCAGTGACTGCCTGGCTTGCAGGCGGGACACTGGCAGTTGGGGACGTGCCTCAAACGAAGGAATCGCCAGATCCCCTCGGCTCACGTCCCCGATGGTCAGCGGGTCAAACCCCTTGCCCAGCCACCCGCCGTATTGCCCCGGACCGAAGACGAGCGGCACCTCTGCCGGGCCGTTCAAGTGGACCGCCGTCTGCGAAAATCGTGAGGTCGGCTGCACCCGCTGCAGCATAGCTCCACAGCTGGGCGCATCCGTGGCTGCGGGGGAATCGTTCGAGGATCGCTTCCGGTGATACCGCCCGGTCATCGCCAGATGGAACGACGAGCCGTGGTCCAGATCTTCATGGGCCATCGTGCGGACCACGCACAGCTGGTCTGCAACACGAGCGATGCGGGGCATATGTTCGCAGAATCGCACGCTGGGTATGGCGGTCGAGATCGAGTCAAAGGCCCCCCGAATCTCGCGAGGAGCATCTGGCTTAGGATCCCAGGTATCGATCTGACTTTGCCCGCCACTGGCGAACACGACCAAGACCGACTTAGCCCGCCCGAACCCCAGCGGAGTTCGAACGTCCGAAGGAGCCGAGCGAGCCAGATTCGGCAGCCCGAGGAGGTTCCACCCGGCCACGGCCAGTCCATTCCGGCGCAGCCACGCCCGCCGCCCTAGCGGCGTTTCCAACGGATCGGGGCTGCGAGATCGGCTCGCCACGCTGCATTCCTCGCGTCTCGTTATGGCTTCGCAGTTCAAGTAGGTCAGGCTGTGCCTGATCGATCAGGCACAGCCTGACCTGCCATGACTTCACAACACTCATTCACCGGGCGTGCGGTGCTTCCAGTAGTCGGGGATCTGCCGAGTGTGCGCAATGGCGATCACCCAGAGGGTTCCGTCCTGTTCCAACCAATACACCGCATACGGAAATCGCGGCGTCTTCCAGAATCGGTATTCGTGTCGATCCGATGACAAGCCGCTGTGCGGGTTCGCGGCGATGCGGTCGAGAATGGACTGCACCGCAGCATGCAGCGCCAAACCCAAGCCCGCCTGCCGCTCGTTGTACCAAGCGATCGCCGCATCGAATTCCAGCACGGCGTCCGCGTGAATCCGCAGTCGCTTCACGAGTGCTTCCGCCACAAGCGATCCATGACTGTTTCCACCGGTTCGCCCGCTGCAACACCCTGGCGAATCTCAGCCGCTCGGAGATCGAGTTCCAATTCCCACAACTGCTCAGCATCCAGGTCCGTCTCGGAATCGAGTGATTCAATCAAATACAGCGCCAACTCCGCGCGGTCTCCGATGGACAGAGTCGCCAACTGTTCCTTGAGTTCCAATCCCGACATGATTCGCTGACTCCTGAGGGTTCAAACAGTTCTCTTGATGGTACACGCTAGGTTCGTGATGAAGGAAGTGCGAATCCGTCCAGAAACATCCAGAGTTCTCATTCTCATTACACGCCTGAATAACGGGGAGTTCGTCGCCCTGCTTAGCCATGTGCTGCTCCGGAGTCTGGACCCCCAGGTCCGGACGAACTCTTTCCGTTCTGCGGGCGTCGATGGCAACTCGCTCGGACCGGGGGGGCCAAGCTACGGGTCCAAGTAGCGGGGCCAATCGGCGGACACTCGCTCCGACCTCCGCTTGCTAGTCTGACTCGACCGGAACTGCAGCGGGGCGAAAACCCAGGTAGTTGAGGCGGTTCGACGGCAGGAGCCCGCCACGGTACGCCGACCGGCAGAACACGGACGCGTCGAGCCAGCTGCCGCCGCGATTGACCCAGAACGCGGCCCTATCCGAAGAGACCGCCAACGGGTCAGCCCCCCCCGGCAATTGAGGGTCATACGTGTCTCGACACCACTCCCACACATTCCCGTACATGTCAGATAGCCCCCACGGGTTCGGCATCTTCGTCCCCACCGCATGCCCGTACTTCTCGCCGATGTCGTATGCGTTCTGTGCGAACCAGGCGTACTCGCCCAACTGCGACTCATCGTTCCCGAAGCTGTACACGGTCTTCGTTCCCGCGCGGCAGGCGTATTCCCATTGCGATTCCGTCGGCAGCGCGTACTTCCATCCAGTCGGCAGCCGCCCGGCTTTCCGTTCGATTTCGGTCAGCTTGGCACAGTAGGCTTCCGCTTCAGTGTGAGTGATGTACGACGCGGGGAAGTTCGGACCCGCTTTGTAGTAGTCCGCTTCGCCATGCTCGACCCACGGCGAAGACCCCATCACAGCGGTGTACTGCCCCTGCGTGGTCTCCGTCGCGGCCAGCCAGTACCCCTTCAGCGTCACCTGCACCGGGGCCTCGTTATCCGTAGCCCCCGGTGTCCCCATCGTGAACGTCCCCGGCGGGCACCAGACCTGCTTCAGCTTCACGCCGCCGGGGAGTGTAAACTCGCGGACCTCGCCGGGTTTGGTGCCGGTCATAGAATCAGCGGTTTTCACCGGCGGCGTGCGCGTCATCACATATGCGAACAGATCGGCCAGTTCCGCATCGTTGATCTTCTCGACGAGGCCATCCGGCATAATCGAAGTGTCCATCGCCTTGAGTACCTCGACCTCATCGCGGTTGAGCAGCGTGGTTTGGTTGTTAGCTCCCCGGATGGAAACGGTACGATCGTCTTGCTTATCGATCAGGCCGGTGAGAGTCAGCCCGCTGGTGGTGACGATCTGGAACTGCGTGAACTCCTCGCGGATCGCGGCACTCGGGTCGACGACGGACAGCAGCATGAAGTCGAGGTTGTCCCGCTCGTAGCCGGTCAGGTCGGGGCCGGTTTTTCCGCCTTCTTGAAACAAGGTATGGCACGTCGCGCAGTGCTTCGTGAACAGGGCATGCCCACGCGTCAGTTGCTCGGCATCGGCGGCCTTTCCCCGTTGGGCGACCAGAGCCGTTCGTAACCGGGCGACTTGCGTCTTCTTTTCTTCGGACGAAGCCCGCGTCTTGCCCCACAACTTGTTGAGTAGGGCCTGCACCTCGGGGTCGTTGTGCAGACGCATCTGCTGCACGACATCGAGCGGGATCACAGCGGCTTTGATGCGGAAGGCGTCGACCTCCATCAGGAGTCGTTTGGCCCACGGAGCGCGGCTGGCCAGGACGCGGTGGGCGATGCTGCGGAGGTCTTGCTCGTCGGGGAGTTGGGAGTGATAGCGGGTGCAAATCGCCTCGCCGATCGAGGGGTCTTCGAAGTTGATCAACGCTTGCAGCGTAGCCCGCTTGATGGCGATTGATGGAGATGCCATGAGATTGATGAGGACCGGCACGGCTTTGGCTGGCTTCACTTCGCCGAGGACCGCGATGTAGGTCAAACGCTTCGGTCGGTCGGCCCCTTCGTTCGCGATGAACTGGAGGGCCGAGTCGATGGCGTCGGTCTGGCCCAGCCGGATGTTGAGAACGAGATCGTCCTGGCCGATCGACTTCTGGTACGAGGTGATCGCCTGGGTGAGTGATTCGGGCAGCTGCTTGATCTCGCGGCCCTGGAAGGCTTCAAGGAACCCGCTGATGAGGGTCTGGCGGTGGGCATCCGACGGGGCGATGGCGAGCAGTGTCGCGCAGGTTTCGAGATCCTCCGGCGACCCGGCGAGCGCGTACCGCTGCATCAGTCGGGGGACGATGGTCTTGGCGGTGATCGGATGATCCCACAGGGACTTGTCACCGAACAACTTCACGACCTCCTCGCGTTCGTTCCCGCACTGGGCTTCGATGGCCCACCACAGCAGTAGCGGCATGTGCAGATCGGTCGCGTCCTCGTCACGCTGAAGCAAGGCTTGCACGATCGGCAGAGCGAACTTCGCGGGGAGCCGTTTGGCTGTTGAGGCGAGTTGGGAGCGGACCTGGACGTACGACTCTTCGGAGGCCAGTTTGGCCATGCGGGCGGCGAGGGCCTCGTCGATCCGGCGGTCGTCGCCGATCAGGCGAACCGTCCAGCGACGGATGTCCTCATTGCGGGAACCGAGCAGTTCGAGAGCCAGTTGCGGAGTGAACCCGCCGGTGCGATAGACGATCCACAGGGCTTCGAGGGCCTCTGGGGAGTTCGTCATGACCCGATTAGCGAGGCCATTTCGCATTGTTGGCTTTTCATCGTGAGCCATTCGATCGCTCAGGGTTCTTATCGCGGTAAACCGCACCCATTTATTCTCGTGTGAGAGCAATCTCCGCAACTGGTCGGATTCGAGCTTCGTGAAGTCCGTCGCTGTCCACGGCTTTCCCGTAGGACTCAAATCCGGCACCGAGTCCTTCCCACTGATCCGGTAAATCCGCCCGCTCTCCTTGTCCCAGTTGTCGCGCGGATCGACGTGCGAGAGCCGGGTGTCGTACCAGTCGGCGATGTACACCGCCCCGTCGGGTCCGACCTTGAGATCCACGGGCCGGAACCAGCGGTCGGGCGTCGTCACGATCGGCGGCAAGTCCTTCGTGCGGTAGGTCGACGAATCCGGCATCAGCTCGCTGGCCCAGACTCGGTTGTGCAGGGCGTTGGCACTGAGGACCATGCCGTGGAACTTCTCCGGCAGCAGTCCCCCCTCATAGATCGCGAACGTCTGCGGGAACCGGTCGCCGTCTCCCTCGTGCCGCATATGCTCGAACCACCCGAAGGCATACGGATTGGTCAGCGGACCATGCTTGGCCCAGCCCTTGATCCCATAGCTCCCCTGCGGGTAGTACATCCCGCGCGTGCCGCCGCCGTTGGTGCCAGAGAAGACTCGCCCAGCTCCGTCGATGTCTAGGCTGAACGTGTTACCACCTCCTTCGGCATAGATCTCGAATACCTTCGATACCGGGTGATACCGCCAGATGCACTGGCCGAGGAACTTCACGTTCTTAGTGACTTCGGAGGAGACATTGGCTGTCGTGGTACTCCCGTTGGCTCCATACAGCCACCCATCCGGCCCCCAGCACAAGCTGTTGGCGACCGAGTGCGTGTCCTCCAACCCGAACCCCGACAGCTGGACCACCGGGTCGCCATCGGGAATGTCGTCGCGATTCGCATCGGGATAGAACAGCAAATACGGCGGGTTCAACACCCAGATCCCGCCCTGCCCTTGGACCACAGCTGTGGCAATGTTGAGGCCGGTGATGACATCTTTCGAGGTGTCGTACTTGCCGTCCGCATCGGTGTCCTCATAGACCGTGATCCGGTCGGCACCTTGCACATGATTCGGCGGAGCTGCGGGCACCTTGTCGAAGACGGCCCGCAGATACTGGTCGTATTTCACGACCTTGAGCCCCTCGGGAAACGGGTATTGGAGGTACTGCACGACCCACATGCGGCCCCGATCATCGAACGACATGAAGAGCGGCTGGCGGACCTGCGGCTCGGCCATCACGAGTTCGACCTGGAGCCCCTCGGTCGTCTGGAAGAGTTTGGCCGCCTCAGTTGCGGGAGTGGGCGGAGTGTTGTCGCCGACCTCGCCCCGTCCACCGAAGGTCTGGATGATCTTCTCAACCTCGGCATTGCCCGCGAGGTCTTTCTTGAAGACCTCTCGTTCGGACTTTGCGGGGGAGGCTTTCGGCGGCTCATCCGCGGCCTGTACTCCCGCGAGACTGAGCAGTACTACCACGCCCCAAGTGCGAATCGCCACCATCATCTACCCCCCCACTGAGTCACTCGAGAGTGGAAAGTTTCACTCCGCAATGACCATGTTATCGATCAGCGGAGGCTGATTCGAGGAGGCCTGCTCGTGATTCGGCGCGCAGTCAGAGAAAACGGGCCGTGTGAGAGGCTTCCGGCATTTCAGTCTTCAACAAGTCGACTGGTTGGAAGTCGATCCCACGGGTCAGACAAGTCTGACCGTCCGACCTTACGCCTTCGCAGGCTTACACCGATAGCCGATCCCACGCACGGTCTCGACAATGTCGGCGAGGTCATCGAGCTTCTTTCGCAGGGCTCGGATGTGGACATCAATGGTGCGTTCCATCGAGTTCGCGTCCTCGCCCCGGCAGCAGTCGAGCAACTCGTGTCGACTGAACGTGCGGCCCGGCTGGCGGCCCAGCGTGAACAGCAGGCGGAACTCGGTCGGGGTCAGCAGTAACTCGACCCCATCGCGTTTGGCGATGTGGTTGGTCTTGTCGATTTCGATGGTGCCGATCACGACGACATCGGTGACTTCAGCTGCGGGATCGCGGCGGCGGAGCAGGGCCTTGACTCGCTCGATGAGGGGCTTGACGCGGAAGGGTTTGGCGACGAAGTCATCCGCTCCCATGTTGAAGCCGACGATCTCGTCAGTCTCATCCCCTTTGGCGGTGAGCATCAGGATGCGAATCCCCTGCGTGCGCGGATCACTTCTCAACTTACGACAGACTTGCAACCCGTCGACATGCGGGAGCATCAGGTCGAGAATCATCAGATCCGGAGGCGCGGATTGGCACTTCTGAATCGCCTCGCGACCATCGCTGGCCGTGGCGACTTCGAAGCCCTCTTTGTTGAGGTTGTACGCGAGGACATCCACGATGGCGGGTTCATCGTCCACCACCAGAATTCGGGTCTTGCTCATGGGTTCCGTCTGTAAAAGTTGACGGGCCCGGTGTGGCGGCGGCGAGAACTTACAAGGTTCCCAGCATCTCGTCGCGATCCAGGCTCTTCCAATGTCGAATGATCTTGCCTTCGACAAGATAGACAACATCTTCAGCGATATTGGTCGCGTGATCCGCGACCCGTTCCACTTGCCGCACAGCTGAAAACAGGTGCAGCAAGGCATCGAGCCGGTCTGGCTGGCGATGCATCTGGTCAATCAAGTGTTGAATCATGGCCGCGTTCGCCTGGTCGACGGCGTCATCGTCTCGGCACACCTTGCGGGCGAGTTGACTGTCGAGCGTCACGTAGGCGTCAATACTGCGGTGCAGCATGTCGACCGCAGCCTGCGCCATGTCGACCAGTTTGTCGGGGATCTGCAGTTCGGGGGCGTCGAGCAACCCGACCGCGCGCTCGACGATGTTCACCGCCAAGTCGGCGACTCGCTCGAGCTCGCCGGAGATCTTCAGCACGGTTGTGATCCGGCGGAGGTCGATCGCCACTGGTTGATGCAGCGCGAGGATCTTGAGGCACTTGTCCTCGATCTGGACATCCCAACGGTCGATCTCGTCGTCCTGCTTCGTCAGCGCCCGCGCATCCGCCAGGCTCGGCTGTGACAGTTGGGCCACCGCACGATGGATCAGGTCTTCGACCTTAGCGCACATCGAGAGCAAGTCCCGGTGCAGATCGTTGAGGTCGATTTGGAGGTGAGCGGACATGGCGGGATCGTTGAGGGTTGAGGGTTGAGGAGGTTTATGGTTTATGGTTGATGGTTTATCGCAGGAGGGGGAACCTCTGGTCGATAAACCATCAACCATAAACCATCAACCATCTGCTATCCAAATCGGCCAGTGATGTAGTCTTCGGTGTGCTTCTCTCGCGGCTTGGTGAACAGCTGTTGTGTGTGGCCCATTTCGACCAAGTGACCTTGGTAGAAGAAGGCCGTCATGTCGCTGACGCGGGCAGCCTGCTGCATGTTGTGGGTGACAATGATGATCGTGTAGTTCTCTTTGAGTTCGAAGATGAGGTCTTCGATGCGCGAGGTCGAGGCCGGGTCGAGGGCCGAGGCGGGCTCGTCCATCAGCAACACATCGGGATTGGTGGCGAGGGCCCTCGCAATGCACAGTCGCTGCTGTTGACCGCCCGAAAGAGCCATCGCGGAATCGGTCATGCGGTTCTTGACCTCCTCCCAGAGGGCGGCCCGCTTCAGGCAGGTCGTCACGATCTCGTCTAAGGCCCGGCGGTCCTTGACTCCGGTGAGCCGTGGGCCGAAGGCCACGTTTTCGAAGATCGACTTCGGGAATGGTGTCGACTTCTGGAACACCATGCCGACCCGCTTGCGCAGCGCGACGACATCGATCTCCGGTCCGTCGATGTTGATCCCTTCCAGCAGAATCTCACCCGTGTGACGCGCCCCCTCGACGATGTCATTCATCCGGTTCAGCGTACGCAGAAACGTACTCTTCCCGCACCCCGACGGCCCGATCAGCGCCGTCACCGACTTTTCCGGAATCTGCATCGAGATGTCGAACAGAGCCTGCGACGCTCCGTAAAAGAAGTTGAGATTGCGTGTCTCGACCTTCACGCGGTGCGTCTGTGCTCCCGTTGCAGCGGGGTCAGCTGCGCCGTTGGGAACGCCACCCTTCGCCCGCTCTGCAGCAGCACGATCGTTCATCAGGTTGGTGAAAGACTTGGCCATAGAGGGGGTTCTACCAGCGGAGCTTCTTCTGGTATCGATTCCGAATGACGATGGCGATTCCGTTCATGAACAACAGCAGGCACAGCAACACCAGGATCCCCGCCGCAGCGACGCTCTGGAATTCCTGCTGGGCTTGCCCGACCCAATTGAAGATCTGCACGGGCATGACAGTGTACTTGTCGAAGGGGGCTTGGAGCAGCCCACTCGGATGAGTGGTCAAATCCTTCAATGATCCGATCCCACCCGGTGCGAACCGAGCGAAGCCGACTGCCCCCACGACAATCAAGGGGGCCGTCTCCCCAATCACTCGCGATACCGACAGGATGATCCCGGTCATAATTCCTGGCACAGCTGCGGGGAGGACTTGATGGCGAACCGTCTGCCAGCGAGTGGCCCCCAGAGCCAGTGAGGCGTGCCGGAGTGACGGGGGAATTGACCGCAGGGCCTCCTGCGTGGCGACGATGATGACGGGCAGGATCAGGATCGACATCGTGAAGGCCCCGGCGAGCAAGGACTTGCCCAGCGGCAGGGGGATCTCGATCCCGGCGATGATGATGGCCTCGATGTGTTTCCCCGCCAGGCGAGTCACCATCCCCTCGCGGGCGAAGATATCAAACATTCGCACAAAGACGGTCAAGCCCAGAATCCCGTAGACGATCGACGGCACCCCGGCCAGGTTCGACAGATTCACTCGGATGAACCGGACAATCCACGTGTCACGGGCGTACTCTTCCAGGTACACAGCTGCCCCCACTCCAATCGGAATGGCGGTAGCGAACGTCAGTAGAATCAACCAAGTCGTCCCGATCAGTCCGGCCCAGATGCCCGCACGCTCGGGCCGCTGGGAGTCGAAACTGGTGAGGAACTGCCAGTCGAGGAAACCCGTGGCCTTCCACATGACCGTACCCACCAGCAGGCACAGGATCGCGAGACTCGACCAGGCGGCGGCGCGGCAGACCGTCTCGAAAATGACTTCCGCCGGGCGGATCGCCGACTTGCGAGTGAGAGACTGTCGCAGATCGCCGACCTCTGACGAGGCGGGGATGGGCGGTGTTGCTGGAGCCGGGGTGGTCTCAATGATACACCTCCCGGAATCGACGCATGACCGCGTGCGAGATGACGTTCATCCCGAACGTCATCACGAACAGGCACAAGGCCACCGCGTACAGACTTTGGTACTCAATCGATCCCGAGGGAGTGTCCCCCTTCGTCGTATTCACGATGAAGGTCGTCATGGTCTGGACGCTCTTGAGCGGGTTCATTGTCAGCTGAGGAGTGTTCCCGGCAGCGATGGCCACCAGCATCGTCTCGCCGATAGCACGGGCCACAGCGAGCAGGAATGCCGCTACGATCCCGGACAGGGCGGCGGGGACGACGACTTTGAGTGAGACATCGTACTTGGTCGAGCCGAGCGCGTATCCCGCCTCGCGCAGTGTGCGCGGCACAGCCCGAATGGCGTCCTCGCTGAGCGAACAGACCATCGGCATAATCATGATGCCCATCACGATTCCGGCACTGAGAGCATTGGTTGCGTCGACCTCCAGCCCGAGGAGCGTGTGGAACAGCGGCTGGACGAGATACGGAGTCACGAAGATTAACGCGAAGTAGCCATACACCACGGTGGGCATGCCGGAGAGGATCTCCAGAATCGGCTTCACGATGGAGCGAGTCTTGGGCTTGGCGTACTCACTCAGGTAAATCGCGCTGAGGATTCCCAGCGGCAACCCGACGATTGCTCCAATGATCGCCACCAAGATGGTCCCGCTCACCAGTGGCAGCACTCCAAAGTGCTTCTCATTGAAGGTCGGCGTCCACCGCGATTCGGTGAAAAACTCCCACAGCGACACTCGTCCAAAGAACGGCAGCTGCCCCCCAAACGGCACCACGGTCTCGATCAACAACACAAACAGAATCGCCAGCGTGACTAGGATCGACACCGACGAGCAACCAAACAACGCCCATTCGATGGCTGTCTCCCGCAACCGCGCCAGCGAGAACTGGCGGAGGAGGACGGGAGCCGAAGAGGGCTGTTCAGGAGTGGTCGGCGAATTCACGGGCGGGGCAACCGTCGGAGTTCGTGGCGATGAGAACTGGGTGCTGCTTCTACTGCGGGGACGTTCAGACTATTTCGCGGGTGGCAACGCGGCGTTCAAGACATCCACAGCGGCCTTGAGCTGCGCGTCGCTCATCTGAACGGCCTTGGCTTCGGAGACCAGCTTCTGGCCGTCTGTGGAGAGGAAGAACTTCAGGAACTCGGCCACATGAGCTTGCTCCAAGGCCTTCTTGCTCACGTAGATGAACAGAGGTCGTGAGAGCGGAGCATACTTCCCCGAGCGGATGTCTTCGAGTTCTGGGGCGACCGCATCAGCTGCGTTCTCGGTGTTGGAAATCGGCAGGGCCTTAACCTTGTCCTTATTCGTCACATAGTAGGTGTATCCGAAGTAACCCAGTGCCGCTTCGTCCTGAGCGACACCCTGAACGAGGACATTGTCCTCGGTGTTTTGCTGGTAGTCAGCCCGGCTCGACTTCTTCTTGCCGACGATCACTTCTGTGAAATACTCGAACGTCCCCGAATCGGTGTCCGCTCCGAACAGCTTGATCTCGCGATCAGGCCAGCTCGGGTCAATCTCGTTCCACTTCTTAATGGTGCTGTCGGGGGACCAGAGAGCCTTCAGCTGGGCCACGGTCATGGCCTTGCACCAGTCGTTCTTCGGGTTCACGCAGACCGACAGGCCGTCGATGGCGACCTGGATTTCGACCCACTCGATATTCTGCTTCTCCAGCTCGGCGATTTCGCTTTCGGAAATCGGACGCGAGGCGTCACAGATATCGAGTTCGCCGCGAACGAACTGCTTGAACCCGCCGCTGGTGCCCGAGATTCCCACCGGGATGCGGACATCCGGGTGCTTGTCGCCAAATTCTTCTGCGACCAGCGAGGTGATCGGGGCCACGGTGCTGGAACCATCAATGCGAATCTCGCCTGAGAGCTTCTCAGTGGTTGGTGATGCGGGAGCCGTTTCGGTCCCGGTCGTACCCATACCGGTGGTTGTCGGTGCCGCTGGTGCTGATGTTTTCGTCTCACATCCCAGCGACAGGCCAAAGCCAGCCACCACCACCATCCACAACGTCAATCGTCGCATGAAATCGATCCTGAGCGGGTTTCAAGGTCACATGTTGTTTCTTGTGCCATGACGGTATCCGTCAATTGTTAAGATGTAAACCGACCGAATGTGAAGAATTGATGAAGACCACCAAGCGTCTCCAATTCTCCGAAAGCGTGGAAAGAGCCGATCCGCTTCTATTTAGGGATGACACGCGCCCGCACTTCGACCAGCAGCGTGGGCTGCTCCGGGTGGTCTGTGGCGATTTCCAACAGGTGCCGGAAGTCACCAGTTTCAGAAGGAGCGAACGTCAGGTTTCCCCAGTGCGATTTCACGGGGGCGTCCGACTCTGACTCAATCGACAAGGCGAGTCCATCTTCAGACGGGCCGATGATGCGGAACGGCTGGTCGTCTCTGGCCAGAATCTGAATCCGGCGAGTGACCAGGTGTCCGGCGGGGACATCGCCGAAGTGGACAATCCGCGGTCCGCTTAACCCACTGCGGAATCGCAAGGCGAGCTTGACCTCCGCCTTCGGGGAGCCGGGTTCCGCTCCCATGACGGTGAGCGTCCGAAAATCGTCACGACCGGCCGATGATGATTCCGGCCTGGCGATGGAGGCGGACAGACGCCAACTCTTCCGCCACAGCTGTCCTTCCGGCTCCGACGCTGGTACCTCTGACGCGGGACCGAGTGAGACGGGCTCCTCGGGCTGGACTCCGGCTGGCCAACCGGTGATCACGGGGGGAAGGTCGGCGGACTGCGGATCTCTGGCCGTGCGAGTGATCTCAAAGCGGACCGTCTGCGGGGGCGAGTCCTTCACGAACTCCGCACTGATCAGTCCGGGATTGATGCGGTACTCCGCAATCGTTACGAGTGTCCCTTGGCAGCTGATGACCTGTTTGGGGGCTGCGGGAGCGGGCTCGTATTCGACCGAAAACTGGTAGTCCGACGCGCGGTCATTGGTGGGACGAGGCGGAGACAGCGTCAGCGTCTGGGTCTGACCTGCCCCGAGTTCGAACACGTCCCCGACCTTCAGGCGGGTCTCTCCCCGCCGAATCGCGTAACAGCTGCACCCGATCGACCGCACGCGGATCTGAACCGGCTGGCTCGTACTGTTGCTGAAAGGGAAAGCGAATGCCCCCTCGGTCAGGTCTTCGATTTTCTGGTCGACCTCGCCGAGCAGCCACGTCTTCGACTGCTCGGAGTCGGAACAGGACACCGTCCCCGCCCCGCCGGGTTCACATCCCATCAGAGCGAATGCGAGTGAGAGAAACGAGCCGAGGTGAATGGAGTAACTGATGATCTTCCCCGAACAGAACATATGTGGCCGCGTTGACAGAATGCGAGGCTCCGCGAACGAGAGAATGCTGTTCGGGTGCAACTGGTCTTGGTTGGCGAATGGAATACGATCCACCATATCCGCAGGGAGTCACCGAAAACAAGCAACGGAGTGACCGAATCCTTGCGAGAATACGTCGTCAGCGGCCCACCCTATGCCATTCTTACAATGCCCGTTTAGTCGAAAAGCACAAGCGCCGCTAATCGGAGTCAGTCAGCCGGGCAAACTGACGACTCTGGGGAGTTATACGAGGCCCAGAACCGGCAGAAACAGCCGTTACAACCCGCAAAGCTCACCAAGTTGACGACGGGGACGGCAGACCCAGCTGTTGTCATCCAGAGCGAACCGGCAGAAATATACTTGAAAGCGATACACTGTCGGATCTCCCGGATTCTAGGAACTACTACAAAATCTCGCGGCATCTCTCCAGGCACTAGAATGTGACAAGCGAATAACCTTGATTAACCAGTAAATACACAGGGACAAACGAGTTTGGCACGGGTCGTGCATTATCACTTTGCGACGGCAACGACAGGACCAAAACCCCTCGCACAACGGATCGCGAGGGCACCTGTCGGGGAGCCTGGAACAACCCAAACCTCTGCAAACTGGAGACATGCCATGTTGGTTCTGACCCGCAAGAAGTGTGAAATGATTCGTATCGGTGACAATGTTGTCATCAAGGTGATCTCGTGCGGCAATGGAAAGGTCAAGATCGGGATCGAAGCCCCAAATGATGTCCGCGTCGTTCGGGCTGAACTGACGGTTGAGCCGGATGCACCGATGATTCCGACCCAGACCCTGCGTGACCGAGTGCTCGCCCGTCGCCATGTCATCGCTGCCAAGTAGTCGCTCCCCCTGATATCTCCTCCCCGAGAGCTGTACGATGGCTCTCGCCCCCCACGGTCGCCGTGTGCGACTCGGTTGAAAAGGACTTTCTCATGCTTCACAACATTCCCTCTCGTCGACCACTCGTGACGCTGGCTGCGATCTTCTCCCTGTTGCTTGTGCTGGGAGGAGTCACCTTGGGCCTCGCTCAGGAAACTCGGTTGGTACTCCCGACCGCGTTCGAAGGCTGGCAGACGCCGACCTCGCCCGACCGCTTGCACAGCGAACTCATCACCCCTTCGATTCACCAGCTCGGACAGCACCTCAAACCCGAACAGCCCCCAGACCTCCTGCGGGTCGCGGTCCGCCCGGAAGTTCTCCGCCCAGCGAAGAACCAGCCGGTCAACTACGCCCCCCCCAGCAACGATGACCTCCCCGCACCCATGCAGCGACCGTTGTCAAAGCCCGCCACCCAGCCCGCCGAAAACAACGAAGAGAAACTCCAGTTGCGGATCAGCTCCCGTTACCAAGACCCCAAGATGCTGTCTGTGCTGAAGAGCACGAACATGCGTCAGATGTCCACTCTGTTCGTCGAAGTCTCGAAAACCATCGATGCCCGGCACGTCAGTCCGACCTCCTACGAAGTCCGCACAGCTGCCGCCTTGGAAGGTCTCGTCCGAGCCTTAGCGAACCCCGAGTTCCTCAAAGTGGCCGGGGCTCGTGGCAGCGATGCCGAGCTGCAACAGGCGACGACCAGCCTCAACGAAATGATGAATCAGCAACCCGCCCGTTCGGCGGAAGACGCCATGGGAGTAATGCAGTGGGCTGCCGACACCTTGAATCAACAACTCGGAATCCGCCAGGAGATCGTGGCCCTCGAGTTCCTCAATGCGACGCTGGATTCACTGGACAAGTACTCTTCCTTCATGCCCAACAAGGTCGGAAACGCCCCCAGTGCCCAGGCCAACTTGGCCACGGCGGGCCTCGAAGAACGAATCGTCGGCGTCGGCATCGAGATGAAGAAACACGACAAGGGAGCCCTGATTATGGGAACCGTCGAAGGGGGTTCCGCAGCTGAGGCTGGCCTGAAGCGGGGCGATGTGCTGATCCGGATCGGCCAGCAGTCGCTGACCGGGATGAGCCTCAACCAGATCGCGGAACTCGTCTCCGGACCAGCGAACTCGACAGTCGACATCCAAATCGACCGGGCTGGTCAGAAGTACGGTGCGACCCTCGAACGCCGCTCGGTCTACGTCGGCAGCGTCACCGGAGCCACCATGGTCGATGAGACCCGCAAGGTCGGCTATGTGAAGCTCAAGCAGTTCTCGGAGTCATCCGCCGAAGACTTGGAGAAGGCCATGTGGAAGCTCTACAACGCCGGAATGAACTCGCTGGTCCTTGACCTGCGAGGTAACCCCGGTGGCCTGCTGACCGAGTCGATCGAAGTCTCCGACCTGTTCCTCCCCAGTGGCGTGATCGTCTCGACCAAGGGCCGGACTCCTTCGGACAACACCACCGAATCGGCCAAGCGGGCCAAGACTTGGAACCTGCCCCTCGTCGTCCTCGTTGACGAAAACTCCGCCAGTGCCAGCGAAATCTTCGCAGCTGCGATTCAGGAGAATGGACGCGGAGTCGTGGTCGGTCGTCACTCGTACGGCAAGGGGACCGTGCAGACGCACTTCCCCCTGACCACCGTCTCGGGAGTGCTGAAGCTGACCACCGCCAAGTTCTACTCCCCGACGGGACGCGAAATGGCCGGAGCCGGTGTGACCCCGGACTACGTGGTGCAGGCCGCGAACGAGGAGACAGCTGCGAGCCTGGTGGATGACAATGACCTCAAGACGGCTGTCGAAGCCATCGAGACCGGACTGCCGCAACAGTTGGCCAAAGCTGCAGGCCAGGGAAAGAAGCTGGGCACCCGGCCAGTCTCTGCTCCCCGCGTATTCGAAGAACTGTCCGCCCCCGCTGTGGAGCGGTAGGCCAGCCGGATCGTGGGATAGGCTTCCAGCCTGTCATGCCTTCTGCCCAGCGACGACAGGCTGGAAGCCCATCCCACGATCGACAACATCCCCCTTCCTCTGACCGACACCCCCTGACGCGACAACTTGGAAGCCACAACGCCACCGGGAGCTCCCTGCCCCGGTGGCGTTTGTGTGTTGTCGGGAGACCTCATTGTCTGGACTCAATGAGGAAGTCCTCCCTCCATTGACTTGACCTGTGTGTGTCTGAAATCAGAGGTCGCCGAAGAGAGACCTCACGCGGAGAGAAATCAGACAATCTCAAAGGCCTGGGCATCAAGAGGCACGAGCGACACGAGGGCAACATGGTGGGGATCTGTTCGATTTCGGTTTCCATCGCGAGTCGGAAGCTAGCGAGATCCCGCTGCCACCGCCCCTCGGCTCGCTTGACGATCCAGCGGCGTTCTCGTAACGTGGCTTAGCCACCAGTTCTCCCGGAGCATGTCGGATGGACACCTCTCTGATTCGTCACCCGGTCTATCAGCAACTCAATCAGCGTTTACGTGCGGCTCTGGCGGAGGATTACCAGTGTGGTGATCAGTTCCTCACGGAACGAGAAGTCGCGGAGATGTTTCAGGTCAGCCGCGCGACCGCCAACAAGTCGCTGGCGAGCCTGGTGTCGGAAGGATTTCTGGAGTTCCGCAAGGGGCTGGGTACGTTCGTCCGTCGTGACGTGATTGACTACGACGTCCACTCGCTGGTCAGCTTCACCGAGAAAGCTCGTGCTGCGGGCAAAAAACCGAGTACGGAACTGCTCACCTTCGGCAAGCGGGCCACAGCGGAAATCGACGATTCGGTGCGAACTGCCTTGAGACTCGATAACGACTCGCTGGTCTGGGAGATGGAACGCATCCGGTTCGCCGACCGTGTGCCCGTCATTCTGGAGCACCGGTCGGTGGTTCATCGTCATTGCCCGAAGCTGACCAAGTCGCAGGCCGAAGGTTCGTTGTATCGCGCATGGACCGAGACTCACGGATTGAAGATTGCCGGTGCCCACGAAGTCATCCGAGCTGTGCGACTCACCCCAGCTGAATCGCAACGCCTGCAAACCACCGCTCGCTCACCTGCACTGGAAGTCGTCTCCGTCGGATTCCTGGAGGACGACTCGCCGCTCTGGTGGGAACGAACTCTGTATCGCGCCGATCAGTATGAATTCCACAGTCGCCTGGGCCCGATCCAGTCAGCCACACCGGCACGCGGGCGGCTGCGATAGTCGACGCGAGTCAATTGACTCGCCTAAAGCCTGCCACGACCACCCACCCATTCAGTTAAGGACTCACTCATGGACTACACCTATACCGACATCGCCAAGATGATCGATCACTCGCTGCTCAATCCGACATTGACCGAGGCGGACCTCGAAGCGGGATGCCAGCTGGCACTCGCCTATAACGTGGCCAGTGTCTGCATCCTGCCCTACGCCTTGAAGAGGTGTGCTGACCAGTTGCGTGGCAGCACCGTCAAGGCCAGCACGACGATTGGCTTTCCGCACGGTGGACACACAACGGCGATCAAGCAAACCGAAGCCGATCGGGCGATTGCCGATGGCGGCGAAGAACTCGACATGGTGGTCAACATCAGCCAAGTGTTGAGTGGGAACTGGGATTACGTTCGCACCGACATCAAAGCCGTGATCGACGTGGCCCATGCCGCTGGCCAGAAAGTGAAAGTGATTTTTGAAAACTGCTCTCTCCAAGATGAGCACAAGATTGAGTTGTGCCGCATCTGCTCGGACCTGAATGCCGACTGGGTCAAGACCTCGACCGGCTATGGCACGAGCGGTGCGACGCATGACGATCTCAAACTGATGCGTCACCATGCCGCATCCCACGTCCAGGTCAAGGCGGCTGGCGGTGTTCGCGATCTGGATGGCCTGTTGGCAGTTCGCTCGCTGGGTGTCACACGCTGTGGAGCCAGTCGCACCAAAGACATGCTCGATGACTGTCGTCGCCGCCTCAATTTGCCGATCATCAGTACACCCGCCGCAACTGTCGCTGGCTATTGAGCAATCTGGGGGAGGCCAAGGCTGCCATTCTCAAGTCCAGATTGGTCAACCGCACTGAGGCGATTGGAGTCGGTCGCGAGTGCCAATTCATAGCTTGAACTGGGGGAGTTCCAGTCCGGAGGGCGAAGTTGATGCTGAGCCGCTGGCACGAGACAACGTCGCTTCACCGCCGGGCCACACATCGCGATGTCCCCCTCATCTTCACTTCGCAACCACCACAGTGTATGACTGAACTCAAAAACCTGCGCACGCTGCGAGAATTGTCGGGGTCCAGAATTTCATTGTACCCCGCAGGGCAACGCCGTAAAGGATTCCCGCGAGGCGTTTCCCAAGGCTCAGCTCCCTCTCCCCCACATTCGATTCCGCTTTCGGAGTGGACTTCACTGGGGGGGAGAGGGGCGGGGTGAGGGGGCCTGAGCGAGCGATATGGCCCCCTCACCCCAGCCCTCTCCCCCGTAACACGCACCCTCCGAAAGTCACGTCGATCACGGGGGAGAGCGGGCCGGAAACGTGTTAGCTGCCTGGCGAACGTGATCCCTGAGAAATCCTTCTCGGCGTTGTCCTTCAGGGGTTGCCATCATCGCCTCGGGGCTGTGACGTGCCACCTCATCAGGAGGCAGAGTGCGGCTCGACGAGGGGCGGTTTTCTGGCCGCGTGGCGTTCCGAGAGCGGCCAGAGAAAACCGACCGAGCAGGACGGCCTGGAAAGGCTGTCTTGCGGGAACTCCATTTGGACCACTCGCCAAAGAGCCGTGGACGCTTAATCTCCCACAAGCCCCGCGCCAGAGATGGCGCATTGATTGCCACTTTTTCGCACGACGCCAGCATTCTGGGGGTGAGTCGTATGGAGAGTGGGCTGGAACCATTTAAGATGACAGACCTCTGGCAGCGATTGTTGACCAAGGCCGACCCGATCGGCGGAGGGCAATCCCCACCACGTGCTGAAGCCCACGCGACGAGAACCACTGATGACCTGGATTCGCACTATCCCGAAATCCGCAGCCGGTCCCGAATATCGGGAGGCCCTGGCGGCTCAACACGCCTGGTATCCGCAAGAATACAACGCCGAGGTGCCCGGGCTGCCCACCGGCGAAGCCGACGGCATCGTGGCCACTCACAGCTTAATCCCCGACGCACTACATCATGCCTTCGCGACCTTTGGCGCCTTGATGAGCCCCAAGCTGCCGCTGTCTCGGCGGCAGCATGAGCTGATCGCGACGGTCGTGTCGCAGTGCAACTGCACGAAGTATTGCAGCGTCTCCCACCGCGAGTTCTTGCGGCGTGCTACCGGAGACGAGGCTCTCGTCGCATCCATCGAAAAGAGCGATCTCAGCAATCTCTCCCCCGCCGACCAACTGATGTGCCAGCATGCGGAGAAGATCACTCGCGATGCGACCTCGGTCCAGCAGTCCGACATCCAGGCCCTGCGGGATGTGGGATTCGACGATCAGGGAATCCTGCAGATCACGCTGATCGCGTCGTGGTTCAACTCCATCAACCGCGTAGCGGACTCGCTGGGGGTGGCTCGGGACTAACCCGGTGTTTCCAAATACCGCCCCCATGGAGGCCGACCCCGGTGGTCGCAGCGGAGCCGAGCGGGAGGTTACTCACGATTCGCTCCAGGAACCCACTGCACATCGGCTATCCCGTCCTCATTGGCAATGCGGGCCATGACGAACAGCAGGTCCGAAAGCCTGTTCAGATAGATCACGCACTGCGCGTGTGCCTCACCCACCGTCTGAGTGAACTCGATCACTCCAATTTCCACTCGGCGGCAGACGGTCCGGGCTTGGTGCAAATGCCCTGCTGCCAAACTCCCCCCAGGCAGAATAAAGCTATTGAGTGGCTGCAAGCGATCGTTGAAACCATCGATGAGATGTTCCAGATGAGTCACCTGGGCCTCGGTGACCCGTAGTGGTGGATACTCCGGAGGTGTCTCACTGACCGGGACACACAAGTCGGCCCCCAGATCAAATAGATCGTTCTGAATCCGCCGCAGAGGAGTCGCCAGTTCCTCCGGCATCCCCGCTGCGATACCCAACCCAATGACCGAGTTGAGTTCATCGACCCCGCCGTATGCGGTAATCCGCAAGTGAGTCTTGGCCACACGGCTCCCATCCCCGAGGGAGGTTTCTCCGGTGTCGCCGGTTTTGGTGTAGATGCGGCTGAGGTAGACCATGGGGAGTGGGGAGTGGGGGGTTGGGGGTTGGGAGTCGGGAGTCGGGAGTCGGGAGTCGGGCACCACTCCCTCTGGCCATCAGCCATCAGCCATCAGCCATCAGCCATCAGCAATCAGCGATCAGCGATCAGCCATCAGCAATCACCCCGAAAAGCCCACCGGTTGCAACCTGTGGGCGTTGGTCACACGTCAACGGTCGAAGACTACTCCGCGACTGGTATTGACCCTCAAGGCATGCTCGTCATGTAATCCCCGCGAATCATCTCCCCTCGGGAGAGATCGTCAAGGCCAGTGAGTCGGAAGACGGGGGTCGGGAGTCGGGAGCCAGAGTCTCCTCTCCTCCTCCACGCTCCGCTCTCTCCTCCTCCCCTCCGGACCCCCTCCCCCTGTGTGGACCACCTTCGATCAATATCTGTTCGGACGTTACGTCTATGTCTTCGTGGTGTTTTTTGCCGCGACGATGGGGCTATTTGCCGTGGTCGATGGGTTCATGAATCTCGATGCCTTTCAGCAGAAAGACGAGGGAACCCTCGTCATGCTGTTTCGCATGGGCATGCATTACGTCTATCAAAGCAGCCTCATTTTCGACTTGGTGGGGCCGACGCTGTCGGTCATCTCGGTCTTGGTGGTGCTGGCCATGCTCCTCAAGCACAACGAGTTCTACCCGGTGCTGTCGACGGGAGTTCCCACCTACCGCATCTCGTGGCCACTGGTGTTTGGGGTCTTGAGTGTGGCCGTGTTGCTGCTCGCGAACCAAGAGTTCATCCTCCCCAACGTCGCGCAGCATCTTCAGGGCACTCACGGAACCACAGCTGCGGATGCCCAACTTTTTGATCCGCAATACGACACGAAGACCTGGATTTTCATCTCGGGTCAGGAGCTGCTGCCAGCCAAGCGTCAGATCATCGAGCCTTCGTTCGTGCTGCCCGCCCCACACATTGTCTCCGAGTATGAGCCGGAACTGCATGGGGAAACGGCCAGCTACCTGCCCGCTCGGGGACGCATTCCGGCGGGTTGGTTGCTGAAAAAAGTCTCGCCAGCATTTGATGTCAACAAACTGACTCCTGCGGGACGCCGGATCGTCATCCCTCAGAAGAATGGCCAGGATTGGTTCGTGGCCATCGGACTGACGTTTGATGAACTGCAGAATCGCAATACGGGTTTTCGGTATCTCTCGACTCGCGATCTGATTCACCGGATTCAGCACCCCTCGGCACACGCCAGCTCGACGCGGGCGCAGGTCATGCACCTGCACGGTCGATTCACCCGCCCGGTGATCTGCCTGATCGGAGTGTTCCTGGTGATCCCACTCATTCTCCGGAAAGAGAAAGATAACCTTGTGACCAACATCGCGACGTGTACACTGGTACTCGGTCTGGTGTTCGGCATTGGACAGGGAATGGACTTCCTCGGCCAATCCTCACTGGTCCAGCCGGAAATCGCCGCCTGGACCCCGATCTTCATCGGTGGCACCCTTGCCAGCTGGCTTACGGGATCCGTCAGGACGTAGGCCAGTCGGGTGACGGGGGTCGGGAGCAAGTCCAATGAACACGCATCGACACTCGCCCTTCTGGGGGCCATTTCTCGTCTCCCGCCCTCCGACTCAGAGGCTTTCCTTGCTCACTCGACTCTGTTTGGCACTTGCTGTCCTCTGCCTCGCGGGCTGCGAGGACGCCCAGCCTCCGGTCGTTCCGCCCGACCCGATCCCCGCCGGAGTGGTGCTGCCCGCTGGGATGCCGAACGACAAGTGGTTCTACGAGAATGTGGTGCAAAACAAGGTGCCGGTGCTGGTCGACTTCACGGCGACCTGGTGCGGGCCTTGCAAAGCCATGAAACCGGCAATCCATGAGATCGAAACCGCCTACGGCGCACGAATTCAAGTCGTTGAGGTCGATATTGATGATCGCCCGTATCTGGCGAGCCACTTTCAAATCAGGGGCGTCCCTCGACTGATGGTCATCAAGGATGGCCAGATTCAAGCAGACGAAGTCGGCCTGAAGAGCTATTACGAAATCATCTCCCTGCTGAAATCCTCCGCTGGCAGCCCCTGAGTAGTCCGTGCCTCCTCCAGTGGGAGGATGGAATCCCACCCAGTCCGGTTGCTATCCTGCGGGCTGGTTGTGAAGGTCGTCCCCGGTGGCCGACTGGTTTTGCGATCCCCATTCGACACCGTGCCATGCCCCTGCTGCAAGCTCTGCTAAACCTGTTCTCCGCACTCCTCGAAGTCCTCGTGGCGACGGGCGGTCTGATCCTCCCTTGGTTGCCGCTCATCGCCTGGACGGTCTTCTGGGCGCTGGCCGTCAACTGGGAAAAACTCGCAGCTGTGATTCGCACCGGGGCGTTCCTCGGGATCGCGATGATCGCACTGCTGGCGGTGCTGGTTTGGGGCTGCGTCTCCCCGCCGATCGATGGACACCATTACTTCGAGATGCTCGGCGTCCGGCTGTCGGTCTCGAACTTCACCGGCAAGCTGGTCTATGTGGTCGGGCTGGTCGTGATCATGTTCGCAGCGGGGTCAGCCCAGCTGTCGGGAATGTTTGACGGACTGGTCTGTTTTGCGGATGAGGAAGAGGCCGCAGACGATCACGGTCACGATGACCACGGGGGCCACTAGAGTTTAGGTCGGGAGGGCGAAGCTCCTGCTGAGCCGCGAGCTTCGGTGGTGTCAATCGCTCTCCGTGCTGAATCTCGTCAGACCATGCCAACAACGCGAGCAGCCAGCACGTAGACAGGGGACTTCGTGTCACCCCCCCGGCAATCGAGGCGATCGATGACCCCTGCTGTCCCGCCTTCTCGTATTCGCTGGATCAATCAGCTGTTGTGTTTGCTGGTCATGAGTTCCTTACTCCTGGCCAATGACAAGCCTGCCTCACCACCACCCATCGCCGGCATCGAGAACCTCCGCCAGGTCGCCCCTGAACTCCTCTCCGGTAGCCAGCCCGACGGACCAGCGGCCTTTGAGGAACTCGCCCGGCGCGGCGTGAAGGTCATCATCAGCGTCGACGGGGCCACTCCCGATGTGAAAGCCGCTCATCAGTTCGGCCTCCGCTACGTCCACATCCCGATCGGTTACGACAAGCTCAAGCCACAGCAGCGGGCCGACCTTGTCGAGGCCGTCAAGACCGCCAGCGGACCAGTCTTCCTGCACTGCCACCACGGCAAACATCGCGGCCCCGCAGCTGCGGCCTACTGTGGGATGGCGATGGGAAAACTCTCGGCGGAAGAAGCACTGGATGTCCTGAAGATCGCGGGCACGCGGGCCGACTACACTGGATTGTGGGACGCGGTGCGGAAGTTCGAACCGCCCACGGTCGCCGCCGGACCGCTTGTGAAATCCGCCAAAGTCGAACCCCTCACCGGGGCGATGGTCCGCATCGATCACCACTGGACTGGGATCGAGAAGCAGATCAAGGCGGGTTCGGTGGCCGACGCGAAGGAGTTCGCGAGCGAGACCCTGCTGCTGGCCGAAGAATTCCGGGAACTACCTCGCACCTCTCCCGCGACCGACGAGAAACTCAAAGCCCGCATGCAAACTGCCATCCTGGTGAGTGAAGAATTGCATCAGGCGGCTCAGAAGAGTGACCTGCCCGCGATCAAGTCGGCAGCGCAGAAGGTGTTACAGAGTTGTGTGGACTGCCACGCGAATCACCGGGATCATTGACCGAAGCGTTCGGGTGGGACGAGCCGCCTAGGCGAGCGGCCCTTGGAGACGTACTCTCAGACTTCCAAAGTCGGGTACGTTTTCACGGACCTCGCACCTGACCAACCTCTCTTAACCTCTACTTTGCCGGTTCCTCGGGGGCTGTCGCACGCGGTGGACGGCGGGCCTTCTTGACGGCGCGCTCGATGAGTTTCGGGAGTGACTCCCGAACCAGTGAAGTCACCGGACTCGCCCCCGGACGAGGTACGACGACGACATCCACAGCGGGGGGCAACTCATGTTGCAGCCCTCGAAATGCCTCACGAATCGCTCGTTTCCACGCATGCCGCACGACCGAGTTCCCCAGGCGTTTCCCCACGCTCGTTCCCAGTCGGATCGGGCCGTCCGCTCGCAAGGACACGAACACCAGCAGAACCGCGTCACCCGCGCAATGCTTCTGGCCAAACACGGACTCGTACTCCTTCGGCGTGTGCATCCGCTGGTGAGGGCGAAATCGTAAGAGCGGTTCGGTCATCATAACATCTCTCTGTCAGAGAACTGCCCCGTCACGCCACGGAAGTGGCTGTTGACGTTTCGGAAGTGGGAAGACTGGGGGAGCGGGACTGTGCCGGGCCCCGTGCCCGCTTCGGCGTGTGCGCATCCCAAAAGTAGGCCAGTGGCCAGATTCTGCCCCCTCTCCCCCGCGAGCGACTTTGCCATATGAACCCGCTCCACTGCGGGGGAGAGGGCTGGGGTGAGGGGGCTACCAGAGGGCTTCCGAATGACCCCTCACCCCGACCCTCTCCCCACGATCACGTCCTCCTTGAGAGTCACGCCGGCAGTGGGGAGAGGGAGCAGAGGGACACCGGCTGCCGACTTTTCTGACGCACACACCGCTTCGCCCCTCCGATACCACTTCACCACGGAGTACGACACCAGATAGGACACGAGGGCCATGATCACCCCCAGCGCCAGACATCCGACCAGCATCGGCAACCCCATCGCATACAAGATTCGGGGCAAGGCCCGAATCCCACCACGCCAGTCAAACTCAGGCGGCTGAGGTCCGGAGTTCAGCGTCCCAGCTGCGGAGGGAATCAGGAACGCCCCGACCTTGTAACTGGCCCAGATGATCGGCGCGAATGTCACGGGGTTGTTGATGTAACTGGCAGCTACGGCCAATGCCTTGTTGAACCGTACAAGACGCTGCAACACGAACGCCACCAGAATGATGATGACCAGATGCAACCCGAACAGGGGTGTGAACCCGACGAAGACGCCAATGGAAGTTCCGAGTGCCAATTCGTGTGCACTATCTCCCGGAGAGATCAGACCCTGAATCCAGTCACGGAACCGGAATGACTTCCCGCGCTGAATCCAAGTCGTCGATGGGGGGAGTTCTGAGGACATACCGAGTCGGGAACTGGTGAGACGTGGGAACAAACCAAGGTTACGTTCCCCACCGACGTGAGGGAAGAGCCGGGCGTCGAAAGCCAGTAGGCAATCGCCTTTTCCTAAGTAGCGTGGGCTTTAGCCCACGCTATCAACGGAGTCCCTTCAATTCGCGTGGGCTAAAGCCCACGCGACTCAACCCATCAACAAGTGGGCGTTGCCGTGGTCGAATGACCGAGCGACTCTACTCCCGACTCCCAATCGCCCGCCTGAGCAGGTTGTGGGTGATCCGCTGTACCCGCTGGTCCGGCCCATGCGGGCGGCTCCAGTGCGACCAGGGCAGCATGTGGCCGGGCGGGCTGGAGAGGTTCTGGCACCAAAAGATTGTCGAGGCGTTGAAGACGAAGTTGTTCTTCGGCCCGGGGTAGATCGTGGCAGACCAGTGTTGCGGGTTGACGCCGCCTTGCAGGGCTGTCCCCGCACCGACGATCTCCAGGCCGGGGATATCCTGCGGCGGGTCACCGTGGTACTCCCACCCGATCAGGCCGGGGATGCGATCACCGTGTTTCATGCCGGTCCCCTCGAAGATCCAGTGCTCCGGCTTCGTACAGATCCAGTCGCCTCCCCCATTCACCGGCTCGACGTTTCTGGCCCCCATCAGGTATCCCTCATCTGGACCGCGATGCGGGAACGGGCCGTGGTCCTTGTGTCGATCCGCTGCGTATTTGTAGTCGCCGCCGTATGGTCCGCCGCGAAACATGACGCGGTTCGGCTGCCCGGAGTGGCTCGCGCGCAGGGGAGTCACCCAGCAGACCGCGTTGCCCGAGAAGAACATTAAGTTCACTCCCTCGTTCCGCATCTTCACTACGCTCTCGTACTGGCGAATGTCCCAATACTCGTCATGCCCGTTGCTCAGGAACGCCTTGCATTTGAGCCCCCGATCCGGCGTCAGCAGATCGCTGTTCGAGCAGTAGGTCACGTCGTACCCCTGCTGCTCCAGCCAGTACGCCATCGGGAACTCAAAGCAGAGCCACTCCCCTGAGCCAATCGATTGCGGGTTCTCATAGATCTGCGGGTACTTGCCGTAGGGACGGTCGAAGCTGACATCGGCCCACGGCCCCTGATTCCCTTTTGGATGAGTGTAGACCGAGTATTTGCTGGGCCATTGGTTATAGGCTTGCCAGGTGTTGTCCGAGCATTGCAGCAGCACATCCGCGTGCCGGTTATCAGTGACGATGAACACCACGTAGCTCTGCCAGTACCCCTTCGCCGGGTCATCCTCGATCAGGCTCAATCGCCCCAGATACACCCCACTCACCCAGTCGTCGGGGATCTTCAGTGTGGTCGTCGCCTCCCAGCGGCATTCGTGCAGGTTCTTCTCGCCGGGATCGGGAACCGGCTGGGGCTTCCCTGCGAACGGGCCCAGCGTGGTCATTAGCCGCGCCCCGCGCCCGCCGTAATACCCCGTGCGAAAGATCTCGATCCGAAACGGACGCGGTGGATCGGTCGAGACAAAAATGTCGATCGATTCCCCCGCCTGCACGCTCTGCTTTGAGCAGTACCCCTCAATGTCACTTGCCCGGAATCCGCCACCCGCCGTGGGGCGCACTCGGGTCAGCTGCCAGTCGAGAGAACCCTCTTTCAGGTTCTCTTCCACGATTCGGTTGGAGCTTCTCTCACCCGCAGACGCAGCAACCGTGGACGCCGCCAGCTGCGTGGCGACCCCAGCTCCGACGGCGGCTTGTAAGAGTTCACGGCGAGAGAGGGGCTGGCCAGTTGAGGAGAAGGCGTCGGACATCAGTGTCTCCGAAGTGATAGGGAACCGGCTGACTGTAGCAGAAGCTGTGACGGCTTACGTCACATTTGACATGGTCGAGCGATGTGACATTTCGATTGGTCGCGGACAACTTGATGCGTCTGGGTGTCGCTGGGCTCG
>JAYTCW010000575.1:0-10470 GCA_043736295.1 Planctomycetota bacterium | reverse complement strand
GTGAACTGCAACCTCCAACGGCTCGACGGACCGGTGCGCGGCAACGGCAAGATCATTCAAGAACTCGAAGGCGCATTCCGTGGCGCTGGCTGGAACTGTATTAAGACGATCTGGGGCAACGACTGGGATTCGATCCTCGCTAAGGACAAAGATGGCAAGCTCGTCAAACGCATGGGCGAGATCGTCGACGGCCAATACCAGAACTACATCTCCGCAGACGGAGCCTACATCCGCGACCACTTCTTCAACACGCCCGAACTCCAGGCGATGGTCGACCACCTCAGCGACGAACAGCTGAAGAAGCTCCGGCGCGGCGGTCACGATCCCGAGAAGGTCTACGCCGCGTTCAAGGCCGCGACCGACTTCAAGGGCGGGCCGACCGTCATCCTGGCGAAAACCATCAAGGGGTATGGCCTCGGCTCCGAAGCCGAGGGCAAGATGATTGCCCACAACGCCAAGAAGCTGCACGACAACTCAGTGCGGCACGTCCGCGACCGGTTCAGCATTCCGGTCTCGGATGACGAGATCGATACGATTCCCTACTACAAGCCCGCCGACGATAGTCCGGAACTCGCTTACATGCGGGCTCGTCGCGATCAATTGGGCGGTGCGGTGCCTTCGCGTAAACCAACCGAAGAGAAGCTCGCCATCCCGGCCCTGGATGACAAGGCGTTCGCTCGACAAATCAAAGGCACTGAAGGCGGCACCAGTTCGACGACCCAAGCCTTCGGCGGCATCATGCAAAGCCTGATGCGCGACAAGGCGATCGGCAAGCGCGTCGTCCCGATCATCCCCGATGAGGCCCGCACCTTTGGCTTCGAAGGGATGTTCAACGCGGTCGGCATCTACTCCAGCAAGGGGCAGATGTACGAACCGGTCGACAAAATCGCTCCCGACGGCTCGCCGAACCTGAATTACTATCGCGAATCGATCGACGGCCAGATCCTCGAAGAGGGAATCAACGAAGCTGGGGCGATGAGTTCATTCGTCGCAGCTGGGACCGCGTACGCCAACCTCGGCGTGCAGATGATTCCGTTCTACACCTACTACTCGATGTTCGGGTTCCAGCGTGTCGGCGACCTCATTTGGCTCGCAGCTGACTCCCGCTGCAAGGGGTTCCTGATGGGGGCTACCAGCGGACGGACGACCCTCAACGGGGAGGGACTCCAGCACGAGGACGGTCACAGCCAGTTGATGGCCAGCACCGTGCCGAACCTGATCGCCTACGACCCGACGTATGCGTACGAACTGGCCGTCATCATTCAGTATGGCCTGCGTCGGATGTACGTCGATAACGAGAGCGTCTTCTACTACCTCTCGATCTACAACGAAACCTACCAGATGCCCGCGATGCCCGATGGCGTCGAGAACGGCATCCTCAAGGGGATTTACCGGTTGTCCCGCGTGGATTCGGCATTAGCGCAGAAGATCCGGCCGCAACTGTTCGGTTCCGGCACCGCACTGCCCAGTGTGCTGCGAGCACAGAAGATCCTCAAGGATAAGTACGGCCTGGGCAGCGATGTGTGGAGCGTGACCAGCTTCAACGAATTGTGCCGCGACGCGATGGCCGCCGACCGCTGGAGCCGCCTGCACCCGACCGAGACGCCGAAGAAGGGCTACCTCGAATGCGTGCTGGCCAGTGAACAGGGCCCGTTCATCTCGGCCAGCGAAAACGTCCGCGCCGTCGCCGACCAAATCCGCCAATGGGTTCCCGGCGATTACACCGTCCTCGGCACCGACGGCTTCGGTCGCAGCGACACCCGCCAAGCCCTCCGCCGTCACTTCGAAATCGACGCCGAATGCACCGCCTATGCCACGCTCGTCGCCCTCGCGAAGCAGGGCGGATTCGACAAGTCCCAGCTGCCGCAAGCCCTCAAGGATCTCGGCATCAACCCGGAGAAGGTCGATCCGCGGACCGCGTGAGTCGCCGAAGCGATGACACTGGTGTTACGGAATTGTGATGTTCCGGGGTGCAACAGCGAGGCGTGACATGCAGGCCAATCAGATTGCAGGAGTCTTGATACCTTCAAGGGGCTTTGATCAGCAGCATCCTGGTCACATGGCCGTTAAGTTCCTTGCCCCAGACGGTGAGCCTGCTGTCCGGGGCTTCAGATTTACCCCGGACGAATTGCCAGAAGAATATCAGCCCGCGGAAAAGTGGCGGGAATTCTTCAAGAGAGAGGACGGTAGAGTGCCTGGTTACATCATGGATGAGTTCGCTTTCGAGCAGCGGTGTACCCACTATTCCGGACAAGTCATCACAAGGAGTTGGCCCATTCGAGTGGAATCTGTTGTCGAGGATCTTTATCCGTCCGAGCGGCGGCGACTCGGGTGGTATTCGTTCGACCCTGATCGATTTCTCGATTGCAACAATTGTGTCACGTGGGCCGCACGTACAATCAATCAGGCTGCGGGTGAAGATGTTCTACAATTTCCGGAGAATGGACGAGTCAGAAAGATGGTTCATCTTCTGGAATCGATCCCGGAATGAACCGCAGGAGAATCTGAGCATGAAGACCATCACCAATTTTCGCCAAGATGCGAGAGGGATGTATCTCGACTTGGCAGACCAGCCCTGTGCGATCGCCATCAATCGCAAGACTCGCGATATACTCTTGGACGAGGGGGGCGGTCCAGACCGCTATCATGGTGCGGCCATATTCCTGGACTCTGAACCATGCTTCACGCTCGATGTTCGCGGACCTCGGCTGGGGGTGTGGCTGATTTTTGGCAAAGCCACGTGCAAACACTTTTTGGGAACAACTCGAAGGGCACATGGCGCGGTGAAATGGGTCACAGAAGCCAATTTACTTCTCGGCCAGCCGACTCGGCACTTCTATCGACACCAGGTTTTTAGGGGACACACAGGTCGTGTTACGTCGACCCATGCCAAGCCTGTTCACGTCGTCTTGCAAGACAAATCGGGAACTGCGATTGAGATCGATGGTGGGCCTTCTGGACAACCGGGGCGGTGGAGTTTGCAGAGGAAGACCTCCATGAAACGTTGGGCCAATAATAAGGTGCAGATGGGACAAGCTTCCATTGAAGAGGGGGCCGCCCCGCCGAAGCCGGACATTGTCATCGAGCAAGGGGGGCGTGTCCTTCACCGCCGTCGTGGAAGAAAGTTCACAATCATCCGAACGGGAATCGTACTCATGGATACGAACGACGCGGAGCAGGTTCGCAAGAAATACGGCAGACAGCGTCCAATCGGAAGATAGCGTCAACCAAGCTCATGGTCAGCCATTTTTCCCCGTCTCCATCAAGGACGGATCCGGGAGATGGTCAAACTCCTGTCCGCCATGCCTGACACAGAGGAGTCGTAATCATCATGAAAAAGATCATCGCCTTTCGCGAGAACGACAGAGGCATGTTCCTCGATTTGGAGGATCAGTTCGCCGCCATTGGAGTCAACCGAGCGACCGGCGATGTCTTGCTCGATGAAGGCTCCGGAGACGACCGATTCAACAGTGCGGCAATTCTGATCTCGAATCGGCCCCGATTCGTGCTGACCGATTTGGACATCGGCGCGGAGGTTCTGATTGAATACGGTGCAGTCTCACGGCGAACGCACAGCTTGGGACAGACCACTGACCGAGAGTCCGCCAGTCGGTGGGTGAACAGTGCGAATTCCACACTCGATCGGTTGTTCCAGGCCACGGTCGAACACGAATCGATGCTCATCTCCTCCAGCAAGTAAGTCGGTCTGTGCCCGGCGATCTCAGCCACGTGCGGGGTGAATCACACCCGAGCGGTCCAGCACAGTCACTTGGAGTGGCCCCAAGCGACTGGAGATGGCACACCCGGTGATAGTCAAAAGTAATCTGAAAGGATTCCTTTTCGCCAACGTATTTCATATGAGAGGAAGTACACCCCCAAGGAGCATTCACGCCATGAACCCGGTCTCTGAAGTCTGGAAAGCTGTCTCAGCGAAATACCCGTATCCTCCGTACAACGAGAGTTGGAAGAAGGATTACGAATGGTGGTCCAGTGAATTCTTGCCGCATACGGATGTGGACTATGATGACTTGCTGGAATACTCCCAACGCAGATACGAGAACCTGGAGCAGGCGATCTCCTCAATCAACGAAAAGGCTGAGTGGATGTTTGGCCTCACAACAGCGTCCGTGGGATTCATGATCACCAGAACAACAGGCCATCTACTGATAGACAGCGCGCTGTGTTTGGCCGTGCTCTCAGCTTTGATGACGCTCTGGTTGGCACTGCGGTCACGTCTCCCGGAAACTCGTCCACAGCCAATGTCCGTGCGAGACGCAATGGAGCAAGCACACAGAAACTTGCATCCCAAAGCGTGGATGACTGCCAGTATGCACCTCGTGATTGAGGGGCTCGTTGAGGTGGACAGGTGGAAAGGTAAACAACTCAACGCCGCGTCAAAGACGCTCATATTGATGTGTGCATGTTTCGCTATCCACGGGCTTGGAGCTGGCCTTCTCCTCCCCAAGTTCCCTCAATCAGATGGATCGGTACAGGCCGAACATAGTCCGCTGGAAGCACGATCGCCCGTGGAACAGGCGAAGCAGAAGTAGACGCTGGACTGATAGTCGGTTCTGAGCCTGCTCCACTGGCCGGTGCGGTCTGCGAATTGTTCGAGTCGCTCATCAGAATTCCACCCTTGAATTGAGTCGATTGCGTCAGACCTGAACAGATGATAATGACAGGGTGACGTTAAATCGAGCCTGCGACTTTCGGAAACCGAATTCAAATAAGACACGGCAAATTGCCGAGTTTGTGCATCCGTCCCACGACGTGAAGGCTGGTACTCGTTCAATCCGGACAACTTCGAGAATTGCCACAACTGTGTCACTTGGGCTGTACGTACGATCAACGAAGCGGCTGGGGAGAATACCCTCAAGTGTCCTCCCAATGGGGGAATCAAACACATGGTGAGAATCCTCACAAATGTGGATTCACCGACGACAGAGGATCAAGCATCATGAAAAAGGTGGCAGACTTTCGGGAAGACATAAAGGGCCTCTACATCGATTTGGAAGATCAGTTCTCATCCCTTGCCGTGAACCGCCAGACGGGTGATCTTCTTCTGGATGAAGGAGACGGTAATGACCGCTTCAATGGCGCAATCATCCTTCAACAATTGTTTCCCCAGTTTGTGACACGCCCCCACCGAGGTAAACTGGATATTTGGCTCGAATATGGAAAAGATCACTGTCAAAAGCGGAAAAGCGGTCAGGTCTCCGGTTACGATCTCCACAGGTTCCGAGACAAGCGAGTGTGTCTAGTTGGCGAGGTGTGCCATGTGTTTTTTTTCGAGCGGAAGACGCCGAAAAGAGACCCTTCCCCTTTCTCCCTTTCTCCCTTCCCTAATACCAGCATCAGTGGCGGCTCCGGTTGATCGCCTTGTTACGTCGCCGTTTGAGCCATCGCAAACATGAGCAAGTACGGTGCGCACAGGACGTGATACATACTGTGGGCGATGATCGATGGGGTGAGGCTGCGTTTCCCGGAAACGTAAAGAAATGCGTGCAGAGAGAAAAGCAAAAATGATGGAATGAATCCGATCCATGTCAGATTGTGAAAAGAATGGTAGGTTGCAGAGCACGCTCCAGAAAGGAGAATCTGCGCCCATGGCGGAACACTCGCCTTGGATAGCTGCGTCATGAAGTAGCCTCTCATCAACGTCTCTTCTGCAACAGCCATGAATACGCCCAGCGGAATCAGGAAGAAGCGAATTCCGATTAATGCGAACGGATTGACGTTTCGCATCGACGGATCGTTGAGAATGCCCGCGTAGACGCCGGTTACGTACAGACCGCCGAGAATTACGCCACCAATGATCGCCTTCAGTGAGGTTGGTTTCTGCCAACCAATCTCAGCCAGTGAAGAGTGCTGAATGCGAGTCACGGCAACGATCACTCCTTGAATCAGCGCTAAGCCAACGCCGAAAGAGAGCTGCCACCAAACTGCCGCCCAAAGCGGGTCGGACATACCCCGCAGTTGTTCGCCAACCAGGACAAAACAAACAAAGCCCAGAATGCAACCCAGCATCCAAGCGCCGACCGCGTTTCGTAACGAGGCGAGACGCGATTGCGGCAGGCGAGGGGGGGCATGCGATGTATTCATTACGAAACAGACTCTACGACATCACAGGTGTTCGACAGCTGAAGTGGGGCATAGGGTTCCGGACGGGCTGCTCCCCGTACGAGATTGAGCCATGTGTCGACCGGCAATGCATTCGCCCGACTGGCGCGGTGGGCTTCCAGCCACTGCGACAACTCATCGACTTGCGGAGTGGGAAACCGCTCAATCGCTTGTTCAATTTCGGAGATGGTACTCATGGCAGTAACCGTACCATCGTCAATCCAGAATGTTCAACCCCAAATGGCTGTTAGCAGGCCGGAGAGATGAGGCAGCAGGCGGGAAGTTCGATCAACTCCAGTTCTCTGACCTCCGGTCGACAGCCTCACGCCTCAAGTCTGATCGGTTGACCAGCGTGGTCCCCGTCGACTCAGTTCTCTTTCAGGAGACGATGATGACGAGTATTGCTGAAGACGTTCTTACGCAGATTGCATCCCTCTTAGCCAAGGGAGTTCTTGCTCACTGCCAACGGATGAAGCGATCAGAGGTGTTACCGGTCCGGAGGAAGGTTGAGCTTTCGGCGTCGCCCCGTCTGTCCCGACGTAGTCAATCGCGCCGAGTCATTCGTCGCGTGGTCTCGGAATCTGGACGGAACGGACTTGAGGTCTCGGTCCACAGTCGGCCCACTGTCCACGCGGGTTAACCGATCGTGCAAGGATAAACGAAGGAAAAAGGTGAGAAGGAACCTTTCTGTGCGTTCTCTCGATCAATTTGCCCGAAAACGGTTATCGCGGTAGGAATGTCCCTTTCGGGCCACCCCCCGCACAGATCCGTACGTGCGGAGCTACCGCATACGGCTCTTACCTCGGATGCTGACGACCACAACTGCACTCGTTAGAGTGCGGCTGCTCGCACGCTCGGCAGTCCGCGAGATCTGGAGACCCGGCTCCGTGTCCGGTCCAGTAGCAACTGCTCGGCGTTCTCCTCGGTCAGCCTCCTTCCCTCCACAGACTCCGCCGACAGCGGGCCGCTGCCATTGTTCGCCTGCTTCTTCGGTACTATGAAGCTGTCTGACTCCCCAGAAACGTGCATGTCGAACGTACGGCATCGCGCCTTCTCCGACCGATCCGTTGCGTGAGCAGCGAATGTTTCCGGGGCCTCCCGGCTTCCGTGAGGAAAGTTTCCAACCATGCCTGTGGTCTCAGACTCCGTGGGGGTGACATCGCACTCGCCATTGACGTTCGACATCACTGTTGCCTTCCCCTTGTCAGGACAAGGTCGGCCACCACAAAAGGATTCCGCTTATAAATTAATACAGTGGAGCTCAATACACAGCCCGGCTGTCCCTCTGTGAACGCTTCGGCTGGCCAGTTGCCCGAACCGCCGCATCACTCGAGGCTGAGGCGACTGGCTAAGTCTTCTCTCGTGCGACTCTCTCATTCGCAACTCTCCCCCAGCTTACGCCGGCGCACCCTGACACCTTTATTCGCCTCACCGTCGTAATAGTGATCCGCCTTACTCGCGGCGATCCGGAATTCAATCGGCGCACGCAGAGCGATGGTCTCATCCGCTTCTGTCGCAGCCGCGTTGGCCGTTACGGCATCGACGACTTTGACATCGTCCGGAAGCTTGAGCTTGAACTCTTCGTCCAGGAGTTTGGCGTCGTCGGCAACTTCCAGGTTGGTGACTGTGAACTTCGTGCGGCTTGCGACAATTGGCTTTCCGTCAACATCGTCGTCGGCAGACCAGGCGGTCCACAGAATGGTTTTTGCGGCCCATACACCGGGACGCAGTTGGAAGAAGTCCTGAAAGTCCACTTGTGATTCGAGCCGTTCGCCGGTTCGCGTTTCTACGCGAGTTGGCAAGTAACCGCGATCCGGAACGATGCCCACATATCGCACCGAGATTTTCGTCTGGAGATCATCAACGACCACATCAACCTCATCGCGACCATCGCGCGTGACCTGAGTGATCTTGGGATTGGGCCCGAACATCGGATGAGGAAACGCGATCGACGATCGTCCCCAGAAGAACAGATTGGGGGCGTAGGCAATCGCGCCGGGCCTCAAGGCACCGTAGCTGATGGACTTGGCCACGCGGTTCCACGAGTAGGCGCGGTCTCCGTCTTGCCCGGTCGTCCATTGCTCTGGCTGCAATTCGTTGGTCCGCATTCCCGGAACCATCCGGTCACTTTCGATGCGAGTCATCCCGCCTTTCTTCAACCAGCGAGCCGTTCCCTTCGAAGTCACGATCTCCCGCTTCTGGTCCTTCGTTGTCCAGAGCGTCTTGAATTCCTGAGTCAACTCCATGCGGCTATAGAATAGCTCGCGACCAGCCAACTGAATCTGCTTCTCAAGCTCCACCGCCGTGGCGTTCTTGCGATCTGACGACTTTTGGATGGCAGGCATTTTTTTGCTTCGCGTCCACAACAGATCGGCGAGTCGAGGCTTACCAGATTCCGTGGGAGCGTCTTTGTCTGTCGTCCAGGCTCCGCGGATTTGATTGTCAACCAGCCGAATCGACAACTTTCCCGAAAGGTTCCACGGCTGACTCCAGGTCTGATGAAATGTCCCATTGAATCGCCGTTCCAAACGCGACCATTCCAATTCGATCTTGCCAGTTTTGCCTGTCTGAATCGGGTAAGGATCTACCTCAAGGAGGGAATCCGTCATGGTTCCTTGATACCGTCAAGGCTGTTTCTCTTCGAGTACCACGGTGCCCCATTCGTCACTGGTCCATTGTCCGCTGATGTCAGGCGCTTCCGTCGCTTGCCACAGCACCATCCCCAACAAAGTCATTCCAATAGTTCCAAGCATGGCGATCATTCCTTTACGAGTTGAGTTGAAAATCGAACGGCGGCCAGCGGCGTGAGGCATCAGGGACGCTGGCAGAGGCACGGACGTGGGTTGCTGAAGATGCGACAGGCATTGTTCCAGCAATTGGCTGACTTCGCTCGCGGAGGCAAAGCGCTGAGCCGGGTCTTTCGACAGCAAGCGTTCGACGATGTGACAGAACCACGGCGGCAGTTCGGGGACGAGCGACGCCATCGCAGCGGGTTGTTCATCGATGATTCGCCGGAGCGTGGCCATCGTCGAATCGGTGCGGAACGGCGACACGCCGGTCGCCATCTCGTACAGCACGCAGCCCAGACTGAACAGATCCGAGCGGCCATCGAGCGCCTCACCGCGCGCCTGCTCCGGTGACATGTACTCCGGAGTCCCCGCAATGATTCCCTGGCGCGTCATCGACACATCATCGGCGGCCCGAGCCAAACCGAAGTCGGTCAGCACCGCGCGTTCCACGCCTTTTTCGAGCAGGATGTTCGCCGGTTTCACATCGCGATGGATCAGCCCTTGCCCGTGAGCCGCCGCGAGTCCTTCCGCCGCCTGCATCCCGATGCGGAGAATCTCCTTCAGCTCCAACGTCCCGCGCGCTTTCAGCCGCTGCGCGAGCGATTCGCCGGTCAGCAGCGGCATGACTAGGAACGGCAGTTGCCCATTGGGTTGAACCTGATGAATGGCAATGACGTGCAGGTTGACGACTGCCGCCGCCGCTTGAGCCTCACGGGCAAACCGCTTTCTCGCCAGCGCACTGTGCGCGAGGTGCGGAGCCAAAGCCTTGATCGCCACGAACCGCTTGAGTTCGCGGTCGAATCCCTTGAGCACCACGCCCATGCCACCCCGGCCGATGATGTCGAGTACGTCATAACCACCTAGCCGCCCCAAGACCGCCGGGTCATCGGACGGTTCCAGGTGATCGACGACGAAATCGGCCGTCGAGCATTCGTCACGCAGCGGCGCGGCATCGTAAAATTCATTGGGAATGAGCATCGCGGCGATTTCGCGGCTGGCCTGCTCGCCGCCCGAAAGCCGCTCCATTTCCGCGAAACACAACTCGCACTCTTCCAGATGGCGATGCAGCGTCGCTTCATCGTCAGCATTGAGCGACCCCGCCAGTGCGAGTTCCAGCCGTTCGTGAGAGCACAGACTGTTCATGTTCACTGCTCCATTTCTGCGACGACTGCGCGCAGCCGAGCGATGATGCGACACTTGGCGACACACACTGCTCCGGCGGTCATCCCCAGTTTGCTGGCGGTCTCCGCGACGCAAGTCCCTGAGAAGGCGACTTCCCAAAACGCCTGCCATGTCTGCGGACGCACTTCGGCCCGGACCCGTTCCGACGCCAGATGAAACAACGCTCGCCGCAGTTCCCGATCAAACTCATCCGTTTCGGGACCATCGACGGCTGGCGGCGACTCCAACAACGAATCGAGATCAAGAGACGATGTTGTCACCTGTCGCTTCTGCCGCCGAACCCAGGAAACGACTAAGTTCCGGGTCACTCGACGCAACCAACCCCGAAATGAACCACGTTCCGCCCCATGCTCCCAGCGTCCGATGTTTCGGTTCACCG
>JAYTCW010000574.1:0-4862 GCA_043736295.1 Planctomycetota bacterium | reverse complement strand
CCCTGGAATGGGCCTTCAGCCAAGTCACAGAACATGGCCAAACCGTCGATCGCGTGATGGTGAGACTGGGGATCGGGTGAAATGCAAAACTTCAGTTATTGACATGGATTTGTTCGAGGTTTGGACATTGGCGAACGATCGAACGAAGCCCATCTTCATTGACCACAACGTCAGTTAGGTACAATGAGATCAACTGCGGCATCGCCGGCCAGGAAAGCAGATCTTCGGATGACAATCTGCACTCTACCAGACCCAAATAGTTCAATTCTTTCCATGTACCCAAGAGAGGAATCAGTGCTCCTTCGATTGCTGGGCAGTTCCCGATTCCCAGATGATTCAGTGTCACGCTGGATGTGAGATGCCGTAGTCCCTTCGCAGTCAGGGCCGTATTATGAAGCACGCTCGCAAGTCGAATGCGACGACAACCGGCCAAGTTCGCGAATCCCGCATCGTCGTAGTCGGAACCTTCCAGATGAAACCCGTCAACGACAAAATCACCGTCGGGAAGCTGACGGTCGTCTGGGGAAATCCGGACCAATTCGCCCTGTGCGTCTAAGAGGTGACAGTACGATTTCCCCTCGATGGTCTTCGCCAGCCACTCCGCCGCCTTGCGTTCGGCGGCGTAGTCGATGGGTAGCAAATCGGCGGGAGCAGAGGGCGTGGTCGCCATGGGCTTGGGCGGGTCTCCCGGATTGACCTTCACCAGCGTTTTACCGGCCTGGGTGACTTCGATCTGCTGTGCATCTCCGGGGACTTCGAGTTTCGTCTGCGTGCCGTCCTTATTCGTAATCGTGATGATGATCACGCCCAGCAAGATCAGCGCAGCTGCTCCCCCCGCAGCCAGCCGCCACCGCGACCACGGTCGGCGGGGAGGCCCACGGCGTGCAGTCGGGGCCGCGACAGCTGCGGCCTTGGGCGGTTTCGGCGCAGCGGACCGGGGCGACCGTGGGGGAGCGACGACTGCGGATGGTGCAGGCACTGCCTTGCACCAGGGAACCAGAGCGGCGGCCAGTTCGTCGGCGGACGCGAACCGGTCGGTCGGTTTCTTCGCCATCAGTTTGAAATAGATTGCCACCAGCCCCGGCGGTGCATCGTGCCGCGCCAGAGCAAGGTCCGGGACGGGGTCCATCACATGCCCCTTCATCTTGTTGGCTGCGGAACGGTGGGTGTCGCTGTGATACGGTGGTCGACCAGCCAGCAGGAAGTACAGCGTGCAGCCGAGCGAATATAGGTCGGACCGCGCATCGCAGGCGTGTGCATCGTTCCATTGCTCGGGAGCCATGTAGTCGGGCGTGCCGAAGCATTGCCCCGTGGTGGTCAACGCCACGGGAGTCTCCTCCTGCGCCAGAAGCGCCAGGCCCATATCGAGGATTTTGATCTGCCCCGACTGCTTGGTGATGAACAGGTTGGACGGCTTGATGTCGCGATGCACGAGGCCCAGCTTGTGCGCAGCTGCCAGCCCCTGCGCCGCCTGCCGGATTGTTTTGCAGGCATTGACGATCGACAGCGGCCCCTGCGTCTTGATCAGCTCCTGCAAGTCCTGGCCCTCGACGTACTCCATCGACAGGTAATGCACGCCGCCGATCTCGCCCGCATCGAGAGCCTGGATAATGTTCGGATGTTGCAGCGACCCCACGGCCAGCATCTCACGCTCGAACCGGGACAGCGCATCGGACCGGGAGAGGAGGTGCTGCGGCAGTATCTTTAGGGCGACCAACTTGCCGAGCTTGGTATGCCGCGCCTGGTAGACGGCCCCCATGCCGCCCTCGCCCAGCTTGGCGAGCAACTTGTACGGACCGAGCTGGCTGCCGACATCGACGAGCGTACTGCGCGGGCCGGTCGACAGAGTCTCGCCGGAGGCTGTCTGCCCCAGGGGATGGCTGAGTGCGGATTGCGTCGCCGCTTCAGCCAAGGGGGGAGAAATTAGCGTCGTATCCGGACGTTCGGCGGGCGGTGTGCCCGTGGCTGGGGAATCAGACATGACTGGCCGCCGCTTTCGAAGTCAATCCAGAACCACCCTCAGTACATTGCTTATTCTGACAAGGCGGGCGGCTTCGCACAATTCCGGTTCAACGTACCATGTTGGGGGGTCTGTAACTCAGATAAGGCCGCATCTGATTTCTTCTGCTTCCTCTCCCCACTGGCGGGGCTGCTCGCTCTGCGGAATCAGAAGACCGGCTGGACGCTTGCGCTGCGGCGGCAGCAGTTCGAGACGATCAACGCGATCCCGCTGATGATCGGCGGGGCGGGGTTGCCGCCGCTTGAGAAGTGGCTGCGGGAGGAGTCGATCAAGACGCTCTCGGAGGCGGAGAAGACGGAACTGGTGGGGCTGTTGGAGCCGAAGCCACCGGTGCCCGAACCGTTGCCGCAGCCGAGGCCGTTCCACAAGAAGTGGACGCCCGATGACCTCGCCTCACTCCACGGCGGTGATGCCCCGAAGGGCGATGTCGAGCGGGGTCGCATCCTATTCCGCGAAGCCCTCTGTGCCCGCTGCCACCGCGTCGGCCTGCGCGGTGCTGCGGTCGGTCCCGACCTGACTTTTGTGAGTCGCCGGTTCAGTCGCCAGGATGTCATCGACTCGATCCTGACCCCGTCGCTATCGGTGGCCGAGAACTATCGGCTCGAAACGATCACCACACTCAGCGGCCAAACCCACACGGGCCGCATTATCCCCGAGGGGGACTACCGCAGCGAAAAAGTCCGGCTGAGTATCGACCCGCTTGATGCGAGCAAGGTCGTCGAGATCGACAAGAAGGAGATCGACCAGCACAATACCTCGCCCGTCTCTCCCATGCCGAGCGGGCTGCTCGATACACTGACGCTCGATGAGGTCCGCGACCTGCTGGCTTACCTGGAGTCGGGCGGAGTGGGGCGTCGCTAACCGAATCGGACGCAACCGGTCGTGAGCGGCACGGCGCTAGCCGCCGGTTCCTCTGACCGTGGTCTGGCCAGGGGACTCGGTTCTCCAATGGGCCACACGCAGAAGAACCGGCGGCTAGCGCCGTGCCGCTCACCACATGGGCCGTTTCAAGCGGCAGGCGGAATCACAATTGCTCTCGAACCACCCGTACTACAGGCCCTCATGACCGATACCTCTCCACAACTCCCCACCCTCCCCGAAGCCACGCGAACGTGGGCCAAGGTCGCTGCCCTCAGCTTCGGTGGCCCCGCCGGGCAGATCGCGGTCATGCACCGCATTCTGGTCGACGAGAAGAAGTGGATCAGCGAGGACCGGTTCCTGCACGCCCTCAATTTCTGCATGCTGCTTCCCGGACCGGAAGCTCAGCAGCTCGCGACCTACATCGGGTGGCTGATGCACGGGTTGCGCGGGGGGCTAATCGCGGGGGGACTGTTCATTCTGCCGGGAGCGGTCTCGATTCTGATACTCAGTTTGATCTATGCCGAGTATCAGCAGACGGTCGCGGTCCAGGCTCTATTTTTCGGTCTCAAGCCCGCCGTGCTGGCGATCGTGTTCGAGGCGGTGCTGCGGATCGGCAAGCGGGTGCTGAAGAACAACGCGATGTACGGCATCGCTGCTGCCTCGTTCGTGGCGATCTTCTTTTTCAGCGTGCCATTTCCGGTGATTGTGCTGGCAGCTGGGATCATCGGGTACATCGGCGGCAAGGTCGCTCCTGACCGATTCATTGTGCTGAAGGGGCACGGGGGGAGTTCGAGTACCAGCGACATCTCGGACCTGCATCTGGTGCCGGTCGCTCCATCGTGGGGGCGAAGTCTCAGGGTGAGTGCGGTGTGTCTGACGCTGTGGTTCGCACCACTGGTGGCCTTGTACTACTGGCAGGGGCCGAACTCGGTGTACTTGCAGCAAGGACTGTTCTTTAGCAAGGCGGCGTGCGTGACGTTTGGTGGAGCGTACGCCTTGCTGGCTTATGTGCAGCAGCAGGCGGTCGAGGTCTACCACTGGGTTCTCGCTCCGGAAATGCTTGATGGACTGGGGATGGCCGAGACGACACCGGGGCCACTGATTATGGTCGTGCAGTTCGTCGCGTTCTTGGGAGCGTACCGCCATCCGGGGCCGCTCTCACCGATTGCTGCCGGCATCCTCGGATCGGCGATCACCACCTGGGTCACGTTTGTGCCGTGCTTCTATTGGATCTTCCTGGGAGCCCCATACATCGAACGGCTACGAGGCAATCGGCAACTGACAGCGGCTCTCTCGACGATCACAGCTGCCGTGGTGGGAGTGGTGTTGAACTTGGCGGTGTGGTTCGCACTGAATACGTTGTTCGCACCGTTCAAGGCCCGGGAGTACCTGCTTTTGAAGTGGGAGGCTCCGTGGTGGGAAGCACTCCATGGGTTCCCCAAGTTGCAAGCCTTACTGTCGAACTGGCAATACTTCGTCCTCAAGTTCAAGCTGGAGGTTCCCGACTGGACCACAGTCAGCGTGGGAGCCTGCGTGATCGCCACACTCGCCATGCTGCTGACTTTCTATTTCAAGAAGGGGATGGTGCTGACACTTTCAGCGTGTGCAGCCCTCGGCGTGGGTTGGTATCTGGCAGCGAACTGAACCTGCGGCGTTGAGATGTCTCTCAGCCGCCCCGCTCGACGGGAGGGGGCGATTGTGTTTCACCACATCCCACATGGTCCAGGATCAATTCCCGCTCCCCCTCGAAGGAGATCCGTACATGGTGTCGATCCACTTCCCGTTTTCGCTTGTGTGATTTTAAACAGAGGCCTGCAACGGAAACGAAGGCTCAGGTTCGAAGTCTCTTCGTTTCCTTCGTGACCTTCTGTTTAAAATCGAAGACACTCCTCGCCCCAGCCGACAGTCTCTCACGAAGCACATGGCACATCGAGTGAGAGCCGATCGCCCATTCCCTGAAACCTCTCGTTCACGACAGAGG
>JAYTCW010000573.1:0-12656 GCA_043736295.1 Planctomycetota bacterium | reverse complement strand
ATCGCGGTTGTCGGTGACCCGCACGGCATAGCTGATGTTCGTGCCCTCTTGCAGTCCGAGTTCCTTCAGGTCCAACTTGATCTGGCCCATGACGTGCTTCTGCAGCGCCTGATCGCCGAGTGGAATCTCACGCTCAGCCAGGACTTTGGGGTGTGCGGGATCGAGGGGATTGTCCTCGTAGATTACGAGCTTCGCGGTAGCGATGCCGTGGTCATCGTGGGCCTCGAAGCGAATGTCCAGCACCTCATCCAGGCTGGCTGAACTCTCGCCGCTGGGACTGACAATGCGGGCCACGGGAGCATGATCCTCCACGACCTCCACGGCACAGACACGCGGGTGGCGGTTCTTCAGATCATGTTGACTGACCAGAATCGGTGTCAGCGAAAAACTCTCGACCAAAGCTGTCTCGAATCGATACCAGCCATCGTCTCCGCGACTCAGGACCAGTGTCTTGACTCTGTCCGCCGGTCGATCGGTCGGCCCCTCATTCGCGGTTGCAGTAGGCTTGGCAGAGGGGACAGAAATCAGAAGCGTCAGCGACTTCAACTCAACCTGCGGCTTAATGGCCAGTTCCAACCGGCTTCCCTGCACAGCTCGCAGACGACTCGGGATCAGCGTCTTCTCGGCCACCGGTTCGTCGACGTACTTCTGTGGCGTGACGGTCAACCGCACGTCCTTCAGTTCGGGATAATCGATCGCCGTCAACGTGTGCCACTCAGTGCGGCCATCGCCCGCTTGAATTCGATAGTGCAGTGTCTCATCGACATCGACTGGGAAGTGAATGAAACCATCCGTAGAGGATGCCGGAGTCACCGTCAGTAGTTCCTCCTGGTCCGGTGTTGAATCACGACGCAGGATCAGATCGACCGACTCTCGCTGAAGTCCCAGCATCGCGGCCACGATGTCCATCGACTGGCCACGGGGGACCACGGCATCCCCGGTGAGCGCCTTCATCTGGGTCGCCGAGATGTTCAACGTCGGAGACCAGAACCGTTGCCAGAGAATCGATGTCTGACCCCAGTGGCTGGCGAAGAAAATGCCCAGCGTGAGCAGGGCTGCTCCTAGTGCGAACAGTGGACGATTCAGCAGTTGACCGCTCACCACCTGTTCCGGACGCACCAGGCGGCTCATCGCGACCGCTTCGCTGGTGACGCGCGCCAGCATCGCCTGGGTCGCGGGATCTTTAAGATCGCGTCCTGTTTCTGCCAGACTCGCGACCGTCAACCAGCGTTCTTCCAACTGCGGAACGCGCTGGTCCACCTGCTCGGCAGCTGTCGTCCAGCCCAGAGCCCGACGAACCGGTCCCCAGCCAGTCCAGAGTAAAGCGACCAGCCCCATCACCAGAGTCGATGTCGTCAACAGGACGCGGTAACGGATGTCGAAGAGCGTGACGCCCCAGTCGATCAGCATGGAGACCAGCATTGCGACCAAGAGCGCTGTCAGCGCGATGGCCAGCGCTCGCACCAACGCGAACGCTGTCCGTCGAGTCCGCACAGCGCTGAGCCGATCTCGCATGACTGCGGGAAACGTGGCGTTGAGGTGGGTAGACATGGCTGATTCCAAAACGGTTGTGTTTGGGGACACAAGGTGTCGAACAGGCTGGTGAGCCTTACGACAGTCCCTTGAGCTTTCTTGCGATCCATTCGATCTGCAAACACCCGAAGATGATCCACAGGTATTTCCACTCGGCCCACAGAGGTCGCGTTTCCAGTCGCTGTGTCACCTCGGGTTCCAAGTTGAGCAGCTTCAGCACTTCCTCGACAGCAGTGGGGGGAACCACTTGGCCTCCCGTGATGTCGGCGATCTGTTGTGCGAGCGCTCGATCCGAGCGCGTGTCGAGCAGCTCCATGGGGAGATTCGGCCTGACCGAAAATGAACTGGCGGGGGCCGGATCTGTTGATCCTGGAAGAGCCTGCGTGATGGCCTCCCCGATTGGCTCGACCCGGTACTCACCGGGCGGCAGCGAGCGAAAGACGCCCACGTACTGTCCCGGAATCTTCTCGTCCGCCGTCAGCACCACCGAATGCTCTTCGTCCCCACTGCGGGCGATGGCCTTCAACTCGCCGGTGGTCTCCACCGGGTTTCCGGTTCCGTCGGCGAGCCGCACCATGATCTGCACCGATTCGTTGCCCGCATACTGACTCTTGTCACTGCGAATGCGGACTAGCTCCGAACCGGCTGCCAGTTCAGAGGCCAGCGACCACCGCAGCAGTTGCCCCCAGAAGCGATAGTGCAGTTGATCTCCTCGCAAAAACCGGAGTCGGTAGGTCTCCGGTCCCGAGAAGTAAATCATGCGTCCCCGACCGACCGGTTGCCAGCAGAGCAAGCTGCTGGTGGCGGCGGCTTGAACCTCATCGAGCGTCCCCTTGGGTACGGCGGAGATCAGCGTCGTCGCGGAAGGTCGCGGGAGTCTCCACGGTGAGACCTGGTGCAGCGGGGCGAACTGACTGACGAAGTCCCAGGCTGTTTGCGTGGCCTCTTCGGTGTCGGCGATGCGGAGCGCGTTATGTTGCCGCCCCGCATCGGTGACGAAGAACGAATACTCCGACCCACTGGCTGCGACTTCATCGGGCAGCCGCGTGACCGGAAGGACTCCGGCGAGCGGTAGCTCGGCGAACGCCTGCGGCATCGCTTCCTGGCCCGCGATCACGATGGCTGTCCCGCCCCGATCTCGCAAGTATTCAATCAGTGACTTCTGCGCGTCGAGCGGAAGGTGTTCCACTGACAGGTCGCCGAGAATCACCACGTCATACTGATCCCAAGCATCCACGGTCGTCGGAAACGTCTTCGTCTCCTGCCGTCGCCCAGTTGCAATCAGACGAGGGTGAAACAGCAACTCATCGAGTTCCACTTTCGGATCGCGGCGGAAGAGCTGCGCCAGGTAGCGGAACTCCCACCGAGGCATTTCGTCGGCCAGCAGAACCTTGATCTCGCTGCGGGTCACATTGACTTCGAAGTCGCTCCGATTGTTGAGTTCTGACAGCTCGCGCTCCAGCGACGACACCTGAACCGTAAACCGCTGAAGTCCGACTTCGCTCAGCTTCCGATCAAAGCGAACACGGCGTGTGGCATAGCCCGCATCGAGCGGGATCGTTCGCGTGTCGAGTACTTGATCGTCCTGGAGCAATTGGACCACGCAGTTGTCGCCCGCGCAGTCATGAGCCTGGATGACCGCCTCGATGACGATGTCATCGTTGCGCATCGCGACCGTCGGCGTAAAGACCGCTTGAATCAACACGTCCCGCACGTACTGCGTATTCCCAATCGGAAGGACATACACCGGCAGCCCCTTCAGGGCCTCCGCAGCCACTCGCGGATTGACAGCCCCGATCGAATTGTGAGACGCATCCGTCAGCAGAATTGCCGCCGCAATCGGTTGCTCGCGACGGTCGCGGTCGAGTTGTTCGAGTACGGCGGAGAGGTTGGTCTCGCCCGTAGTCGTCTCATCGTTTTCGTCATCGTTGTCTTTGGTCGCTGATAGGAGATCAGTCACCAGACTTCGGCGAACCGACCCCGCTGGGGACTTCGAATCGGTCGAAGGAGCTGGCTCGGAACTGGTTCCCGCTGGGGGACTGGCAGAGATCCGCGTCAATGCGTGGGGAGACCGATCGAACGTGCTGATGCGGATGTCGGCCTTCTCGGCGATCTCTTGCAAGACCCCCGATTCTAGCATCCCCATGAGATGTGCGACGCGAGTGAGTCGAGGTAATCGTTGGAGCTCTGCGAGCGACCGTGACAGACTCGGATTTGATTCGACGGCCTCAGCTACCTTGGCCAGTTCGGTGAGTCGTCGTCGAATTGTACTGATGCGAATCTGAAGATCGGACAGGCTTTCCCGCCAACCCCGGTCGGTCGGTGTGCGTTGCTTCTTCAACGCCTCACAGAGTTCATCAAACGCAGTGAACTCCGCACTCGTCAGATCCTTCGAGATTCGACGGGCCAGCGCCTTCGACTCCGCATCGACCGCGCTCTGTGCGGACAGGCCAGCAACCAGGACAGCCACATGCACTCGCACACGATCCAGAGCCTCGCGAGCGGCTGAGGTGGCATCGACCACGAGACTTTCTCTTTGATGTTGAGCCAGCGCGGAGCTGGCCGACTGCAGATGCTGTTCCGCGATGACCGCTGCGGCAATGGCGGATTCCGCCGCCCGCGTCATCGATGCGGAGGCCGTGCTGGACTGCATCAACGCCCAGCGCGTATCGTCCGAGGAACCCGCTGGGTCGACCGTCTGCATACTGCCGCTGACATCGGCCATGAGGACGACCGATTTGCGCGTCGTCGAGACCTCCACCAACATCTTCGTCGGGGCCAGCAACATCCAGAGGGCGATCCCCAGGGCTGTCGTTCGCAACAGCCAGAACAGGATCATCTGCCATCGCCCGAGCACCTGCCGCTCTTTGGCCAGCGACCATGTAAACACCGCCAACAGCCCCAGCGCAATGACCACCGCCACCCACGGGCTGATTGGCCCGTCGAGCGAAAAGTGTTCGGTGTTGCTGGTGGTGGAGGGCATGGGTCTGTTCAGAGTTCCACATTCACGGGTGAGGGATGAGGTTTCGAGAACTCGGCCTTCCACTCCGACGCAGATCGGATGGCCTGCGGAGTGGACAGAGGCGCTAAGCCGGACTGCTCGACGGTTTCGGGGATGGCTTCCACGCCGAACCGTTCGCGGGAAATCATGCCCGACAGCACCAGCTCGACACTCATGAAACCGATCAGCAGCATCAACAGGAGCGGCCACACGGGATCGCGATGCGTGTAGCTGGCCAGGTCGGAGGACTCTACGTTGCGGGTCAAACTGGCGGTGTCCCTGAGCAGTTGGCGTTCAACATCGGAAAGATCCGCGAGGTTCGATTCCTGCACGGGGCGTTGCACATGGAACGGAACGGTCTCTCCCGACAAACCCAATTGCAGCTCATAATCACCCGGCAGAGTCGTGCGCGTCGAGCGGAACATCACGCCATCGAGCAACGGCTCCGCAGCCAGTTCCACCGTGTCGCCCGCCGGAGTCTTCAAGAAGGCGTCGTGGTGATTACCCTCGGGCAGGTGCAGCACAATCGGATCACCGGGCAACAGGTTGTGGCGCGTGGCCTGAGGCTGGGTTAGATAATTCATCCAGTCCTGAACCATGACGACGAACGCCTGGGACTTGGCCAGATCGCTCCAGTCACGCATCGTCAGCGGAATCCCCATGACGATGACGCGGCCCTGCCCCACGTACTTCTCGATGGCCAGCGGTTCCCCATTACTCAAACCGAGCAGCACGGAGACCTCTTCTGTGCGACTCGGCTGAGCGAACCGAAAGCGACGACGGACGCGAATCTCGTTTGTGTCGAGGCGATTGCTATCGGCGAGTTCCGCCGTGGCTGGATGGTCTCGCCCAGCGGCGCTGATCACCGGACTCTTCTTGGCATCGGGTTCCGAAACGATTCCCTCGATCCCCAGCGCAGCCAGTCCTTCCCCGGCGGCGAACAGATGCTGGTTAAACATCTCGACATCACCTCGTGGCCCCATCGCGATCCATAGACCACCCCCGTTCATCACGAACGCCTTGAGTCGATCGACAGCCACGGGCTCCAGCTGTGTGAAGTTCGGGATGACCACCGCGCGGTATTCGGACAATCCGATCGCGAGCAAATCGTCCGGCGAGACTACGACCGGGCGAAAGACGCTGTGCTCTTCGAGGGCGGTTCCATTCACCCAGCCCATCGCCGCTTGCAGGAAGAACGAATCCTGCTGAAGCTCCGCCTGTCCCGTCGCAGACTCGACCACCAGCACCGGGATTTCATCGCGGACTTCGATGACCACGCTGGCCCGATTGTCCGGCTCCAGATCGTCCGGAAGCTTGGCCGTATCGCCCACAAGCTCACACGACACCGAGTAGACTCCGGGACGCGTCAACGTATGTCGCCAGGCCACCTCATGGGTGTTCCCCGGCGGCAGAGACGGCACGTCGGAAACGTTCTCTTCGCGTCCAGATACGAGCCAGCGCAGCCGACAGCCCGCCGATTCCGCCTTCGAATAATTCTGGACATGGGCTGTCAATGAAAATGACTGGCCGACTCCGGTGAGGACTCGCGACGACTTGATCGCGTTGATCGCGATATTGTGAGTGGCCGCTGTCTTGGGCCGGACTTCCACCACATCGAGCTGCGTCGGGATGGTGGATGTACGCAACGTTTCCTGAAGCCGCTGCCATCCACTGGAATCGGACATCTTCCAGTCGGCAGCCTGACCATCCGTCACCAGGAGGATGTTTCGATTCCGGGAATTGCCAGTGATGTCCGCCTGAGCTGCGGTGAACAGAGCAGCCAGGAGATCGCTGCCCCCTGAGGTCGGCTGAATGCTCGCCAGTTGGCGTTTCAGTTCCTCGGGCGATCCGTCGCTGATCTTCAGTTCGTGGGACGTGACCCAAATCGGGTACGGCGAGGCTTGAAGAATGCGGACCACGTTTCCAGTGGGCAGGTCGGCCAACTGAGCGAGGGCTCGTTCTTGAATTTGGGCCGAGAGCGTCGATTCCGCATCGGTGCGCTGCGTCGACATCGAGTTATCGATGATGACAATCGTCTCCGACTGCTCGGAGCCTCCCAGCCAGTTCCCCGGTACCAGCGGTCGAGCCAGAGCCAGTACCAGCGCGGCCAGAGCCAGCATTCTCAGGAGCAGCAGCAGCCACTGCTTGAGCTTCCTCGCGGATGTCCGCTGCGTGGTGGCCTCTTCCAGAAACTGCATCGCCCCCCATTCAATCGTCACCTTCCGGCGTCGATCAAACAGATGCAACGCCACGGGCGCGAGGGCCAGGGGGAGTGCAAACAGAAAAAAGTAGCTGAGAAAGGTCATTGAACCCTCGCAGCGCGTTGACGGAGGAACCAGCCGAGCGTTTCCGAGAGATCGTGATTAGTCACCAGTCGCACGTAGTCCCCACCCAGTCCCGTGACCGTGTCCTGCAACCGATCCAGGAAGGCTCGCATCCGTTTGAGGTATCCCTCGCGGATCGCCGCCGGGTCGAGGCTCATGCGCTGCCCAGCCGATTCGAGCGACTGAAACGTCGACCAGTGCCGGAAGTCGAAGTGAATCTCCTCCGGGGCCAGAACGTGCATCACGATGACATCATGTCCTCGAGCTCGAACAATCCGCAGGGACTCGGCCAGTTCGTCGAGGTCTCCGAAACAGTCTGAGAACAGAACAAAGATCCCGCGCCGACTCATGCGGGGGATCATGGCTCGAATCTGAACTGCCAGGGAACCCCCACTAGCGGGTTGAGCGGCGAGTAGTGTCGACAAAATGGCTTTGAGGTGCGCGGCGTGTTGCTTCGGCGGAAGATAATACGGATTCGCTTCGTTCAGAATCGCGGTCCCCACCGCATCACGCTGCCGGAGCAGGAGTCGCGACAGACAAGCCGCCGCGCGCTGGGCGTGTTCGAACTTGCTGACGGTGGACAGCCCGAACTTCATTGAACCACTGGTATCGAGTGCCATCACGGCGTGCAGATTGGTTTCCTCTTCGAACTGCCGAATGAAGTATTTGTCGTTCCGCGCGAAGACCTGCCAGTCGATCTGGCGGATCTCATCTCCGGGGGCGTACTGCCGATGCTGAGCGAACTCGCAACAGCCGCCTTTGGTCGTCGATTTATGCTTCCCGGCCAGCAGCCCATCGACGACGGTCCGAGACAGTAGTTCCAACCCGCCGATCTGTTCCATGATCTTCGGATCGACCAGTTCCGACGATGCTCCCGCCGGGCTGCGCGGATTCGCAGTCGGTGCGGTGGGAGTCGGTTTGGAGCGGAAGAGGCGAAACATGGGGGTCAGGATTCCACGGCGGAGAGTGATGGCGTCTGGCTGATGATCCGCTGCAACACGGCATCCGAATCAATCCCAGCCGCTTCAGCATTGAACGTCAGGATCACGCGGTGCCGCAGGACAGGCAGAGCGACAGCTGCAATATCGCCGGTGGTGGCATGGCTACGCCGGTTGAGCAGTGCCCGCGCCTTGGCTGCCATGAGGAGGGCGATCGTGGCGCGCGGCCCCGCTCCCCATTGCACTAGACTTTGCAGTTCTGCCGACATGGTCCCTTCGTCTGGACGAGTCCCGCGCACCAGATCGAGAGCCGACTCATAGACATGGTCGGCCACGACGACACTCCGCACCAAAGCTTGCATGCGGTGCATGTCGTGAATGTCCAGCACCGGCGATGTCGGGAAGGCGTAGTCGGTCGTCTGGCGACGAGCGATCTCGCGTTCCTCATCCCGGCTGGGATAGCGGACATGAATCTTCAGCAGGAACCGGTCGAGTTGAGCTTCGGGCAGCGGGTAGGTGCCCTCCGTTTCGACGGGGTTCTGTGTGGCCAAGACGAAGAACGGGTCCGGCAGCTTGTAGGTCTTTCCGCAGACGGTGAGTTGCCGTTCCTGCATCGCTTCGAGCAAGGCGCTCTGAGTCTTGGGCGGTGTGCGGTTGATCTCGTCGGCGAGGATGACATTCCCGAAGAGTGGTCCCTCCACGAACTGAAAGACACGCTTGCCGGTGGTGTGATCTTCCTGAAGGATCTCCGTCCCGGTGATGTCGCCCGGCATCAAGTCCGGGGTGAACTGCACGCGGCGGAAGCGCAAATCAATCAATGAGGCCATCGTGGAAATCAGCATCGTCTTGGCGAGGCCGGGCATCCCCTGCAAGATGCAGTGTCCCCGGCAGAGCATCGCAATCAGCAATTGCTCTGCCACTTCCTCCTGCCCCACGATCACGCCCGCCAGTTGACGGCGCAGCTCGGTGAACTGCTCCTGCATGCGGTCAATGGCATCGTCCAGATTTCCGGCGGATGCGGACTCGGAAGGACTTAGCAATGAGTCCTTCACGCGACCATTTTCGCTGTGGCCGATCTCGCTGGAGTGGGGGGTGTCAATCCGATTCATGGGGTTGCTCGTCTGCGGAAGTGGAGTGTTTGGGTTCTGGTCAGTTCTTGGCTTGGTCGGCCTCTGAAGCACTGACGAGTTGGTCGCTGTCGAGATCCAGTTGCTGGAACTGCTCATCCGTTCCGGGGAACTCTGTGCGACTCAGATCGAGATCCTTGTTCTTGTCCATTTCAGTAAACCAGTCGGGTGCGGGTGAGTCCGGGATGGTTGGTGAGTTCGTGCGCCGCAGTGTACTGAGTGGTTCATGAGCATTCGCGCCCAAGGCCAGACAGAGGCGGTACGTGGGAAAGATTTCGTCCGAGGCAATCGAACCGTCGCCATTGCGGTCAAACGTCTTCAAGCGTTCGACCAGCGTCCACCGCTCACGAGATGTGAATCGCCCATCACCATTCGGGTCCAGTTCCGGCAACATGGCGTGACCGTCGTTGATCGCGCCGATCGAGATCTGATCGCTGGCCCCTCCTTGAACCGAAGAGAGTTCCAGAGCGTAGTTGGGGAAGGTGAGACGTATCGTGTTCGTCACGCAGATAGCCGTCTCGATGACGGTCCGATTGCCATCTGTGGCCGAGACGACAGTCAGCCGAGAGGCTTCTGGATTCAAGGTGTTGAGGTCCAAGCGGAGAACCAGATCGGCTGGGCGTTCGAGGAGACCTTGTCGCTCTTTGTCGTCGAATTTTCCGTCTTGGTCGGTGTCAATCGCCCCGAGCGCCGTGGATGAATCGCCACTGTAGAGGCTGCTCAGTCGCGGCAGCAGAGTGCTGAGGAAAGTCGCCTGATCGAGTCGCAGCAGATGGAATTGAGACGCCCGCGTCGCAACGGCCCAGTTCCGAGGATCGCTCGCGACCTTCGCGATCTCGGTCGACTCCACGACCTCATTGCGATCGAGATCGCACTCCTCCAAAGATTTGACCGCACTGGCGATCTCATCAGCAGACACGACTCGATCACGATTCGAATCGAGAACGGAGAACAGCGGCTGTTGCTCCGCTCGCAACCGCTGGAAGTTGTCGTTCAGGAACAGCAGCACCGGGCCATCGGTCCAGTTCGCTAGCATCCAGCGAACCTCCGGGGCCGAGGGCTTTGTGCCGGTTGATTTCATCGAGCGTTCAATGCGATCATAAATTGTCGACGGGGGAACATACCTGGCGACGGCCGCGACCTCGGGTTCTTTGGGTGGCTCCGCCGGAGTCGACTCGGTGGCAACCGCTGGTGCCACTGGCGGGCTCACCTCCACATCCGGGGTCAGCGGAACGGCCTCGGGGGGAGCGTCAGGAATGGCGTTCACCGGGGCTGCCTGAGTCAGCTTCGCCTCGGCCTCGCGGAAGGCCACCGGGTCGTTGATGAACGCCATGATCTTCTCAATCCGCTGCTCGCGCGGTCGAGCGAACGGCTGGCCATCGATGGTGACGAGGGCCTCCACCAGCAGAGGTCGTACCGGCGTGACAAGCAGGAACCGCACGCTCGGCGAATCCGGATTGGGAATCGCCCCGGCTTCGCTGCGATGCAACTGGTACTGCGGCATGCGAGCTGCGGGAGTCACCTGGGGCAGGGCTGGCTCAGGAGGACGCTGCATGTCGCTCCTGTTCGTTACTGAGGCTGTATTCAGCAACCGCACCGGAACCGACAGCTTCTCATCCGCCACCGCCAGACCGCTAGCCAGCGCCAGACCGATGAGGACTGTTTGGCGAATGAACGATCTGGATCGGAGGTGCCACATGGAGGGGTCTCTGGGATTCAATCTCGGTGTCTCGGTTCGACCAGTGTTCAGCTCAGCACCGCTTTCACTGGCGTCCCTTCGGTGATCCGGATCGGGCGACCGTTCTCGTCGATCTGTGAGGTCTTGTGATCGACTCCCGCAGCGGTGCAGAGTGTGGCCAGCAGGTCTTCGGCACTCATCTGTCCATCTTCGACGCTCATCCCGCTGTCGCTAGTCCGGCCATAGGCTTGGCCTCCGGCGATCCCTCCCCCGGCAAGCACAGCTGACCAGGCGGCTGGGAAATGATCGCGTCCGACGGTGCCGTTGATCTGGGGCGTGCGACCGAATTCTCCCATCCACAGAATCGTCGTCGACTCCAGCAGCCCCCGGTCGGACAAGTCCTTCATCAAAGTGGCCCAGCCGTTATCGAGTTCTGTCGACAAGCCGCGAACCGCATTGAAGTTGTCCGTATGAGTATCCCAACCCGCCCCGCCGCTGCTGGTGCCGAGAGAGACCTCGACGAATGAGACACCATGCTCGATGAGTCGCCGAGCTAACAGGCACCCCTGACCGAACGCCGTCCGGCCATATGCCGCGCGAAGCTCGGTCGGCTCCTTTGAGAGGTCGAACGCTCGCGAGTCCTCGCTGTTCATCAACCGGACGGCGTTCTCGTAGATCTTGTTGTGCGTTGTGGCGGCTCCTGTCTGATGCGTTGAGAGGAACCCGGACTGCAAGTTCTTCCACATCGTCAGACGCTTCTCCGAGCGGGCATCGGAGACGTGCCCCGGTCGGTTCATCCCCTGCACCCGCAACTGCGGAAACCCATCGGCCCCGTTCGCTGCGGCACCCGGCATGTCGGAGGCACCCACCATCAGTGGCTGCATTTGAGGCCCCAGAAAGCCCGGCCCGAAGGCGTCCTCGTTGAAAGTCCGGAACGCTCCGATGCTGATACACCCCGGAAGCCCGCCGGGAGGTCCCCCGAGTTGATTGGCCATCGAGCTACCGATGCACGGATGGCGCACGGGGCCGGAGGGGACGTATCCCGTGCGCATCAGATAGGTGCCGCGCCCGTGATCGCCCTCCGCTGTCGAAAGCCCGCGCAGCACAGCGAGGTTGCTCGACATGGCGGCCAGCTTCGGCAGATGCTCACTGAATCGCAGGCCGGTCGAGGCCGTCTGAATCTCCTTGAACTCGCCGCCATTGGCGTGTCCGGGCTTCATGTCCCACGTGTCCGTTTGCGTCGGACCGCCGCTCATCCACAACAGAATCACATGCCGCGAATTCTTCTTCGCAGCTGCGAGTTGCTCCTGAGCAAACAGGGGAAACCAGCCACTGGCGCTGACCCCCGCCATGCTGGCGGTGAGTGATCCGAGCCAATGGCGACGAGAGAGGGAAAGGTTCATGGGAGGTCTCATTTTCAAAGGAACATGATCGGGAGGGCGAGGCTCCTGCCGAGCCGCGAGTGAGAGAGAACTTCGAACTGGACTCGCGGCTCAGCAGGAGCTTCGCCCTCCCGATACGCGAAACTAGCTGAGACGGATCCTCAATGGTTCATCGTGAACTCCGCACTGTTCAAAAGTGCCCAGAGGACATCGGAGAGGGCTTCACGGAGTTCAGCTCCTTTGGTGTCTTCAGTGATGTATTGCTGGAGGAGTTCCTTCTCGGACGGTTTCGGCGAACGAGCGAGGGTGGCGAAGTAGAGGATCTCGATCCGTTGATCGCGACTGAAGAAGGGAGCCTCCAGCGATTTCAGCAGACCGCTCGACTGCAACCCCGTGGCCCCGTCGACTAGCGCTCCGTTCATGAGGGTCAAGGACTGCGGAATGCCGCCTTGATACTCGGTGGACCGTCCCGACGGAGTTCGGAAGTCGCGGAGAAATGCCTCGCGGGTCGAATTGCCGAAGCGATCCACCAGACCCGTGGCGGCATCCGCCGTCCCGCTGTTGGGCATTGTGGCCACCGTGATGCAGTCATAGACCTGCTCAGCCGTCAGCATCTTGACGTTCATCTGCGCGAACCAGTCGAGTCGCGTTTCGCTGGCGTCGTTCGCACCGC
>JAYTCW010000572.1:0-4502 GCA_043736295.1 Planctomycetota bacterium | reverse complement strand
CCGTCAAGGCTTGGAATTCGGGTTGAGCCCTGCTTGGCGGGAGGGCGAAGCTCCTGCTGAGCCGCGAGCCAGGGGACACGCGAACTGGCAGGAGCGGCTTGGCAGGAGCCTCGCCCTCCCGAGGTGAACCCGAATTCCAAGACGTGACGGGCCACTAGGTCACGCCCCTGGCCAGTCGCAACGGCGTTTTACCCACTGCCGGTTTGGTGAATCTCCGGTGCCCCCCTCGCCACATTTTACGAGGCCAGACTCCGCGTCTCTCCCGCCGGGCCTCTGAGTTCGACTTTTGCACTTTTTATCGGGAGGGATCGGCCTGGCATGGCCCCGCCCCCAAATTGTGAGTTGAACCAGAATTGGCCAGAAACAGCAGTCGCCTTTCGCTTCGCGAAAGGACGTGCTTTGGTAGAGCGAAAGACGACGAATCGGGAAGTTGTTTCCGACCAGTCAATTCGCCATCCGCCCACGACGTAATGCACCCGCCTCGCCAGAAAGAACTTCTGGTATGCGGCCTTTGCCGGAGCGGCGGGTTGGATATTCTCCGACGTTCACCGCACCAGGCACTGGAACTTCAGCACGCCGCCGGTCTTGCCCTTGAGCGGTTCGGAGAGACGGAAGGTCAGCTTCGAGCTGCCTTCGCCGTTGTCCTCGATGAGCAATTCGCCATCGATCGTGTTTGTGGCCGACCCGTCGATGTACTCCAAGCGCGGAGTCAGGTTGTCGACCAGCGTGACCTTTGTCAGTTCCAGGCCGCCCAGATTGTCGATTCGGATCGTGAACTCGACCGTTTCGCCAATCTCGGCAACCGACTTATCCGCCAGCTTCACCACTCGCAGCTGGCCCGGCCCGCGTGGGTCTTCGACACCGACATAGGCTTCGACCTTAGTGACGGTGTTCACCTGCTGGCCGGTGATATCGCTGGCGGAGACCACCGGATTCAGGTCACGCGACCAGACTCCCGCTGCGGCCATGCCATCGGTAATGACTGCGTTCTCGCCCTGGACGTATTGGCCGTCGGTGATGAACTTACGGGCTTCGTAGAGGTTGATCAACTTGGCGTGGACGGCCACCGACTGAGTGGCATCGAACACGTCGTCGGTCTGATCCTGCCCGAGACCACTGGCCCGCGACCGCAGGCGGAATGTCTCCAGCTGGTCGACTCGGCGGTTCTCATCGATCCGCATCTGAGCGTTGTAGCCGACGACCGATTGGCCATCGTGAGCGCCGGCCACCTTGGCAATCTGGACACCGGCGATCGGAGCTGTGGCGGAGCGGACCGAGGCAAAGCGTGGGGCGTAGATGCAGATCTTGTTACTGGGTTGCACGCGGCGTTCGCCGTGGTTGTCGTGGAACTCGACGACGGTGTCTTCGGTCTCGACACCCTGCATATCGGGACCGTGATAATGGACGGGGTAGCCTTCATCGCCGCCATCGCAAATGTACTCGTCGCCGTAATAGAACGGCTCAGGATCGATGCGTGTGGCGGGGAGTGCTCCGATCAAGGGAGCATACGACGGTTGGCAGGTGCGGCAGGGCATGCCGTCTTGGGGACAGCCGGGGGTGTCGACGTACTCGCGCGGCTCGCAGTTGTAGCTCAAAGGTGGCGGGCAAGCGGCCTCGTCGTAGGCGGTCTGCTGGATCGACTGTCGTTCGCCCAGATCGTAATCGGACCCACTGCGAACGGTGCTGCTCTTCAGCCGCTGCTGAAAGTGGATGTCCTCGGTGGGCAGACCGAGTTGCGGGCTTTGAGCGCGGTGCGTGGTGACAATGGCCTCGGGAGCGTCGTCGAGAGTGGCCCGTGCGGCAGCTTGAGCGATGGGTGTTCGCGGTGCGCGACTGGTCTGGACCGTGGGCCGTTGATTGGCGCACGAGGAGGTGAGCAGGCAGGCTCCGAGCAGCGCCGTCCAGCGGGCCGAACGGGTCCAGCGCGAGGCAACGACCGGGCGTAGCGGGCGGAAGAGTGGTGAACTCATGGGGAGGTCTTCCTGCGTGGGGGTGAGCGGCATGGCGCTAGCCGCCGGTTCCCCTGACCGTTGTTCTGCGGGGGCATGAATTCTGGACAAACTGCGGTGAGAAGAACCGGCGGCTAGCGCCGTGCCGCTCATGGGCGGATTCGGACGGGCAAATGTGCCCGTCCTACGGCGAAGCGGGCAGTGTGATCGGGCTGGTGGAGTAGAACTCATCCTCGGACGAATTCGTGTCGGGGATGCGACCGCCGATGCGGAGGATGGCGATCGGACGACCGCGTTGGTCGGCGGCCTCGAGCAGATTGACTTCGACGCCCAGTGACTCGACGTGCGAGCGACCGTCGACTTGATGCGAGGGCGTGGCGACTTGCGGCTGTTCGAGGTAGATGACCTTGGTGACCATCTGGTCGTTCATGACGGCTTCGATTTCCTCGGGAGTGATCTCGACGGGGACGGGATACTTGTCTTTGAGTTCGGCAGGCGGGTGCAGGCGTCCGAGCAGCTCGATCGATGGGTAGATCTCAACACCGGGGTACTCGGGGATGTTGGCGATCTTCACGCGGTAGGCGTACCCGACTTGCATGCCTGCTTGAGCAGGAGCGGGTAGGGTGACAGCTGGTTGCGGGCTGCCGTTGTAGAACGAGACTTCACCCGTGCTGGGGAGCTTGATCTGGACCGGCTGAACGTAGTGCTGAATCCCCGGCTGGGCGATCACTTGCCAACGTCCTGCCTCGCCCACCGGCTTGCGGTGATCGAGGGGGTAGTACTTCCCCGTCTTCCCAAACTTGCTCTGCGCCTGGACCGAGGGCAGGCTCACGAGGGTGAGGAGAAGAGCGATGGCAACGTGGGCTGATAATCGCATGGGAGACTCGTTGGGTAGTCGTCAGTTGTCAGTGGTCAGTTGTCAGTTGTCAGTCAAGAGCCTCCAGTCTCTGCACTGAGAACTGAGAACTGAGAACTGACCACTTCAAAAGCAAACGCGGTGGGTCGCGGAACACGACCCACCGCGTGGAATTCAACAGCTGCGGGGACTGGTCAACCAGCGAGGTGGGTGTGCGACCCGCTGGTTGTCCCCACAGTTCGAGTTACGGGCACGCCCAAGCCGGGACCGAGGTTTCCCCCGGACGATAGACCGGATGGGTTTCGGTGTATTCGACATGCTTGACCGGATGTGGCATGCGAATGCCTGGCTCGTGGCGAACGTCGTACAGCAGGTGATCCACTGGTTCGCCCAGGTCCACATCGGTCAGGTTGCGGACCGTGTGAGACTTCAGACCGGCCGGACGACCGAATGGCAGGTGCGGAGGTCCGGGCAGGCCGATCGGCGTACCGACCGAAGGATAACCGTACATCGGAGCATTGATGCCCGCGATCATGTCGTAGGGAGGCTGGCCGGGTCCAGCGGGTCCACCCATGACCATGTCACTGGGGATGTTGCCCCCGGTCGACTGGAAGTCACTGATCGGCTGAGGCGGCACGAACTGACCGGCTTCACCATCCACCAGATCGATGGCACTGTCGGCCCCGGTCTGGCTCACGGCGTTCAGTTGGCCGGGCATTTCGTAGTCCATGTTGCCCATGCGAATCACCGCCATGATGGTGCCGCGACGGTCGGCTTCAGCGACGGGATCGAGACCCGGTCCGAGGCGAGTGGAGACGAGTTCCTCGACACCGGCAATCGCCAGTTCCTGGTACTTGGCGTCTGGCAGGTAGATCACCTTGGTGACGTAATTGTTGGTCTCGATCTGGTCGAGATCCTCGTCATTGATCCGCAGTGGCAGAGCATTGTGCGACAGGTACGCACTGGTCTGAGTCTGCGTCGGATAGATATGGAGGGTCGGGTAGATCGTCAGACCTTCGCGGCCCGGCACATCACTAAGCTTCAAGCGGTACGTCGCTCCTTGAGCGAAGTTGTATCGGCCGGGAGCGAGGATCTGGTGTTCGGCAAAGCCTTGGCCGATCTGCCAGCCCACGTGCATTCCCTCGGGGCCGAGGAAGCGAACCTGGCTGGTTCGCTGTGGCGGGCCACCGTAACCACCGCCGTAGCCGCCCGGATAGCCCGGAGGACAGTCGTAGCCGACCTGCTGAATCCCCGGTGGGGGGAAGTTCATGGCCATCACCCCCGGTCCGGGGCCTCCCACCATGGGGCCCGGTTGGGCCAGCATTTGAGCTGGAGGAGCATGGTATTCGTTCTTGCGAACCAGTTGCTGGCCGTCTGCGCATCCGACGCACACGATCACCAAGGTCCCCAATGCGAGGAAGTAAAATCTCATCGCACACCCTTTTTGGAAGCTGGACTTGTCGAATCGTTCCGGTTGCGGTCGACCCACGTCAGTTGTTGCCGCTACAATCCCGACCACTTGCGGTTCCGTCCCAGACGCAGTCCCCCACGAGGAGCTGATCTGTGGTCGAGGTTGAACGTCCTCGACGGGCAGGGTGTCTTTCTGATCGCAGAAAGAACTCCACTGCCCACTCGCAGTCACTCTTTGTATTCGGACCGTTGCCTTGGGAATCTTTGGCAAATCCGTCATTTTCGCG
>JAYTCW010000571.1:0-21166 GCA_043736295.1 Planctomycetota bacterium | reverse complement strand
CACCCTGGAATGGGCCTTCAGCCAAGTCACAGAACATGGCCAAACCGTCGATCGCGTGATGGTGAGACTGGGGATCGGGTGAAATGCAAAACTTCAGTGATTAAGAGCGGAAATCACATCGGACGAAATGGATGTTTCGATCTCGTAGCACTCATTTCCATTGCGGACGACCGTCCGCTTGATCTTCGAAGAGTTTGCAACCCGCCCCCCGAGTGTTGCGGAAATTGTTGAAGCTTGGGTCTTGGCCCCTTGGAGCATGAACTTAGTATCAATGGCGATCCCGTGAGTGGGGAAGACATCGTAGCTTTCCTCTCCAAAAATCAGACTGATCTTCTCGATTGGCTGCTTGGATTCCGTGCGAGAAGTGATAGAGCCATCAGGCATCAACTTTTGGGAGACATGCATGTCAATTCCCGAAGTGCGAATCAAGTACTTGATGGGTGGCTGCATCGCCTTTTGCGATTTTTCGAGGATGTCATCGGCGGACATTGGGGCGTCGGCAGCCTGGGACTGGGCAGTCATGAAAGCCCAGCTGATCGCCAGTACGACACGTAGCCAGCTACGTAGACCGTGGTGTTGGTGATGACTCATTAGTACCTCTATGATTGATCGTGATGGTGAACGTGATCGAAGGCGATTCGCGGGGTGGCCCCGGTTGCCGCTTTGGGCTACCGGGGCGGCGATAGCCGGAAGAGGTTCTGGTGCCGAGAGTCTAGTCGCGGCGAACCTCTTGTGCCAAGGCACACCTGTAGGCTCCAAAGCGAGCCAACCGGTGCCACCCCGCGGTCTCCCCGTGTTGTTCTGCCACCCAGACATCCAAATCGATGCCTGGGCTAGTCTGCCGCACCGCCTATGGAGCACCATGACCGGATGGAGGGGGAGGGGCACCATGACCGGCAGGCGGTGGAGGGGCACCATGACCAGCTGGAGGAGCACCGTGACCGCCTGTGGGGCACGCGAGAAGTCCATCCTGCCGTGCTTGTGCAGCTTGCAGAACGCATGCGAGGTAGTCCGAAGTCGCGCCCGCAAGACAAGCGACATAATCCCATTCCGCAGCAATCACTCTCCCCGTGAGCTGATTGGATTCGATCAAGCTGTCGTCGTTCCTTTGTTCTTCGGCTGCTTGAACACATGAGTTCCTTAGTATGGATGAATTGATTTCACAAAATAATCTGGCTGACTCACACTGTGATCGTGCATACATGCGATACATGTAAGCTGAAATCTCACAAAAGGGATCTGACGACAAGACACAAGCATAGATTGCAATCGTATACAGAACTTGAACATTCTCGTAGCAGCGCGTCTCGTCGGCCTCGCATCTCGTCTTCCTGATCTCGTCGTCGTCGTTGCACTGATTGAATTGATCGTCGTAAACACCATTTATTAGATCTATCATTAGTTGGTAGTCAGCGTTCGCGTCATTGTATTCAGCAACTCTATCATCTTCGCAGATCATAGTGTTGCCAGTGAACCCCGTCGCACAATTCGTCACTCGGTTGTTGAATACGCCTTCCACGCGCGTGATGCATTCTTGGCGAGTTTCGGCTTGAACTATTCCTGGTGCTGATACCAGCATGATGACGGTGACGACGAAGCACTGGGCAGAGAGCAACGCTCGGCTTGTTAATAGTAAGGTGGACATGGACACTTCTCCGGTGTGAATGAGGGGCGGTGGACGGAACGGTGAGTGAATCTGGTGTTGTCAGTGCACGAAATGGCGATGAGGAATGGTGAGAGTTGGTATAGTCGGCGGATGTCTCCTTTCAGGAAGTGAGATACGGAATTCTGGTCTGTGTCTCATTTCGCCTGTTCGAGGGCCGCACGAGAGGCCTTACTGCGGCTAACGGTGAGAAAACCAAGCACGGCGAACAGGGGCAGTAGTATCAAGATCCATCTGAACCACGAGTAATTGGGGGGCATCTTCAGCGGGGGCTTGGGTGGTGTCGTGAGTACGTCAAACTCCAATTGGCTCATTCCCGGTGGAACGGGGGGAATGGTACGTCCTGTCGCTATGTCAATCTTGATGGGGCCGAGAGTTGGGAGTGTATGCTTTGGAGGTTGGATGGGGACCGCCACGATGGGTGGCAATCGAGGAGGAGCTGGGTAGAGAGCATCCACCTCGGCTCGGATTATTTCGGTATGCAAAGCCACTTCTTCGCGGATCGATTTAGGCTTACGAACTTCGACGCCAATGGGGAGCAAGAACAGTTCATCCGACAAGTCCGGTTTCAGGACGATGTCCTTGTACTCCATTTTCATGGTCGGAGAATTCGCGTCCGTCAGTGTCTCCATCTCGACCATCAGCATCGTCTCCTTGTCGATGACGAACCGATTTCCCGTGGGCAACATGTTTCTGACATTCTCAGGAAGTGCCTTGCGGAGGGCCACCATCGCTTCGGACGGAATTGCCGTTACGATCTCGTAACAGCCTCGGCCATCGCGGACCACAGTCCCCATAATTTTGGAGGAATTGGCAGGCAGGCCGTCGAGTGTTGATGAGAGTGGGGCGGCCTGCGCCTTGGCCCCCTGAAACATGAATTGGGTGTCGACGGCAATTCCTTGCGTGGGATATACATCGTAGTATTCACTCCCCAGCCTTAGCGTGATCTTGTGGATGGGCTTTTGTGTCTCCGTGCGGATGGCAATCGTGCCGTCGGGCATTTTCTTTTGAGACACCATCAGATCACCATTCGCTGAGTGGATCCGATACTGAATCGGAGGCTGCATGGCTTCTTGGGACTTCTTGAGGATCTCGTCAGCGGATGGCTCCTCAGCCCAAGCTGGGGCTGAGGGCGACACGAAAAGCCCCCCGGCAATGGCCAGTGCGACGCACAGCCAGCGGCTCGCGAACCGAATCGAGTGGAGACTCATATTGACCTCTATGATTGAACGAGAGCCGGTCGAGATGTGCTTCGTCGCGGAAAACTGGGCTGTGCGGGGTGGATCACCCGTAGAACGGACGCCTACGTCCGTTCGTCCAGTCCGGACGTGGGCGTCCGGACTACGGGGTCTCGCGGACTTCTGACTTGAGCTGTGTCGCTATCAAGGAGACGGTGTGCTGACATACCGCACCGGCACGTTGACTTGGCCCGGTGGCTCGGTGTGGAACACGATGGTGTTCAGTGACTCGCCGCGTGTGGGGCGGGCGAAGCGGATCGTCAGGTCGAACGCAGCTTGCGGATCGGCAGGATAGGGATCGACCGTCACGCTGGCCGCACATTCCACACGCTGAATCCCAAACTTGTCCGAGTTGGCGGACGTGATCCGCATCCGGCGGGTGTGGGTTTCCTCGGCGGCGAAAGCAGGCACGATCAGGACGCGCGGGGCAGCTGAAAGCGGGCCATTCTTCTGAGCCTCGATCTTGACGTTCAATTGAGGATGGTCGTTGTTGTCGAAACAGATATGGATGAAGTCCTGCACCGCGCCGACGGGCGCATCGGGAGCGAGGACGACCTTGAAAACGATCGCCTTGCTCGACTGGGTGAGCAATTCGACATGCACCAAGCTGCGACTGGTGGCCACTTCGCGGTAGCTGTCGAGCAGGCCGGGAAGAATGGATTCGACCCGGACCTCCTGCTGGGCGGAGTCCCCCTCCATCACCGATCCAAACATAATTTGCGTGGGGCTGGCCCAGACAATCGGTTGGATTTCCGCCCGCAGCGTCAACACGATTTTTTGGAGCAGTTCATCAGACGCATCGGTGGTAATGACCAGCTGCCCCTGGCGTGTCCCGGCCCCATGAGCGGGGACGGAATAGGGCACACTGAGCAATCCTCCAGCCGGGACGATCATCCCTTCCGTCACATTCGCCGTTTCGCAACCGCAGGATTTTTTAATCGCGGTGAGTGTGAAGGGCTTGTCCGTTGTGTTTCGGATCAGGAACGTGTGCTGCATCGCGTCCCCCTCGGTCAGCTGGCCGAGATCCTTGTGGCGAGTTCCCTCATCGACGGATATGGACTGGGAAACTGTGGGTGTGAGCGCTTTGGCGTCAGTGCAGCCTGGAAGCAGCGAGAGACAGAGTAGCCCGAGCAGAGAGGCCGACGCAACGCGTGTCGTGGGAGACAGCCACCTCCCCCAGAACGCCGCAACGGCGATCACAGGAGTTGTGAACAAAAAAATACTGTAACGGTTTGGCACTGGAGACCTCCCGCAATCCGCACTGGAGACCTCCCGCAATCCGCACTGGAGACCCCCGGGACGATTTAACCGTGCTCATGAGAAGCTGTCAACTTCTGAGCGGTAGAAAATCATGAAAAAGGATCAAGTTTCGATTCCCGTATTACAGTTCATTGATGTCATCTTCATCATCCGGCTCCCGTCGAATCGCCTGCAGTCTAGACCCTTCCAAGCCTCGGAACTGATGGGTTGCCATCAGATCTGGCCAGCACTCGCCGGGGTGTTTGGCGGCGACGGACCCGATGGTCAGACGCAGGTGGACGTATGACAGGATCTCCAGAATGATCGCGATGCCAATGCCCCACGGCATGAAGTCTGGAAACACCTTGCCGATGAGCATGGAAACGCTGATCGCCGCAAACAGAATCAGAGGAATCTGGAGCAGGAAGCAGAACTGAGCGACATCGATCACCATGTTGCGTGAGGTGTTCCCCACGCACTCCAGCGGCCAGATGTTCTCTATCGGGGCTCGCCGCATGCTCGATTCGAGCCAGACTTTCTGCCCCGCTCGTCGAGCCTGAAAGAAACCCCAGCGGGCAATCAACAGTGAGACACACATCGCGACAGCTGCGGTGATGCCCAGCGACTTGGCACACTGTCCGATGACCGCCTGGTTTTGGCCCGCATTCTGGTCCATCGTCTGCGACAACACCGCCAGTATGATCGAGATGACCAAGCTGGCGAGCGTGATCTTCAGTCCGACCAGCGAGGCGGCCATTAATCCCGTAATGGTCCCGCGTTGAGTGTTCGGATCGTGGCGAGCCAGCCATAGCCCGAGCCGGACATCCCCCACCCCGAGCTTCACGCAGAACACTGCCACGGCTAGTCCGGGATTGGTCGTCAGTTCGAAGACCACGATGCCAATCAACCCGAACAGCGGCCACATCCACGGGCGGTCGAGCCAGTTCCGGCGGGCGTCATGTCCCGGCTCGCCCGCCTCTCTGGGGAACCCGTCGTCATCGAGATCGGCAGATTCTGCGGGACGCATCGTCTCTCCACTGGCTGGATTGGCCACTCCCGATCCGGAACCGGCAGACAACACCCGATTCTGACCGCTCAGCCGGTGTTGAACTGGATCGATCCCGGTGACTTAACCGATTCTAACACGAGAAGCGGATGTCACGCATGTGCGCGGACATTGCGCCCCGAGCATCGAGTGTGCACGGTGGGATGAATGGAGCAAGTCACCCGGGAGGGCGAAGCTCCTGCTGAGCCGCGTTCAGGATGCAACGTCCTTGCGCATGCGGCGGCTCGGCAGGAGCCTCGCCCTCCCAGTGATCGACTTCCTGACTCACCACAGAGCGCCCACTCAGAGCCCAACGGATCACCCTCATGCAGTCACAGCCCCTCGAAACCCCACCGATCAACGACGCCATCCAGTTCGATGAGTCGATCCACTGGGGCCATGCCATCGTCCGCTCTCCGTGGCTGTGGGGCTCGTTCATCACGTTCGGGTTCTATGCCGCGATTCCGCACATGACGATGTGGAAGGCGGACATCGAGCGGTACTGCTGTAGTCACTGGGTCGAGTATCTGGAGGTCTGGCTGTTCTTTGTCGGGCTGGTGGTCCTTGTCCAGAAGTCATTCGCACTCCGCCCCGAGTATGCGGCCTTTCAGTCATCGGCGCTTCGAGCCCTCTCCACCGAAAGTATTGCCGCACGAGACCAACTACGCGGCGAGTTGGCGAAGCTAGCCGACTCGCAGCAGGACACCGTCTGGGCTAGGCGGATGCGGGGCATCGGTCGGTTCCTCAAGGAGCGAGTCTCGGCTGCGGGCCTGAAAGACCAGCTGAAGTTCTTCTCCGAAACGGCCGCCGATGCGCTGCATGACAGTCACTCTCTCTTGCAGACGATCATCTGGGCGATCCCGATCATGGGGTTCCTGGGCACCGTGCTGGGGATCACGCTGGCCATCGCGAACGTGACGCCCGACAAGCTCGACACCTCATTGCCCGAAGTGACCAGCGGACTGGCGATCGCCTTCGACACCACGGCCATCGCGCTGCTGTTCTCGCTCGCTCTGGTCTTCGGGTCGCTGTTCGTGAAGCGGAACGAAGACACGATTTTGTCGATGGCCGAAGAGTCGGCCTTGAGCCTGTGCGGGGCCATGATTGACGGACCCGCGACTCCGGATAACTCGATCCTGCTGGCCGAGCAAGAGTCAGCACGTCGGCTGATCGAAAGCACCGGCAGTCTGATCGAGAAGCAGTCGGGGCAGTGGCAATTGTCGCTCGACACACTCCGCGAACGCTGGTCGGAAACGATCGACGCTCATCAGCAGCAGCTGAGCGAGTCGTTAATTTCCGGCACGGACAGCGCCATGGCAGCGCATGCTCAACAACTCGAAGCGGTGCGCAGCGAGTTCCTCACCGCCTGCCAACTCGTCTCGCAGCATGTGTCGTCCACGATCGAGAAGATCGAAGAGGACCGCCGCACCCACGACGCCGCGCGGCAGCAGGAACTGGAACACTGGACCACCATGCTGCGCGAGGACATCGGAGCCGCCGCCCGTCAGCAACAGTGGCACCTCCGCAATATGCTCGACGAGTTCGCCAGCCGCCTCGAAACCTGGCAGGGGAGCTTCCAGCACCTCGCCAGTGCGAGTGAGATACAGACCGCCGCACTCTCGCAACATAGCGAACACCTCATTCGCATCGTCGGCCACGAGGAGAACCTCACTGGCCTGCAACTGCGACTCAACGAGAACCTCGAATCGCTACGCGGCACCGAGAAATTCGAGGAGTCAATCCACAGCTTGAACGCCGCGATCCATCTGCTGACCGCCCGTGTGCATTCCCGAGCCGCGTGATCCTTTACTAGCCCGAAGCGTCAGCGAGGGAGTGCAGGCCAAGCACCCTCGCTGACGCTTCGGGCTAGTGATCGTCCCTCCCATTTCTTGATGAGACCCCCTCCCATGCGAGCCCCCGTGACGTGAGTCGTCGAAAGACCGGACAAGCTGTTTCCCTCTTTCCCTTTCTGGCCGTACTGATCAGTGCGATGGGGGCGCTGATCTTGTTGCTATTGGTCACGACCCGAAAGCTGCACCACGACGCAGTGGCGCGAGCGAAAGCGGAGCAGGCACTGGTCCAGGCCCAGAGCGATGCCGAGGCCGAAGCGGATCGCCAACAGACTCCGCTCCCATTGCCCGAGGACCACCCGGCCTTCCAGTCGAATGCCGCCAAGTTCGTGATTGCGGTCAAGGCCCCGTCGAAGCGACTGCTCCCTCCGCCGCCCCCGCAGGAGCCCGATCGCACACGGGAGAAAGAGCAACTGCGGCGTGAGTGGGAGGCCAAGACGGACGCCCTGCGCGCGAACTGGGAACGTCTTCAACAGCGACTGAGCGAGGCCCAGTCTCTCGTCAGCTCAAAGGCCGAGCAGGAGGCCGATCTCGCTGCTGAACTCGCCCGCCTGCAAGAGGCGATTGACAAGCTGCGAGTTGAGAAGGGCGACCTCACCACCGACGCCGAGAAAGCCAAAACGACCAAGCAAACACTCGCTCAACAACTGGCCCAACTGCAATCCGAACTCGAACGATTGCAGACCGAGAAGGCCGCGCAGGCCGACAAGTTTCAACTGGTGCCGTACGCGGGTTCATCGCCGACTCGCCGCCGCCCGATCATCATCGAGTGCGAAGCGAACACGATCCGCTTCGCTTCGGAGGAGATCACTCTTTCGGCCCGCGACATGTCGGGTTTCACGCCGGAATACAACCCCGTGCGGGCGGGGGCCGAGGCACTGCTGAAATACTGGGAGGCTCAGCGGCAAGCGGCCAGTTCTCTGGCGGCCATGCAGCCGGAGCCGTACTTGCTGTTCGTGATTCGGCCTGGTGGAACGGTGTCGTACTATGTCACGCGGCGGATGCTGGAAGGGCTGCCGGTCGATTCGGGATACGAGTTGGTGACGCAGTCGCAAGAACTCGTCTGGCCGGTCTCGACGCCCGACGCCAAGGTCGCCTGTCAAGAGGCAATCGGCGAGGTGCTCGGCGTTCGTAATCGATTGACCGCTCAGGCACCCGCAGGCCGCCTCCCGGTGTCGGACGAATTGCAGTACGAAGGAAAGAGCGGCGAGTTCGTTTTGGAAGAGGTCCAGAAGCTGCGGAACCCGGAGCAGAAGACCTTCGTCGGTGGGCAGCGGATCACTCGGCAGGAGCGACCTCGTAGCGGAGTTCCGAATTACAAGGCTCCGACGGCACCCAATCGTGGGGGCTTTGTGGGGCCGAAGCTGGATGACCTGAAAGACGAGATGGGGAACATGCCCGCTCGACGACCCCCGACGCGTGATGAGCTGGCGGGGAACACGCCAGGGCAGGGCCGTCCCTTTCCATTTAAGGCACCTCCACGAGCGGGGACTGGCACGGGTGATGTCACTTCAGCTGACTCGGCTGGACCACTGAACCCCGGTTCAAAGACGCCGGTTCGCAAGCTGCCACAGGGATGGAAGTCGCAGTACCCCGGAACCGAGGTCGATCCCGATCGTCTGCTGAGCATGACTCCTGAAGAGCGAGACAGACATCTGCACCCTCCTTCGACCCCCCGAGGCCCCGTGGGCAGTTTCCAACCCGGAGATCAGCCCGAGGCGGGACGCGGAGCGGGTGACAGCTCGGGGGAGGCGACCTCGCAGTTCGCCGACAGCGGAGAGGTGAACGATCTGCTCTCCTCGCAAACCGCTCAGCTGGACAATCGGGCAACCGCACGTCAGCCGCTCCAGCCCCATGACCCCACCAACGGACTCCCGCCCCAAGAGATTCGCCAGCCTGGACAGCCCGGCGGTGATCGCACCTCAGCTGTCGAAACGACCGACGATCCCACACTCTCCGGAGAGTCGAAGCTCAACGGCGTTGCGGGCGGCAAGGGCACCTTCTCTGGCGAAGGTTCCAGTAGCGCCGCAGCTCTGGACTCGATTCCTGTCCAACCCGGCGGGGCAGGGGGGCAAGCCGCTTCACCGACGGGTTCGCCGAACTCGACCGACGCCATACTCGAACAGCATCTCCCCCGCCCACTGCCGACTCCTTCGCCCAACAGCATTACGGCGGAACGGTACGTCGTGGTCACAATTGACTCAACTCACATTCAGATCGGCCAGCACGAGATCCCCATCGAAGAGGGGATGTCCTCACTCACACTGGAGACAGCGTTCTCGAAAGAACTCACCTCAGCCGCCCAGCGCTGGGGCCGTCCTCCCGCGGGGTTCCACTGGCAACCAGCCCTCCGCTTCCGCGTCCTCCCCGGTGGCAACCAATACTACGCCTGGCTCCAGTCAGCCAGCGAAGAGTGGGAGCTGCGAAACACGGTGGAGTATGTGTTTGATTGAGTGGGGGAACGTTGAGCGATGAGGGTTGAGGGTTGAGCGAAAGACGCTCCTCGTTCAGCCCTCAAGGAGGAGTGAGCCACAGATGAACACCGATAAACACGGATGGGGAACGCGGAAAGTGAGCGGTGCTGGTTGTGGCACCGAGCACGAATCTCGCAAGCGACAGTACCACTCCGAACCCTCTTGATCTGTGTTCATCCGTGTTCATCCGCGGCTAACCCCACTCCCCACTCCCCTCAACCCTCAACCCTCAACCCTCAACGATCCCCCTCCCATGTCGCGCAAGAAACAACACGAAGTCGGTTTCGGCTCGGACTCCTTTCTGGATGTCCTATGCAACATGGTCGGGATCCTGGTGATCCTGATTGTGATCGCGGGGATGCGTGTCAATCGGGCTCCGATTGTGTTGCCCCAGACAGCAGGAACGGTGGAGCCATCGCCGCCGACCGTATTGGATGACCCGATCGAACTCGGGGAGCCGGAGACGATGGTCTGGGCTGTCGAGGCTCCTCCGCCGGAAATTCCCGATCTGCCACCGCCTCCCAAGCCCGCCAAGCTGGCCCCGCTCAACCCGCCGAAGGAACTCGTCGACGCCACGAGTTCGATGCAAGCCGACCTCGACGTGATGACCGTGCAACTTGCGGAGATCGAGGCCGAGGTCGAGACTCTCACTGACCGCACAACTCAGGCCGAGAAAGAGGTCACCAAGGCTCGCACCCTGGTGGCCACCGTCAACGTCGATCAGCAGTCAGCTGCCGAGTTCGCCCTCTTGGAGAAACAAAGTCTTGCCTCGCTTAACTCGCAACTCGCGACGTTGGAGACCGAACTTCGCGAGGCTCGCGCGACTGCTCCCAAGGTGAAGATTCTCAAACATTCGACGACCCCCGTCAGCCGATTTGTCAGTGGGACCGAGGTCCACTTCCGCCTGCTCAATAACAAAGTCAGCGTCGTCCCCGTCGAGGTTCTGGTCGAGCGGCTGCAAGCCCAGATTCAGCGGCAGCGAGACTTTCTGCTCTCGCGCGAGTATTACGAGAGCAACGTCGGGCCGGTCGATGGCTACAAAATGGAGTTCACCCTGGAGCGGGCCCAGGCCACCCCCTCAGAGGAACTGAACATGGGAAGTCGACTCATCAAGATGGAGGTCACCGGCTGGCAGATTCGCCCAGCCGCCGGGATCATCGAAGAGACTGCGGAGCAGGCCCTGAAGCCCGGTTCTCATTTTGTCCAGGCCATTGAAACTGCGGGCGCGAACGCCACGTTGACCTTCTGGGTCTACCCCGACAGCTTCGACGCCCATCGCGCGCTGCAAGACCACGCCCAAGCCAAAGGCTGGCGCGTCGCCGCCCGCCCGCTCCCCGAAGGTGTGCCGATTGCCGGTTCGCCCAAGGGTTCAAAGTCCCTCGCGCAGTAACCCGTGCCCGTTCGACTCCCGTAGGCGATGTCGCTCCGCGACTCGCATTCCGCCTGCGGTAAGACTCATCCTCATGCGTTCCGCTGGATACGAATGTTGTGAGTGAGAAAAGATCTCAGTCGCGGAGCGACGTGAGCTACGCCAGGGCGCATTTGCCAATTGGCGGTGCTCTGCCCTCTCTGCTCCCTCTCCCCCACAATCGGTACTGATTGCGGAGAGGACTTCCCTGGGGGGAGAGGGCCGGGGTGAGGGGGCCTGAGTTCCGGTGGTTTTCGCTTCGCTCGACCACCGGCGATGGGCTGAAATCCTTACGTGATAGTGGAGGTCCGCCAGGCGGATTGGAAGTAGCAAACATTCACTTGCCAGGAGAGTCGCCATTCGATGATTACAAGCTGACAGTAATCGCACGAACGATCCTAATTCGCCATCGCTTATTTCCGCCGTCGCGCGATCCGCTCTCTGATCGTGTCGACCAACAACTTCACGCCGACCAGCAGTAGCCCCGTCAGCACAACCGCCACCGCCCCGACAATGCCTGACACCAGCACCAGCCCAAAGTGGAGTTACCAGATCAGCCGAACGCCTCGCGCCAGATAAAAGTCGCGAAACTCAACATAGACGGGCATTGCGATTGCGATGACAACGGATCCAATGAAAACGATTACGAGCAGTTCGACCTCACTCGTTGAGACGCGTCTCGGCCCCATAGCTTGGCACCTCAATGAAATCACTCAAGAGACTCCATTCTGTTGAATCGCGACTCCCACTCCCATACTGTTATCGATCAATGTACCTCAATGGGAGACTCAAATGCGAATGCTGACGGTGCTGTGTGTTGGCGTCTTCGGAGCCGTTGGGCAAGCTGCGGACCTCCCCAAGGTTCCCGATGGCTATACCATCGAGCGAGTGACCACTCCCGAGCAGACGCTGCACCCGATGATGGGCTGCTTCGATGACGACGGTCGGCTCTATATCGCCGAAAGTGCCGGGACCAATCGCCCGGCTGCTGAGCTGCTCAAAGATCCGCAGGACTTGATCCGCGTTCTCGAAGACACCGACGGTGATGGGACGTTCGACAAGTCGACCGTGTTCGCTGACAAGTTGGCCTTCCCGCAGGGAGTACTGTGGCATCGCGAGGCCGTCTATACGTGCAGTTCGCCGTACTTGTGGAAGCTGGAAGACACGGACAAGGACGGCGTCTGCGACAAGCGAACAATTCTCGTGAAGTCGTTCGGGTTCAGTGGGAACGCTGAGGATATCCACGGGCCGTTTCTGTCGCCGGATGGTCGGCTGTGGTGGTGCGATGGTCGGCATGGGCATGAGATTCGGAGCGATGAGAAAGGGAATCTCGGCGGTGAGGACACAGCTGCGACCACGCCGCCGAAGCCGGAGCCGGGGCTGCCGAATGAGGCGGGCGAACTGGTCTCGAAGGGGAAGGCAGCCCGCATCTTTTCGTGCAAGCTCGACGGGACCGACCTGCACGTCCACGCGGGCGGTGGGATGGACAACCCGGTCGAGGTCGACTTCCTGGAAACCGGCGAGGCCCTGGGGACGGTGAACCTGTTCTACGACGGCCCGCGCGGCGACTGCCTGGTCCACTGGGTCGAAGGCGGCGTCTATCCGCGTTACGACCAGCAGGCGTGCATCGACGAGTTCCCCTCGACCGGTGACCCGCTCGGCCCCGTCCACAACTACGGCCACGTCGCTGTCAGCGGCCTGACCCGCTACCGGTCTGACCAGTTCTTCGGCCCCATCGACGAAGAGAACCCGAAGCACAGTTTCTTCGTGACCCAGTTCAACACCCACAAGCTGGTCCGCACGATAGTCAGCCGCGAAGGAGCCAGCTTCAAGGCGGAGTCGCATGAGGACTTCCTCGTCTCCGACAACCCCGACTTCCACCCGACCGATGTCGTCGAAGACGCGGATGGATCACTCCTCGTCATCGACACCGGCGGCTGGTTCCGCATTGGCTGCCCGAACTCACAGGTCGCCAAGCCGGATATCGGCGGGGCGGTGTACCGGATTCGGAAGGTGGGGTCTCACCAAGTGAAAGACCCTCGCGGGAAGGAGATTGCCTGGGAGAAACTCAATCTCAAGGAGACGCTGGACTTTCTGGGTGATGTTCGACCGGTCGTCTCCCAACGAGCTATGGAGGCACTGCGGTCCACTGTGTTTTCCCGGAAGGAGGATATTCAGTTCGCCACCTATGCGATTCGGTCCTCGGGGCAGTTGGATCAGGCATTCAAAAACTCCTCCATCGCGTGGCAACGTTTGTTGGTGTCTTTAGCGGGAAGCGATGTTCAATCTCCGCAGAGGAATGTCGGCGACCAATCGCGGCAGACAGACGCTCGCTTCTTCCTCGTGGGGTTCAGGTCGGCCAGCGAGGGAGCTGATAATCTGGAAGTCGGGCTCACGGGAGAGCGGGTTCGTTATCAACTTTCCTCCATCACTCATGGGCCTCGCGACTCTCAGAATCTGCCGAGTCTCAAGCATCCCGCTCGATTGCGGGCCTGGGCAGAATCACTGTCTGGAGAGAACCTCTTCCGGAGCGCGCTCAGGGACGTTCAATACACTCCGGTGAGCGAGAAAACGCCTTCCATTCTGATGTCACGCCTCATGACTCAGCTGACCGAGGCCCCTCTGGCAGATCGCGTGTTGGAGCACTCATTGTTGTATGCGCTCATTCGTTCGGGAGCTGACGAGGAGATCGCACTGTACCTGAAGAGTCCGAACCCCAGTCACCGCCGTATCGCTCTGATGGTCCTCGACCAGATGCCCAAGGTGTGGCTGACTCGCGAGCAAGTCCTCCCACTTCTCGACACGGATGACTCGGCTCTTCAGTCGCTGGTCCTCAAGATCATCGCCAAACATCCCGGCTGGGCACCGGAGGCGGTCACGCTGCTCGACAAGTGGCTCGCGGAGGAGACCTTCTCGACCGAACGGGCTGCGGTGCTGCGTGGGTTTCTGCTGGCTCGGGTTAGCGAGCCGGAGGTCGCGGCGCTGATTGCCACACGGTTGGAAGCTCTCCCGCCGAAGTATGCAGGTGTGCCACTCCTGCTCGATGTCATCGCGCGGTCGCCGCGCGCCGCATTTGTCGTCTCGTGGAAAGCGGGACTGCTCCGCACTTTGCAACAGGGCGAACACGCCCCGCAGTTACAGGCTCTGGCGATCATCGCCGATCGCAGTCTGCAAGGGATGGATGAGACGATCGCCTTGCTAGCGTCGCACGAGCAACAACCGCACTCCATCCGGCTTGCGGCCTACACCGCACTCTGGCCGCGACGAACTGCGGTCGAACCCTCCGAGTTTGCCTACCTCACCGATCGGCTCGATGTCGCCGATCAGCCAACTGACTTACTCGCTGTGTCGAGGACCTTGGCGGATGCCCCGCTCAATGACGAGCAGTTATCGGCTCTCGTGTCTCGCCTTCCGCAAGTCGGCCCGCTCGGGATTCCGGTTCTGCTGCGGGCCTTTGAACGGACTCACTCGGCATCCGTCGGGATCGCCCTCATCGAGAAGCTGACCGCAATCCGAAATGAAGTGCGTATCCCGATCGAGGAACTTGATCGCCTGCTGAGCAAGTATCCTCCAGAGGTCATGGCAGCTGCGCAAACGTTACTCGCGGCTTCCAAAGAGGGTCTCGCGGAACGGACAGCCAAGCTGGCGAAATACTCTCCGCTCACCACGGGCGGCGATGCGGAAGCCGGTCGCAAAATCTTCTTCCACAACAAATCCGCCTGCGCCAGTTGCCACCGCATCGGCAAGGAAGGCGGCAACGTCGGACCCGACCTGACCACCATCGGAACGATCCGCGAGACCCGCGACCTGCTCGAATCGGTCATCCTCCCCAGTAGCAGCTTCGCCCGCGGGTTCCGGCCCTACATCGTCGTCACCACCGAAGGGAAGGTTCATACGGGAGTCCTGACCCGCGAATCGACCGAGGCACTCACCCTCCGCACCGCCACTCTGGCCGAGGTCCAAATCCCCCGCGCGGAGATTGACGAACTTAAGGAGAGTACGACCTCGATCATGCCGCAAGGCTTGGAGACCCGTATCACCGAGACCGAGCTGCGCGACTTGCTCGCGTACCTGAAGTCACTGAAATAGGTTCGGCTCTTCCTTTCGTGATTTCGCGATCCTTGACGAACTCTCCATGCCTGCCCGCCCGCTGCGTCTGTGTCTGGTTGCCTTCAATGCCTACCCGGCGGTGAATCCGTCGGCAGGGGGGCAGGTCGGCGGAACGGAGACGCGGGCCTGGCTGCTGGCCCGGCAGTTGGCGAAGCGGTCTGATGTGGTGGTCTCGCTCGCCGTGCGCACGACCGGGCCCGTGACCGAGTCCGTGGTCGAAGGGGTGCGGATCATCGGACTGCGCGACCGGTTCTATCGCCTGCGCGAGGCGGTCGGCGGCTTCGCCTCGCGCCGCCCGGGGTTCCCGTGGATCAACGTGCATCGCTGGTCGCCGTCGCTGGTGTGGCAGGTGCCGCTGCTGGCCACCGCCCGATTCTTTGAGGCCCGTCCCACCGACCCCCGTCTCCCCATGCCGTTCTTCGAACAGATCGAGGCCGACCTCTTCTGCTGCTTCGGGAACCAGTCCACAGCTGCGACGGCGATCGCGTCGGCGCAGGCCACGGGTCGACCAGCGGTGTTGTTTCTGGGATCGGATGATGACCTGAATCCGGGGTACACGGCGGACTCGCTCGTGAGGAATCCTTATGGCGATACGGGGGCGACGTGTTACTTCTCGTTGCAGCACGCTGACGCGATCCTGACGCAGACGCCCGAGCAGTCGAGCATGCTGGCCGAGCGATTCGGCCGTGCGGGTGTGCTGGTGCCGAACCCGATCGATCTGGCCGAGTGGGACGCGCGGTCCGCAGCGGCATTGCCTCGGGAACTGCATGCGGGACTCGACCGATTTGTATTATGGATGGGGCGGGCCGAGAAGATTCACAAGCGTCCGCAGGTGCTGATTGAGATCGCCCGGCTCTGTCCCGAGGTGCCGTTTCTGATGCTGCTCAACCCGCGCGATCCCGCTGTCGATGCCGAGATCCGCCAGTCGGCTCCGAGCAACGTGCGGATCGTGACACAGGTTTCGTTTCCCCTGATGCCCGCGCTGTTCCAGCGAGCCATCGCGTGCATTAACACGTCTTCACTGGAAGGGTTCCCGAACGCATTTCTGCAGGCAGCTGCCTCCCGCGTACCGATTGTGAGTACCGATGTCGGGCGGTCGTTCCTCGCACAATCCCAGGCGGGAGTGTTTGTCGATGGGGACCGATCACATGCGGCACAGGTGCTGAATGAGTGGATGAACTCCCCCGAGGAGCGTGACCCGTTCGGGCAGCGGGGCAGAGCCTTCGTCGAAGCGCAGCACGCCATCGAACCCGTGACGGCCAAGTTGGCCGAGGTACTGCGATCGATCACCGAAGGCAGGTAGTCGCTCAACCGAGTACGCCTCGTGTGTGCATCAGAAAAGTCGGCAGCCGGTTTCCCTCTGCCCCCTCTCCCCACGGGCGGCGTGACTACCAGTGAGAGCGTGACTGTGGGGAGAGGGCCGGGGTGAGGGGCTATTGTGAAGCCTTCTGGTGGCCCCCTCACCCCAACCCTCTCCCCCGCAATGACGCCTTCCCAGTCAATCCGGCCGCTTGCGGGGGAGAGGGGGCAGAAATTGGCGGCTGCCGACTTTTCAGATGCCCCCCCCGCCCCCCGATCATGGCTCGTTTCTGACACGGTTGCCGATCTCCGCTACACTCTGGCGATCATGACCGAAACCATTGTTCCACTGTCGCCTGACCTCACCGCGTTTCACGCACTGACCGCATCCCGTCGGGCGTGGATTGCCGATTTCTTAGTTCCGTGGTGCCGGACGGCGAACGTGCCGTCACTGCTGAAGGCCGAGATGGAGTGGGGGGACATCGCCGGGCGGGTTGATCCACAATTCTCGCTCTGGCTCTGGGCGTGGAGCCGGTTTCCGGTGCTGTATGTCGACGGGCTGCGGGGGCTGGAGGAGAGTTTTTTAGTTCAAGTGACTCTCCACAGCGGCTCGCTGCATGTCGGCTGCCCCGACAGCCGCGCCAGCCAGCGGTCACTCTTGGTCCTCGTCGATCGCGAGCACGGGCAGACCGTAGAACGCGGCCCGTTTCGGCTGGATCAAGTGCAAGCGGTGGAACGGGTCGACGATGCCGGTGCGTGATTTGGGCCACGCAGAGTCTTGGCGCGGCGGGCTGGACGACTGTCATGTGACCGACGCGCCGGTGAAATGGCTGGAACAGCCGACGTTACGGCGAACGGCCAGACTTCACGTTCTAAAAGACTTCTGAAGAAGTGTGGTCGGGATTCGAGGTTGATTCGTCTCGGCTTCGAGCAGCTCTTCCAACTCGCCGCAGCAGGGCTGCCCAGGCCCGGTTTTCCAGAGGAAATTCCTGTCTTTGTCCCGCCAGGGACACCCGACACTAGCCCACCGTTTCAACGGTGGGAGGGCGATCCAAGCGACCCGCCGAGTCCCGGCAGGGACGGCAGAAGCCTACGAAAGCCGTGGTCGCGCGGCGGTTGATGCGAAGTCACAGTGCGAGACTCTGTCGCCCCTTCCGGGCAACGCCGTGAAGGATTCCCGCAAGGCGTTTCCCAAGGTTCTGCCCCCTCTCCCCCACATTCGATGCTGCTTTCGGAGTGGACTCCACTGTGGGGGAGAGGGCAAGGGTGAGGGGGCTTGAGCGTGCGGTGTGGCCCCCTCACCCCATCCCTCTCCCCCGCAACGCGTCCTCCTCCGAATCGACTTCGATCGCGGGGGAGAGGGGGTAATATCCCAATATCCCGCCAATTGGCGAATGCACCCGGAGCTTGGGGCCGAGAAGCAATCTCACTGTGGGCTCACATCACCTCTCGTCCGTCAGTGGTGATTCCGTGGAAGCTGCCACCCCGCCGAGGCGATTCGACGGGGCTCCCGCTGACGGTGCATCGTCGCTGATTCCCGATGTGATCCCTATTGACAACCGGTCCACGCCTGCCAGAATCGACACAGTTCCAGATTGCCTCGATCTTTCGGGAGACGCCCCCCGACGAGCATTCCCGTGATCGACAGAATCTCGGGTTCCGATTGGCGGAACTCAATTCTGCCTAACCCTAGTTCGGCGTCAGAGGTTCTGCGATGGCGCTGATGGTTTACATCAAGGACATCCAGCCGCAATCGTTTCTCCACCTCTCCACAGACGGCGAGAATTTCTGCCTGCGCGACTTCTCGCAGCAGGGGTCGGGTTCTGCCATCGAACTTGCTCGGCAGTCGGAAGGGCGGGGGGCGTCGTCGATCCGAGTGTCGGCGAATCAGCCAGGGAACTACGCGATTGAAGTGGCGGGTGGTGGTCACGGGGTTGGAGAGTACGCCTTCTGGCACAAGGAGACGCTTCGGCTGAACGCCAAATATGTAACCCCCACCCCTGCACCACCTGCTCCGATTCCGCCGACGAGGTCTTGGCTGGTCGAGCACATCACCAAGGTGTTTGTCGGGGTCATCACGGCGGTCGCCATCGCGGCGGTGCTGACATGGCTGGGGCTCAAACAGTAGCGTCTGCGTGAGCGGCCAAACCAGGCGCTGCAGCAGACGGCAGGGGCCTGACAGGTTTCTGTGACTTCAAGCGCTCTGTGGCCCCCGCCGCTTCTGAGCTTGGTCGTTCGGCGGCAGACAGGGGGTGTTCCGATGTCTCTACTCTCCAGACTAGCGGCCTTGCCGACTCTGCTTCTTGCCTGTGCTTGTTTCCTCGTTACGGTGGCAGATGTCCCCGCTGGTCCGAAGGAGACTCCACCCCAGGCGATTTACCATAAAGATCTGGCACACTTGTGGAACCGCGTCCACGCCGCTTTCTTTGTCCGCACCGGGCCTGACGACCGCAGCTACGGGGAAGACCGTCTGGAGCCGCTGTTGTGGAGCGAGTCCAAGTACCTGTTGGAAGGAAAGACAGCCGAGCGCGCTACGGCCGTGCTGGAGGAATTCCTCCGCGATAAGGGCGAGGCGCTGATCGACGACCCGTTGAAGCGGGCGATACTCCAGCGCGACCTCTGGCTCGTCTCCAACTGGCTGGCGGTCAAGCCCGACGATGGCGCCCGCAAACGGCTCGATCCCCTACTCGCCAAAGTCATCCACCGGCTCGCCCTGACTTCGGAACAGATCGCCAAGCTGCCAGACAATTACGCGGCGACCGTCGCCTCGAAAAAGCACGCCGACGGGTTCGACGCGGAGAAGACCGAGCGGTCGTATCTGCCGGCCGACATGTTCAAGACCGACGGCCCGTGGGTGTGCGTCGGCCGGACGGACGGGCCGACCGCCCCCTTCCACCTCCACGAAGACGGCGTCAACCGATTCACGAACTCCGCGTTCCTGATCTTTCTGAAATTGCCCGGCGGCCGCGTCAAAACGCTCGAGTTCTTGGAGAAACTTGCAGCATTCGACAAACCTATGGTGCTTCCCAACGCCGACGAGAAAACCAAACGGAGTTTATCGCATTTGCCGAACCCGGCGATACCGCAGTGGCCTAAGGGGACCGAAGTCGGTTTGGTTCGGCGGGCCATGCTCATCGACTCGTCGCGAAAGGTCGTTGCCAGCCCGCTGACCGAAAGCGTACAACTGCGCGCGATGAGCACGGACGCCCCAGCCCTGAATGCGGAGACGATCGACAAGATCACAGGTCGAAAGGGAACGGGCGGGCAAGTGTTTGCCGAATTCCAACTTCGACGCGCGGGGTTGCTCGTGGGAAAGACGGGTGGGCTGCGCGACGTGTCCGAGGATCGCGACTTTAAGACCGGGTTCAGTTCTCACATGTTTGACGAGTTCGAACAGCCAATCGACAAGGACCGGCCGTTTCCCCAGCGAGCGTTGCCCTTCGCGAACAACAGGACATCTTGCGTCGTCTGTCATTCCGCTCCCGGAGTGTACGGCTTCAACAGCATCCAGGGTTTCGCGTTCGGGCTTCCGGGGATCGTGCGGAACGAGGACGGCGACGAACTCGCCGCGATGACGGTGGCGAAAGTCGAAAAAGCGGCAATCAAGTGGAAGGAAAGGCAGCCAGGATGGGTGGCCTTACGAAAGCTATTGCCAGAGTAATCGAGTTCAGTGCAGGTGTGTGAGTGGCCCGTGCAGCACGCGCTGAACCAGGCGCTGCAGCAGACGGCGGGGCATGACCGGTTTCTGGGAATTCAAGCGCTCTGTGGCCTGCCGCTGCTGAGCTGGGTCGTTCGGCAATCGTTCACATGTCATTCCGGGGAACTGATTCATGACGGCCTATTTGAAACCAATATGGGACAGCTACGTCGAACACCGCAGTCTGGAATTGTTGCGGGAGGACATCCTTTCTGATCCGTGGTACGAAGCACCGAAGACAGCCGACGAGAGTCTTTTGATGCGTGCCGTCGAACGAAATGATGTGGGAGCAGTGCGACTGCTGCTGTCGATGGGTGACAGCGCACAGCTACCCGCATTGTGTGGCTTTACGCTTCTACACCAAGCCGTCGATGAGGTTTCAGTCGTGGGTTCTGGTCGCAAAACGGATCTTGCGGAAAGCAACCCCCATCTTGAGACTGCATTGGCTGTCCTGACGGCCTTGCTGGATGGTGGAGCGGACCCCAATGTCCAAGGAATGGATGGAACGCCCCTGCATCGAGCTGCTGGTTGGGGAGATGTCGAAGCCGCCCGAATCCTTTTGGCGTATGGTGCGGGCATCGAATCCAGGATGCTGGTCGACGCCGAATTGACCCCACTCTTGCATGCGGCCCTCATGGGCCAGCCGCAAATGGTTCGATTCTTGATGGACTCTGGAGCAAATCGTTCTGCCATGAGTCGCACATCGCTGACCGGTCCTCCCATGACGTTGCGAGAATTGCTGAAGAGATGGAAGGTGACGCACATCGACGAAATCCTTGCACTATTGGACTGCTGAGTGCCGAACGAGGCTGGCGAGCGAATGGAGGAACCGTTCTTGAGTGATTTGTCTGGCTGAGATAGACTCGGGTCATTATGAGCTTGCCAGAACTCCGATTGTTGATCTCGCAGTTGCCTCGCTCGGAACAAGCGGAGTTGTTGCGAGTGTTGAGCGACGAGCTTCACTCCGGGGCTTCGTCCCCGGTTCACCCCACACCAGCCCTCGACCGCGAAGCGTGGGTGAAAAAGTTGGAACAGCTTCAGTCGCTCACCGCCTCGAAGACGCTCCGGCCCTCGCAGGAAATTCTCGACGAGCTGAGAGCGGATCGGATTTGACGAATGAGCTATTGGGACTCGTCGGCGCTG
>JAYTCW010000570.1:0-11261 GCA_043736295.1 Planctomycetota bacterium | reverse complement strand
CTTGTCGACGTGATCTGCGAGAAATCCTTCACGGCGTTGCCTGAAGGGGTTGCACACCCGCTCGCGACGTGTGGAACCCCTTCAGGGTTCGTTTTTCGTGGACGATCTCACCCAGGGTGCGCTCCTGCGTCGCGACCCTGGGCTGTGATGTGTCACCCCGTTGGGGTGCAGAGGTCGGCTCGACGTGGAGTGGCTTTCTGGCTGATGGCTGATGGCTTTCCCTTCGGTTGCGGCAGAGCCGCGCTGCGTAATCTGCGTTTCACGATCTCGTGGAGTTCCCCCGACCTTAGTGCCTTGTCCCAGACAGCGGTGGGAGCAGAGTGTCTCACGCGAAGGCGCGAAGGCGCGAAGAAGAAGAAGAAGAAGAAGAAGAAGGGTCGCCAGAACCCTTCGCGCCTCCGCGCCTTCGCGTGAGACACTTTGAATTCCAGAAGCGAATCACTCGTTCCTCTCGTCGTCGAGTGGTCCACCGGCCTTGTCCTGAAATCTGGCGGCTCACGAGGCGTGAACCAATCCTTGAACTGTTGTTCCGCCAGTTCCGCCGATTTGGTAGCCTCGCCCGAGTCATGCCTCGTTCCCTGAAGGCCGTTGTTCAATCACCTCCCACGCAGAGATTTCGATGAGTTCGATGGGATATCGGCCCGAGATTGATGGACTGCGGGCGGTGGCTGTCCTCCCTGTGATCCTGTTTCACTTGGGCTGCGGATGGATTGCTGGCGGCTACGTCGGGGTCGATGTGTTTTTTGTGATCTCGGGTTTTCTGATCACCTCGATCGTGACCTCCGACCTCGAAGCGGGGACGTTCACCCTCCGAGAATTCTGGGCACGGAGAATCCGCCGGATTCTCCCCACCCTGATCGTCGTGATGGCAGCTTCCTTAACCGTCGGGGCACTGGTCGCCACTCCGAATGAGCAGGCGGATCTCGGGAAACAGTCCCTCGCTGCGCTCTTGTCGGTGGCCAACATGTTCTTTTGGTGGAACACCGGGGATTATTGGGGAGACGATGCGGCGCGGTCCCCATTTCTGCACACGTGGTCGCTGTCTGTGGAAGAGCAGTTCTATGTCTTCTTTCCACTGGTGGTCTGGCTGGTGATGCGCTTCCGTCCGCTGTGGTTGGGGCGAGGGATGCTGGTAGTGGCTATTTCCAGTCTGTGCTTATTTCTGTGGGGAGTGACCACGTATCCGACTGCCACCTTCTATTTGTTACCCACACGAGCCTGGGAAATGGCGACCGGAGGCTTGCTGGCGATACTCTCGCGAAGAACTCAGACTCCTGAAGATCAATCACTAGCGGAGCCATTCCGCCTGCTGGCCCTGGCGGGGCTGGGCATGATTGTGGCCTCGTACTTGTTCCTGCCGACACTCAATGGCGGATTGGTGATTGCCGTACTCGGCACCGCCTTCGTGATTGCATTCGCACGGTCGGGGGCCTGCCATGCGATCCTCTCCCATCGATACCTGGTGTTCGTGGGAAAGATTTCGTATTCACTCTACCTGTGGCATTGGCCGGTCATTGTCTTCGCGGACTCGCTGGGTATCGGCACATCGCGCGGGTTGCAGTTCGCGGTCATCGGCCTCCTCTCGATCGCATCTTACTGGTTGGTCGAACAGCCGACCCGGAAGCGACGGGGAATGATTCCGCTCATCGCAGTCTGCTACCTGCTGACTGTTGGCTTCGCAGGCCAACTGGCGTTGACCACTCGCCAGTACGACTTGTCGGAATTCGAGAAACCGTCGTCCTCCCAGTTGTACTACGACTTACAGCCTCGCAATGAATTGGGCGAGCACTTCCAAGAGGTCTACGAGAATGTGACGACCCCCCGTCGCGAGGCCCCCGCAGATGCCTACCTGAAGGGGGGGATTATTGTGGGCAGCGGAGACTCACCGCCCCAGATTGTCGTACTGGGGGATTCGCACGGCGTGATGTGGTCGGAAGCGATCCGCACGGTGACCGAGAAGCTGGGACTGAAGACGGCGTTCTACTCGATGAACGGAGTTTCGCCCTTGATGCAGCTTCCCCTCAGCAGGCAGCAGCAGACGTACGGTCTGTCCGCTGAGGAGAAATACCAGTACGACCAGTCGCGACTCGACTTCATCAAGAAGTGGAAACCCCAACTGGTGATTGTCTGCAAGAACTGGTCGGAGAACCGAGACGAATCCGCGGACGACCTGCTCACATTTCTCCAAGAACATGCGGGGCACGTCCTCCTGATGGAGCAACCGCCGGTGCTGGAGATGCGGAGTCGTAACGTGATGTTGAATCTGTGCGACCAGAAAGTACGGCCAGAGATCGGGGTGCGAAAGTACCTGCCGCTCGGGAAGCCGGAAGACTGTCAAGCAGCGGGTGAACGAGTGCGAGCGCTGGCGAAGAAGTACCGCAATTGTGAATTCATTCCGATGTTTGATCTGTATTGCGAGGGATCCCAAGTGCTGGTGCTGGACGGCAAGCAAGTCGTCTACGTGGATAATAATCACCTGACGACATACGGCACACAACTCGGCATCCCTCGGATTGAGCAGAGGATATCCGCGATGGTCGAAGCGGACACGGCCCAACTTTCCCAGCCAGGAGATCATGCTTCGCGCGGATCAGAGTGAGACGTTTCGGCGAACGAAGAGGAGCGTCTGCCGCTGGCATTGACTTGAGCATCCCGAAGCGTCAGCGAGGGAGAGCGGTGAAGCTGCGAGAGTCGTTAAGGATGTGGTTCGAAACAACAGTCGCCTTTCGCTCCGCGAAAGGACGTTCTTTCGCGGAGCGAAAGACGACGGATCGGGAAGTTGTTTTGGACCATGTGCTAAGCGGTGATCGACATCACGATGTCATTCGTCCAGAAAGCTCACGCACGGGCGTAAAGAGTGGAGTTTTCCTGAGAGTATTTCTCTGCACCCCGTACCTCTGCGAGACAACTGTTCCCCAACTGGCTGGGGACCATCATCGCGGATCGCAAATCAGGTTCAGTGATCCGCAGGCTTTCGATACGGCTGGTGGGTGCTACAGCCCCGACCGTGCCTTGGCTCGCTCGGCTGCAATCTCCGCCTTGGACATTTTATCGGGTTGGTATTCCCAGAACGGCTTGCCGTCGAACTCGAACTCCAACTGCGTGGGATCGAACTCGTCGCCACGGCTGGTGAATTTCTGAATGAGTACCTTGCGCCAAGTCCGCTGCTCATCCCCTTCGCCACGCACTTCGTAGACGTTACTGAACCCTTGCAGGATGACCTTGAAAAAGTCGGTCTTGGGATCGACTCCGCTCCAGGTCGCAACGCCGTAGATCCACGGCTGCTCCGGGGCATCCGCAGCGATGGGTTCCGGCACCGGACGCACGACGGAGACGGAATCCAAGAACGTCTTGCTGGCCAGACCCGGACGTTCGATCACGTTGACCTTTTTGACGGCAGCGGGCAATACTCGATCGATATGAATCTCGATGGGAATCTCCGTCTCGCGATCGTCGTACGTGACAATCGTCGACTGGGGAATGAACAGCGGTGGGCCAGGAGGCGGGTCCAGCGTATTGACCGGATTCGTATCAGCCCCCACCGTGTTTTTGACGATCGGGCGTGGAATCGCGCGGAAGGCCAAGTACCAGACCTGCTGCGGTTCCGGCTTGTTCGGAACAGGGGACATGATAAGGCGCATCGGCTTCATCTGGATTTCCATCTCCCAGACGTTGAGCTGACGGGCGACTTCCACACCAGTGACATACGGCTTCACGGCGACGGCGAAACCGCGATCGAGGGCCGCCTCCTGAGCCCACAACTGGGAACCCAGGCCGACACCGACAGCAGAGCCGAACACCATGTTCATGAACGAACGACGATCGAGGGGCGACATCGGCCGGGCCTCCACGGGAACTACGTTCCCCGCTCTCGCTGAGTGATCGCGGGGGATGATCTGGCACAGCTGCCAGTAGCATGGAATTTACGCCGAGTGGGGACGGGGGTCAAACCGGACCCGCGAGGCGCAATCTCTCCGAATCGTTCAGTCGTCCAATCGCGGGGGGCGACTCCAGAGCGTCCTGCGGGGGGAGCAGCGATTCGAGAGTTTGCTGTGGATGGTCCCGAACAGGGGGACACTGACCGCTCAGGAATCCGCTCGGAAGTTTTGACGGATCGATACAATCGCTAAGTCCGGCCTCTTCCATCACGAGGGGCAGAAACGGCAGTGGAGACCCGAGTGTTGCTGAATTCCAGCCCGAGACCGATTGACATCGCCAGCCTGTGCCAGCAGGCGTGCCTGATCGAAGCAACCGCCCGCAAGCCGGGGAATGTCCATCCGGGGGCGAGGTTTGCCGACTTGTGTTACGAAGACTTCATCCAATCGGCCCTGTGGGCGTCACCGCCATTGGCACTGGCCAGGACCATCGGGGTGGGAGGTGCCGTACGAGAGGCGATCCGCGCGACCCGCGAGCGAGTCGACACGAACACCAACCTGGGTATTGCTTTGCTGATTGCCCCCTTGGCAGCCGTTCCGTTCGACCGATCGCTTGCAGCCGGTATCAAGGAGGTGCTGGGAGCGCTGACCGCCGAGGATGCGTCACGGGTCTATGAAGCGATCGGTCTCGCTCAACCCGGCAGCATGGGAACGGTCAGCAGCGGCGACGTGGCCGACTCACCGCCGCCCGACTTGCTCTGGGCGATGCGACTCGCCGCAGACCGCGACTGGATCGCCCGGCAATATGCGACCGGGTTCCACGACCTGCTGTGGGTTGCTGTGCCGCTGCTGGTGGAGTGGCACCCGGCTGCCAGCTGGGAGCTACGGGTGATTCACTTGCACTTGGAACTGATGGCTCGCTGGCCGGATACGTTGATCGCTCGCAAGTGTGGCGTACCGATCGCAGAGGAGTCCGCTCGACGAGCGCGAGCGGTTCTGGACTCGGGTTGGCCCGACACAGCCGCCGGGCAGAATGCCATCCACGAGCTCGATGCCTGGTTACGATCCGATGGGCACAGGCGGAACCCCGGCACTACAGCTGACGCGGTCGCGGCTACCCTGTTCGCAGCGCTCAGGGACCGGCGGGTGACGTTCCCGGATTGGGTTTGGGCCGGATAAGCGTACGACGCTAGTGCGTGGGTGGACGAGACATCTGCCGTCCTCTGGGGTCCAAGCTCCTGTTGTTGGCCCAGAGCGAAATGGCGAAGATGGCTACGTGCCTGACTTCGCCTTCTTCTTGCCCTCAACCGGCGGAGCAAATCCGCGTCGCAGGGTGTTCTCGGTCACGTTGACCGGGATCAGGAACTGGAGCAGATAATCTCGCCCACCGGCCTTCGACCCGACGCCGGACATCTTGAACCCGCCGAACGGTTGCCGCTGGACCAAGGCTCCGGTGATCGGGCGGTTGAGGTACAGATTTCCCGCTTGTAGTTCGTTCCTCGCGATGTCGAGGTTCTTCGGGCTGCGGCTGTAGACACCAGCTGTGAGGGCGTAGTCGGTCTGGTTGGCGAAATCGACAGCCTCGTCGAAGTTCTTGGCAGAGATGATGCACAGCACCGGGCCGAAGATTTCTTGCTGGGCGATGCGGGCATCGTGCGGCACATCGGCAAAGACGTGCGGAGCGGCGAAGTAGCCCTCCTTGGCCAGAGCCTTGATGTCAATCGAGACGATCACCCGGTGTTCTTCGGTGCCCAGCGCGATGTAATCGTTGATCCGCTTCTGAGCCTGCTCATCAATGACCGGACCCAAGACGGTGCCGGGGGCTTCTGCCGGGCCGACGATCAGAGCCTCGACCGCCGGTTGCAGCCGTTTGAGGAACGCCTCATAGACCGAAGCGTGAACGATCACCCGCGAGCAAGCCGAACACTTCTGCCCGCTGTAGCCGAAGGCACTGCTGATGACGCCCACGACCGCTTCGTCGAGGTCGGCGTCCTCGTCAACAATGATAGCGTTCTTGCCACCCATCTCGGCGATGACCCGCTTCACCCCTTGCTGACGGGGATCAGTCTCCGCAGCCAGCTTGTTGATCGACAGTCCGACTGCTCGGGAGCCAGTGAACGCCACGATGTCGACATCGGGATGCGAGACCAGTGCCGGGCCGACCTCTTCGCCAACACCCGGCAAGTAATTGACCACGCCATCGGGAATTCCCGCATCGCGGAGAATTTCCATGAATTTGGCAGCCACGACAATCGACTGCTCGGCGGGCTTCATCACGACCGTGTTGCCACTGACCAGCGCCGCCACCGTCATGCCGCACAGAATGGCCAGCGGGAAATTCCACGGGGCAATCACCACGCACACCCCGCGCGGGCGGTACAGGTAGGAGTTGTCTTCCCCCGGTGAATCACACGACAACGGAGAGTCCAACTCTCGCATCAGATGGGCATAGTACATACAGAAGTCAATCGCCTCGGCCACGTCGCCGTCCGCCTCGGCCCACGATTTGCCGCACTCATGCACTTCCCATGCGGCCAGTTCGAACTTCTGATTCCGCATCTCAGCTGCGATCACTTCGAGGTAATCGGCTCGCTGCGTGGCCGGAGTTCGCGACCATTGCCGCCACGCGCGCTGGGCTGCTTCAACCGCTTGAGCGGCGTGGTCGACTCCCGCCGAAGCCGAGGTTCCGATGACCTGTTTCTTGTGTGAGGGATTCTTCGACGTAATCCGGGCGCGAGTGTCGACGGCCTTGCCATTGATGACCAGCGGGTAATCGGCACCCAACTGAGATCCCACATCGTCGATGGCGACTTGCATCGCCTCCCGATTCTCCGGGACGCTGAAGTCGGTCGGTGGCTCGTTCGTGAATTCGGGCAGGGGGGCGGTCTCAGTCAATGTCGTCACGGGAGCAGCCTTTCGTTCAGCATCGATCCGGGCTCCAACCTCCGCCGGATTCTGCAGCAGTTCTTCAATCGACAAATCGCGGTCGTAAGCGTGTTTGAGGAACGAGTCATTCGACGAGTTCTCCAGCAGTCGCCGGACCAGATAAGCCATCCCAGGGAGCAAGTCCCCGAAGGGTGTATAAATGCGGACGCGGTGGCCTCGTTCCGCGAACAAGGCCGCCTGTTCCTCGGCCATTCCGTAGAGCATCTGGATTTCCCACGCCTGCTTCGGGACGCCCAGCTGTTTGGCACAAGTGACCGCGTGAGCGAGGCTGCGCAGGTTGTGGCTGGCGATCTGTGGGCGGAGCCAGGTCCGCTCCTCGAACAGCTTGCGGGTCAGGTGTTCGAAGTTCGCATCCGACTGCCACTTCTGGCGGAAGACCGGGGACTGCCAGCCGCGATATTCGGCGTGGATCGTTTCGTAATCCCAGTAGGCCCCTTTGACGAGGCGGATCGAGATCGGCGTGCCGCGCTCACCAACCCACTCGCGGAACTTCAACAGATCCGATTCGGCATCGGCGAGGTACGCCTGGATCACGATACCGACATCGGACCAGTCGCGGAACTCGTCCTCCATCAGCACTTCGCGGAATATCTGCTGTGTCAGACCCTTATACGACGCCTGCTCCATGTCGACATGGACATAGGCTTCGTGTTCGCGAGCCGCTTGGAGGATGGGTCGCAACCGGGCCTTCACCGCGTTCGAGCTGCGGACCGGGTCGATCGGTTTGAACTGACTGTAAAGAGCGGAGAGTTTGAGCGAAACCTGGCAGCGCGGGAGGAAGCCCGAGTCATCGCGGTCGATCAGATCGTTTTCGGGCCACTTCTCAGCCTGCGGGGCCAGCGTGGTGATGAGGTCGAGGTACTGCTTCTGGTAGGCTTCGGCTTCCGGCTCGCTGATGACCGCCTCGCCCAGCAGGTCGAGCGTGAAGGCCAACCCCTGCCGACGCAGGCGGTTCACGCTCTGGTAGACCTGCTCCGCGTTGTGGCCCGCGATGAACCGTTCGGCCATCTTGCGGACGTTGTTGCGGGCGTTAACGGCCAGCGCCTTGCCGAGCAGCGAATCTGCGTCGCCCACTTCCAACGCGAGCCGCGCCGCCAACGGCAGATGCGACTGCACATGCTCGAAATACTCCTGCAAGTGCCGAGCGATCGACTCACTCGACTTCAGCGCTGGCAGAACGTCGACAAACCGAAACATCTGCACCTTCACCGACGGATCAGACATCGCCCATTCAAGCAGGTGATCGAGCCACCAGCGGCGGTCAAAGATCGTCGGTCGCCGGTCATCCAGCGCAGCCCACAACTCACGCCCCAATTGGAGCGTGTCCGCATCGAGTGAAGGCGGTAAGGATTTCGTTGCTTTCCGTGCCACTGTGTCTCGCGTCCGTGTGTCAGGTCCAACGTCGGGCGAGGTAGTTTAGGGGAAAACGGGTGCGTTGTCGTGTCCTAATTTCGCACGACACTTCGCATCACGAATCACTGGTCGGTGCTGGCGATCTATCATCACGGCATGGAAGGGAATGCGATTCCAGATTCGAGTTCGGGCAGGTGCATTCCAGGCTCCCGGTCGCCATCACGGTGAATCGGCGAGTTTTTGTCAGGATTGGATGGCATGTTTGAGCCTACGACGCCACAAAGCGGCGGTATTGGGCGGCGTAGGTGCCGTTGAGGGTGAGCAACTCTTCGTGGGTTCCGGACTCCACCAGTCGGCCATGATCGAGGACCAGCACGAGGTCGGCCTCGCGGATGGTGCTCAGGCGGTGAGCGACGACAAAGCTCGTGCGGCCCGCGAGGAGCTTCGCGAGCGCCGTTTGTAGGCGGTCTTCGGTCTGGCTGTCGATGCTGCTGGTCGCTTCGTCGAGGATCAGGATTCTCGGATCGGCGATCATCGCGCGGGCAAAGCAGATCAATTGACGCTGACCGAGAGAGAGTGACACGCCGCGTTCGCCGACGGGGGTGTGGATGCCCTGCGGCAGGGCGGCGATGAGGTCGGCACAGTCGAGTTGTTCGAAGACCCGCCGGACCTCGGCATCGGTGGCGGACGGCTTTGCGAACCGGACGTTCTCGGCCACGGTGCCGAAGAACAGGAAGTTCTGTTGCAGCACGATCCCCATGCGGTGGTGCAGGGCGTCGCCGCTCAGCGTCTTGATGTCGTGGCCGTCGATCAGCACGCGGCCCGAGTTGGCCAGGTAGAACTTCGACACCAGATTGATGATCGTCGTCTTGCCGCTGCCGGTGTGACCGACGAGAGCGATCGTCTGGCCCGGCTTCACGATGAAATTGAAATCGATCAGGACGGGGCGGCCTTTCTCGTACTCAAAGTTCACTTGCTCGAAGGCCACCTCTCCCTGCAAATCGGGCAGCGAGATGGCATCGGGTGGGTCGACCCAATCGGGCCGCGTGTCGAGCAGATCAAACAACCGCTCGGCCCCGGCCATGGCGGTCATCGCCTGGTTATACTGGTTGCCGAGGATCGAGATCGGGGCGAAGAACAGATTCGCCATGAAGAAGAACCCGACCAAATCGCCGACGTTCGTGGTACTCCCCGGTTGAAAGGCCCGCCACCCGCCGACGATCAGCAGCAGCGCGATGAACACCTGGCTGTTGAGTTCCAGCAGCGGCAGAAACTGGCCGTGCGTCCGCATCACCACGGTGTTGAACTTCGAGTGGTCCTCGGCCAGATCCTCGAAGATGCGGGCATTCTCTTCTTGCCGGACGAACGCCTGCGTCACGCGGATGCCGACCACCGATTCGGCCAGTGTCGCGGTGATGCGGCTGAACGACTCGCGCATGTTCCGCAGGGCCACGCTCAACTTCTTATGGAAGTGCTGATTGATGAACCAGATGACCGGGGCCAGACCGAGGACAATCAGGAAGAGCGCGCGGTCGTACCACAGCATGGCCGTGGCGGCGAGGAACATCTGGCCGACCTGGACGAGGCTCACGAAGAGTACGTCCTGAACGCCCAGACGCAGATCCTCGACATCGGAGGTCATGCGGCTAATGACGCGGCCGACCTTGGTCTGGTGGAACCAGCGCATCGGCATCCGCTGAATGTGGGCGAAGACGGCCTTGCGGATGTCGGTGACGACCGACTCACCGAGTTCGAGGGCCAGCCGCTGCCGAAAGTGCATTACGATTTGCGTCGAGAGTGCCAGCACCGCAAAGATCACCGCCCCCCAGATCACGCCGGGGACGCTCTTCTCCGCCACCGGCCCGCGTATCACAGCTGCCACCATCCAGGTCAGCGCGGGCAACTGAAACGACCGCAGCCCCACCGTGACCAGCAGCCAGTTCCGCTTCGAGGCATAGGGCCGCGTGAACTCGAACAGCCGCATAATCAGCTGATAGTCGAGCGGGCGCTGGCGCGGTTCATCCTCCCGAGCGATGTGCTTGGTGAGAGAGCGGTTCAACGTCGTGACGGTCGCGGTGGGCATCGAAGTGGCAGGGAAGGCATGTCGAATCAGTAGATTGATACTGTAGGCAAACCGGTGGCAGGCGTCATGAGCAATCACTGGACTTCTGGCTGACGTGTGCGCAACAGAAAAGTCGGCAGCCAGTCTCCCTCTGCCCCTCTCCCCACTGGCGACATGATTGTTGTGAGAGTGCGTGGCTGTGGGGAGAGGGGGCAGAAATTGGCTGCTGGCGACTTCTGTCAGGCACACACGATCATGGGATCCGGGAACTTCCGTGCCGCTGGTGTACTTTGGTTCGTCGGCGGGTCTATAATGAGGTGTTGATGCCTCGCGCGGGTTGTTTGACACCCTCCTGACCCGCCACTTTCGGCTCCTGGCCGCTCCTCCCGGAACCCCATCGTGAAATTCCACCGCGTTCTTGCTGTCGGAACTCTGGTTCTGCTCAGCTGTTGCAGTCTCTGGCTGGCGGGTTGCAAACCCTCCGAGGGGATTCATCAGGTCCGCGTGCCGGCGGAGGTCTCGGAGCGCCGGGGCGCGAAGCCGACGCTGCCAGCGGCGACGAGTGAAGCCCCAGAATCGGGCGGTCTCAAATACAAGATCCCGGCGGGCTGGACCGTCAAGGCGAACGGCCCGATGCGGCTGGCCTCGCTGGATATCATTGATGGCCAGCAGAAGTGCGATATCAGCCTCATCCGCCTCGGCCCCGATCAGCCGGTGCTGGAGAATGTCAACCGCTGGCGAGGACAGATCAAGCTCGCTCCCGCCACCGAGGGCGAACTGCAACTCAAGCCGATCCAGTGCGGCGGCCACGATGGCCAACTGGTGCAACTGGTCGGAGAGGTCGAAACGATTCTCGGTGTCATTGTGCCTCAACCAGATGCCACGTGGTTCGTGAAGTTGCAAGGGCCGAATGCGTTGGCGCTTCGCGAGCTGGAAAAGTTCGTGGCCTTTACCGAGTCGATCGAACTGCCGTAAGTGTGTCGCCTTTCGCTCCGCGAAAGGACGCCCTTTCGCGGAGCGAAAGG
>JAYTCW010000569.1:0-5239 GCA_043736295.1 Planctomycetota bacterium | reverse complement strand
AGCCATGATCCGCGTGTGCATGATCCACCGCATGGTCCGCCACCTGAAGCCCGATGAGCTGGCCCAGGACTGGGGAAAGTAGCTTTTCAAACACGCTCTGAGTTGTGGAACAACAAGAGGTTACGACGGACACGTTCGCCTTTCAATCCCTCTTGTTCCTGCGTCACCCAGACATCCAAAGCGATGTCTGGGCCACCCGTCAGAATCAGTGCCTGTCCCACCCACCGCGATCGCAGTGCCAGCAGAGAGCGTTGATCGCAGCAACCCCAGCCGCCAGCCCACGGACCAGTTCCCCAGTTCGCCCCAGCCGCGAAAGCGGCGACAGCGATTACCGGTGCAGATGACACTTACGGACGGGTCGCATGTCCTTGTATCGTCGAAGGATATCGCGAAGGTTGCCTAGACCATGCTCTTCCCAAAGTGTCAGGGACTTGCCACCGGTCCGTGCCTCACATTCTTTGGCCCGAGTAGTCGATATTGGCTGCGTGAATCAGTACATTTAAGCACCGTTCAGGAACACCGTCGTAGGTCACTCCATGCCACAACTCCTTGGAATTCGGATTCGCAATTTCCGTTCGTTGCGGGATGTGACTCTTGGCAAAATCTCGTTCGATCAAGGGGTCGACTTACCGCCATTGATGGCGTTCATCGGTCCCAATGGATCAGGGAAGTCCAGCCTGCTCGATGCGTTCGGTTTTGTAGGTGACTGTCTGAAAGATGGTGTCGAGGCGGCCTGTGATAAACCGCACCGAGGCGGGTTTCTGAATCTGCGAACACGGGGAGTGAACGAGCCCATTCAGTTTGACTTGTATTATCGGCAAGACACCAAGTCACGACCGATCACGTACCAATTCGCGGTGAATGCCCCGAAGGCGACTCCAGTAATAGTCTCTGAAACATTGCGTCAGCGGAGGAAAGGAAAAAGGCATGGTCAACCATTTCCGTTCTTGAATATCGAAAACGGAAAGGGTGAAGTCTGGGCTGGAGAATCTACTGCGGAGGAAGAGGGGAGTGAAAAACGAGCGATCAAGCTAACTGATCTAAGTCGGCTAGCGATCACGACACTGGGGCAGTTCTCGGATCATCCCCGCATCAATGGATTGCGTGAGTATTTGGAGAGTTGGTACTTGTCGTATTTCATCCCGGATGCTGCACGCCGACTTCCCGCGAGCGGGGCACAGCCGCATCTCGATCGGACCGGCGAGAATCTCGGGAACTACGTCCAGTACTTGCAAGCGAGACACCCTGACCGATTCAAGACCATTCTCGATCGCGTCGCACAACGAATTCCTGGCATTCAAAAGATCGATGCAGAACAGACCCCGGACAATCGCGTCTTGCTAAAGTTCAACGAATCGGGCTACCACGATCCGTTCTATCAACACAATATGTCCGATGGGACTCTCAAAATCTTCGCCTACATGCTTCTGCTGGAAGATCCACAGCCCTCCTCATTCATCGGGATTGAGGAACCTGAGAACGGTCTCTATCACAAACTCTTGCATCGTCTGGCCCGAGAGTTCCAGGCCCACGCCAGCCAATCCGGTGAGCGGACACAGGTTCTTGTCACGACACACTCACCACATTTTGTCGATGCGCTTCGTCCCGAGCAGGTCTGGCTATTGCGAAAAACGAATGGTGCGACCGAAGCCATCTGTACTTCCACAATGCCTCTCATCACGGGGATGGTCCGCGAAGGGATCCCGTTGGGGAGTCTATGGTACAGCAATCACCTTGACGAAGGGATTGAAGCGTGAAGTTACACGTTCTCGTGGAAGGCCCTTCCGAAGAAGCCTGGCTCAGGCCCTGGCTGCGTCGCTTTCTGCCACATCACACATGCCACATTATCCCGCACCAAGGTAAGGGAAAGCTGGCTCGTGACTTTTCAGCTCCCGCTGACGAGAAACAGCGAGGACTGCTCGATCAACTTCCAGCCAAGCTGCGTGTGTATGGTCAAGAATTGAGTTCAAGCACTGATCGGGTGGTCGTACTCGTTGACGCGGACGCGCAGGACTGTGTCGATTTGAAGAAGCGGATCACAGATTGTGTCGCAGCCTGCGAACCCCCGCCAATCGTGCTAGTTCGGATTGCCGTCGAAGAAACCGAAGCGTTTTTTCTGGGTGACGCCGTCGCCATAAAGGCCGCGTTTGGCAAGCTCAAGACTGCGAAGATGAGCTCTTACCAACAAGACTCGATTTGCGGGACATGGGAGGTCTTTCGCGATGTGATCGGTGTGTCAGTCGGCAGCGAAGACAAAGTCGGTTGGGCCGAGAAAATCGCACCCCATCTTTCGCTTGATCCGAAGAAGAACATTTCGCCATCGTTCCACGTCCTGTGTTCGGGGCTCAAGTCGCTAGCCGGAGACGAGCATCCGACTCAACCGCGAACTGGGACTAAGAATAAGAGAAAACGCCGTTGAGTGCAGACGCATCACTCCTTCGTCATCGTCTCGTCCAGATTGAGCAGTAGGTTCCCGATCAGCGTGTAGCTGGCGTGTTCGGCCACGTCGAGGGACTCGTCGCGGGGGACGGCGCCGATGGCGAGGAGTTTTTTGGCGGACTCGGGGTCGGCGCGGAAGTGTTCGAGGTGGGCGGCTAACTGAGCGGCGAGGACGGCTTGCTCGCGCTCGTTCGGGTCGCGGGCGGTGGTCAGGCGGAAGCCGTAGCGTAAACGGTCCGGGGGTTGCGAGCCGCCTTCGGTCAGCATGCGTTTGGCGAGTTGGCGGGCGGCTTCGACGTACTGCTCATCGTTCATTAGGACCAGGGCTTGCAGCGGCGTGTTGGTCCGGGCGCGGCGGGCGACGCAGTTCTCGCGCGACGGGGCGTCGAAGGCCATCAGGCTCGGCGGCGGCGAGGTGCGCTTCCAGAACGTGTACATACTGCGGCGGTACAGGGCCTCGCCGTCGTCGCGTTTGTAGCTGTTGGTGTTGCTGCCGACGAAGGCGACCGCTTCCCAGACCCCCTCGGGTTGGTAGGGCTTCACGCTCTTGCCACCGATCTTGCCAGACAGCAAACCCGCGATGGCCAAGGCATTGTCCCTCACCAATTCGGCGTCCATGCGGAACCTCGGTCCGCGCGCGAGCAGCACATTCTCCGGATCGCGCTCGGCCATCTCGGCACTGACCTTCGACGACTGCCGATAGGTCGCCGACAGCATGATCTGCTTCATCAGGCGTTTGACGTTCCAGCCGTTCTCCTGGAAGTCGAGAGCCATCCAGTCGAGCAGCTCGGGATGCGTGGGGAACTCGCCTTGCGAGCCGAAATCCTCAGCTGTCTTCACGATGCCGCGCCCGAACAGTTGTTGCCAGAACCGGTTGACGGTGACGCGCGAGGTCAGCGGGTGGGAAGGCGAGACGAGCCACTGAGCGAGGCCGAGGCGGTTGTTCGGCGCTCCCTCGGGCATCTTCGGCAGGGCGGACGGCGTGCCACGGGCTACCTTATCACCGGGCTTGTTGTACTCGCCGCGAATGAGGACGAACGTCTCGCGTTCGGTTGGCATGTCCCCCATCACGAGCGAGACCGGGATGGCATCGTCAGCGGCCTTCCGCTGAGCGGTGAGGTCGGTGAGTTCCTTCTTCAGCGGGGCGATGATGTCGCGGCCCTTGGGGTAGATGTTCTCCAGGAAGTATTCGCGGATCTGCTTCTTCTGGTCATCGTTCCGCTTATCGGCTTCGAGCTTGATGGCGTCGCGGATCGGCTGGGGGACATCGGACTTGGCGAGGCCCTTGTCGAATGCTTCCCAGGCGAGCAGCGACTCGAACCCGCGACCGTCCTGCGGCGTCTGTGTCACGATCCCGGCATGGTCCCAGTAGCACAGCCCGCTGTGCTGCGTGAAGGCCCACCCATTGATGAGCGCTCCGGCGTTAAGGCCGACATGCTTGGCTTCGACTTCGAGCCGCACCCACTCACCGGTCTTCGGGAGGTCGCCCATTCTTCGGTGACCAGGGACATCGCCTATCCCAAACGAAATCAAGTCCTCACCCCAGAAGGCCCGATGCTCCCAGCCGCCATCGTTGAACTGGAGCATGACGGTCTTGGGCGGGTTCTTCGGATCGAGATAGACGTAGGCGAAAAACTTGTCCCCCTCGCCGACCTTGAGCGGAGCTGTGGCTCCCGTGAAGAAGTGCTGATTGAACGTGGCCGCAGCCAGTCGGCGGGTCGACTTGGTTCCCGTATGCACCGGGTGATCGGGGGCAGAGACAAACTCCCACGGGGTGTCGCCCATCAGTTGGGCCCCGGCGGGTGTGGCATCCTCGATCCACACGAACTCCTGCGGACCAGTGGTGGGCACGGTGGCCGCAGCCGGTTCGGTGTACTCGACCTTGGCCAGGGCTTCAGCGACCTCTTTTTGTTTAGCGGCGACCTTCGCGTCGAAGTCGGCGATCTTCGCCGTGTCCTCAGCGGTCGAGACCTTCACCGTCGGCGGCGTGTCGTGCCGATTGCCGTCCATCGCGGGGTCAGCTGCGGAGTTGAAGAATGAGTAGAGCGAATAAAACTCCTTCTGCGAGACGGGGTCGAACTTGTGGTCATGACAGACCGCACAGCCGAGCGTGAGTCCGAGGAAGACAGTCGAGAGTCGCTCGGTGCGGTCGACGGCGTAGCGGACGCGGACCTCTTCATCGATCGAGCCGCCCTCGCTAGTGCTTACGTTACAGCGCACGAAACCGGTGGCAATCTTCTGCTCCAGCGTGGAGTTCGGGAGTAGGTCGCCCGCGAGTTGTTCGATGGTGAATTGGTCGTACGGCTGATTCGTGTTGAAGGCGTTGATGACCCACTCGCGATACTTCCAGATCGACCGCTCGTTGTCGAGGTGCAGCCCGTGCGTGTCGCCGTAGCTGGCGATGTCGAGCCAGAAGCGGGCCATGTGCTCGCCGTACTTGGGCGAGTCGATCAGCCGGTCGATGAGCTTCTCGTAGGCATCTGGGCTGGAGTCGGCCAGGAACTCTTGGACCTCAGCGGGCGTGGGTGGCAGACCGGTGAGGTCGAACGTCACGCGCCGGAGTAGGGTGATCTTGTCGGCCTCGGGGCTGGGAGCGAGTCCCTGCTTTTCGAGGTCGGCCAGGACGTACTGATCGATCGGGTTCTGGCCCCAGTGGGTGATCTTGGTCGGAGCCGGGGTCGCCTTCACCGGGGAGAGGAATGCCCAGTGCCCCTTGTACTCGGCCCCTTCGGCGATCCACTGCCGGAGGGTTTCGATCTGCTTCGGCGTCAGCTTCTTGCCCGACTCCGGCGGCGGCATC
>JAYTCW010000568.1:0-3565 GCA_043736295.1 Planctomycetota bacterium | reverse complement strand
CGCCAGACTTCCGAGACTTCGGAAGTCTGGCGGGGATGTGATTCTTGGCCGCTCGCCGCTACGGCAACAGTTCCACGGGTCCGCGATCGATCGGCTGGTCGGGATTCGACTTCGACAACGGCAGTACGATTGTTTTCGGCGACTGATCCAGAGTCTTGGCGTTTCGCTGCCAGAACCGGCGGCGCGACGGCGTCTCATCCACGGTGTTGATGTCCCCAGCCACTGCCTCAGCTGACGCGATTTGCGCCCCGGCTTGAGGACTGATCAGACTGGTCGTTTTCCGCTTGGGCAGTAGATCAAACCCGAAGAACGGAGTCGGCGAGTTACTGTTCATCTGAAAGTTGGGGCGGTCGAGTTCACACCCGACAGACACCGCGCAGATCGCCAGCGCAGCCAGCGCCCGAAGCGGGAGCAGCGACGAACACGATTTCGAAATCCATGGGAACATCAGAGGTCATCCTGACAGAAACACGCTGTTTGAATCACGGTCAGGCGAGCGGCCAACTTCGCGTCCCGCAAGACTTCCGAAGTCTTCCGAGACTTCGGAAGTCTTGCGGATAAGCTTTCACTGGTCGCTCGCCTCATGGACCACTTCCCTAGGCGGCCTCGCGACGCGAGGGTGCCTGGAAAAAACGCTGATACATCGGGCTGACGGCCAGCAACTGGGCATGTGTGCCATCGGCCACGACTTGCCCCTGATCCATGACAACGATACGGGTGACGAAGTCGAGCAAGCTGGCGGACATCGTGTGGGTGATGAGCATCACGGTGCGGCCCTTCACGAACTCCTTGAGGGTCTGATGGATCAAGGTTTCGCTCTCCGCATCAGTCGCTGAAGTCGCCTCATCCAGAATCAGAATCGCCGGGTCGCGGAGAATCGCGCGGGCGAGAGCCACGCGCTGTCGCTGCCCCCCGGACAGTGATTTCCCTTGGCCACCGAGCGGGCTGTCGTAACCCAACGGCAATTGATCGAGGAGCGGTTGCAGGTGAGCCTGTTTGGCGGCGGCATCGAGTCGATCTTGGTCGATCTCACGACAGCCGTAGGTCAGGTTCTCGCGCAAGGTCATGTCAAACAGAACGGTTTCCTGAGTGACGATGCCAATCTGGTCGCGCAGATCTGGAATGCGAGCGTTTTGAATCGACACACCGTCAATCAGAATGTCTCCTGCCTGGGGATCAAAGAATCGCGGCAGCAGCTGCACGAGTGTCGATTTTCCGCAGCCATTCTGGCCCACAATGGCCACCACCTCGCCCGCCTTGATCTTGAGATTCAGTCCATTGAGAACCGGGCCGCGTTGTTCGGCCTCACCGCGTGGGGCGTAGCGGAATGTCAGGTTGCGAAACTCAATCGACTCTTTATGCCGAGGCAGCGCGACCGCCTCGGGAATCTGCCGGACCAGCGGCTTGGTATCCAATGTCTCCAGAATACGTTCAAACGCAGTCATCGAACGTCGGAGATTGGAAATCGATCCGTTCATCTTGCGGCAAGGGTCCAGCATGCCAGCCAGGAGCGCATACAGCAACCCCAATTGCTCAACCGACATCGGCTGTGCCGAGAGCTGAATGCCATAGATCGCCGTCTTGTGCCGCAAAACCAGATAAGCTCCCGGCAGTAAGGCGACGAACATGGAGAGAATCCCCAGCAGTTCCAGTGTGGGCCGCGCCAGTGAGTCAATGCGCACGACCTGCATCGACTTCGCGTAGTAGGTCTTGTACTCGTCCTCATACATCCGACGATGCTTGTGCGCCGTCCCGAAGGCGATGACCACTTTGATCCCGTCGAATGACTCTTCCAAGATCCGATAGATCCGGGTCATGCTCTCCATCATCCGCCGACCGGCACGTTTGAGCTGTTTGCTGATGTAACCAAACACCAGCCCGATTAACGGCAACACAAGCAGCGTCAACAGCGTCAGCCGCCAATTGATCCAGAACGCCACCATCCCACACGCCAGACACTTCAGTGGCTCGCGAATAAATCGTCCGCCGATCACATTCAAACCATGCGACAGGAGTTCCGTATCGTACGTGAACCGCGACATCAGCCCAGCTGTACCCTCATTCACGACGGTCTGGTAATCCAGATGGAGCATCTTGCGAAACAGGTGTTTGCGGATTCCGGCCAGCGCCGTTTGGGAACATTCCCCGACGAGAACGTCCTGCCAGTAGGTGAATAAGCCCTTCACAAGCGTCGAAATTAAAATAACAATGATGATGAAAATGAAGGTGCGATATTCGGTCGTCGGAAACCAGGAAGCGTGGACGAGTTTCCCGACCTGCAGCATCCACCATTCATGTTTAGTGGCCACACCCAGTTCATCCTGATGGCGTGAGAGCCTGCGGAGAGTGTCGGTCAACTGTTGCGAATCGTGCGGTATATTTCCCGCGCGGAGGCCATCCAACTGAACTTCCAATTCGTCGATCTGGCCCTGTTCACTCTGCTGTGTTTCGTGACATTTGGCAATCTCTTCGGCGACATACGTCTGAAGCGTCTTCTCTTTGAGTAAGACCTGCATAATTGGATAGATGATCGTGAGGTTGCCGCCCCACAACGCGGCGACAATTAAACCGCACACGCACGACAGGACAAACTTCCGTCTCTGCGGCCAGATGAACGGAATCAGTCTCTTCAAATCACGCACGAGAATCCATCCCTTGGGCAGTCACTTCCCTGTGAGGCACTCCAACCCGGAGTGTGAGCAAGCCACCACGCGAGTTGAAGTCAGGTGCGGACTAGACCACGCTCGGTCGGAAGGGTCAAGAGCGAGTTGGCTGGCACAGCCTGCCGACAGCCAGAAACGGCCATATCTTGGTAACGATGAGTATTCACAAAAATGACAGCGGCCCACCCTGTGAGCCGCTGTATTGAAAATCCATGACGCAATCGGCCACCCCACCGGGCAAGCAAGCAGGCTTACTTCTTGGCCTTCTTGTCCTTAGCCTTCTTGTCCTTTTCGTCACCCTCTTCGACGGCTTTCTTCTTCTTCTTACCGGTCGCCAGCTTGACGATGCGCAGCTTCGGAAGGCCGAATGGTGGCTGCCCTTCGGGCCACTTTTCCGACTCCTTCATCTTCGCGATGCGCTCGTAGCGGGACAGAACATTTCGAGAACGGGCCAGTCGGCTACCGCCCCGCAGGCTTTGATCGATGCTCACGACATCCACTCCATCGTGGTCTGGGCCTCGGCAGGATGCCGACGCAAACTGAATTTGGGCAATGAGTTACAGCTGGGCATCAAATGCCATCCGCAATCACTCAATCTCCCCTTGGTTCAAGGAAGCGGGAGAGGATAGCAAAGCACAGGCTGCGGTTCAACTTCGGGGGATCACGTATTTCTGATGGGCTCAGACGTGAGGCCAGATTTCCGAAGTCTCTGAAGACTTGGGAAGTCTTTGAGGAGACAAAATATGGCCGCTCGATTCACTGCTGGGGAAGTGCAGAATCACGGGGGGGATTCGTCTTGTGGCATGGGCGGCTTCCGGCCTAATCTTCGGTGAGAGCCCCTCCTGCAAATCTGCATTCGCAGACGCAACTGCTTCCCCCCCACTCGTTTTGAGGCCTGGATG
>JAYTCW010000567.1:0-5586 GCA_043736295.1 Planctomycetota bacterium | reverse complement strand
ATCGTCATCGCATCACCTTTCAGAAGCCATTGGGGAAGCGGGGCTTCAGGTCCGGCTGTTGATACCGTGACCGCAGCCATGCGAGAAAGTCCTCAGCTGGAGAGAGAAAACGGGTCAGGTCTCTTTTCGGGGTCTGCGGCCCCCTTTTCTCCCTCCTCCCTCGGCCCTTTTCTCCTCCGGGTCCGCAACGGTGCGAGTTTACGAGCCCGTCGGTTTCGGGCCAGCTGTGGCGGGGCTCAACGGTTCGATCGCGGTGACGTGCAGCAGCGAGCAGATGCGGAAGTTGGCTGGCACACCCTCATCGGTCTCGTCGATCCCGACGAGAATGTCGGTTCGCGTCAGCATCGCCATCTCAGGATGCCGAACCTCATAAGTCCGACCGCTCGACATCACGAGCCGGAATGGCAGGAACGGTTGTTGCGACAGGAGTTCACGAAATGTCTGGACGGTCATGGCTGACATCGTTTCTTCGAGCGAAGGCGACTGTCAATTGTCGCCTCACGGATGATTCCTCGAACGAATTCGTCAAGTATTGCAGATGAAGATCGCTTGTCAATCAGCGATCTGGTTAGTGTGGTGTGAACGCACGAGCGGATGTTCGCCAGTGGTCAGGCGACCCTTGCGACTTCATTCCGGGCAGTCACAATGATTTCTGCTGTCTCGGAGAGTCTACGCCCCTTTTGTTGCCCTGTTTGAGAGATCACACCAATGCCGCGCATCTCCGTGCTGATTCTGTTCTGGTCCCTCTTGGCTTCGCTCACCCACCCCAGCTTTGCGGATGAGAAGCTCAAAGGCATCGCCTGCCGGTCGGTGCATCTCGGCTATCTGGCTCCCGAGGCAGTGGCGTTTTACAACGAGATCACCGTCCGAGAATCAGCTGCGGGGACGTACTTCATGGTCTGCGGGTGGGGGAAGGGGTACTTCGGGATCCAGGAGTTGGGGAACGGGAAGAAGGTGGTGCTGTTCTCGGTTTGGGATCCCGGCGAACAGAACGACCCGAGCCAGGTGAAGGATGATGTGCGTGTTAAATTACTGCATAAGGATGAAGCGGTACGCGTCGGACGATTCGGGAACGAGGGGACCGGGGGGCAGTCGTTCTTCGACTATGACTGGAAGATCGGCGAGACGTACCGCTGCATTGTAACCGCGAAAGCCGATGGAAAGCGGAGCGAGTACGCGGGGTACTTTTATGTGCCGGAGACCAAGACTTGGAAGCATCTGGTCACGTTCTCGACCCCAACCGGCGGCGAACTGCTGAAGGGGAAGTATTCATTCGTGGAGGACTTTCAGCGGGACCGCGTCTCCACGACGCACACTCGGCGGGCCCAGTTTGGCCCCGGCTGGATCAAAACAACGGACGGCAAATGGCAACCACTTGCCAAGGCACGCTTCACGGGCGATGGCAACCCAGTCGTCAACATCGACGGAGGAGCGGTGAACGGACACATGTTCCTCGCCACGGGCGGAACGATTGAGAACAAGACCGTGCCATTGCGGGAGACGTTCGAACTCGATGTCACGAAATGGCCGCAGGAGCCAGTCGACCTGCCGAAGCCGGAATGAGTGGGGGCGAAATGCGAATGGCACTGACTTCACCAACCCGATGCGTCAGCGAGGGGGAGCGAGAGCGACTTCCCCCCCCCAATCCCCTCGCTGACGCGTCGGGCTGGTGGGATCATTGTTGCGCCGGGCACAGTGAGTCAGTCCATCTCGGGGGGAGGATGATCGAAGATATTAAAGCATTCCACAATTCGGTGAGCGCCCACGTAGCCTGGACCCCCTAGGTCCGGGCGGAACGGACCTAGGGGTCCGTTCTACTTCTCGGCGCGAACGCAATCGTGGAATGTTCTAACACTCTCAATCCACTGCTTCTCGCGTTCCTCGCAGTTTGACTTTCTGTCCACCGGGTGAGCGAATGAACTCTCCGCAGCCCACCTTTCTCCCACTCCTCCAGGCGTTGGCCGCGCCCCGCCCGCGCGCTGTCGGCGACCGCTGGCTGATCGCTGTTTCCGGCGGCCCCGACAGCATCGCCCTCTTACGAGTTGCCCTGATCGCCATTCAGGAGCGAGACGGCGAGCTCGTCTGCGGGCATATCGATCACCAACTGCGCCCCGAATCGGGCACCGACTCCGAATGGGTCCAGCAGCAGTGCGCGGACCTCGGTGTCCGCTGCTTGGTCGAAAAGATCGAACTCCCCTCGCAAGACGGCCCGCAGACCGCCATCGAGGAACAAGCCCGCCATGCTCGCTATGCCGCCCTCACCCGCATGGCCCGCTCGGTCAGAGCGACAGTTGTCCTCACCGGGCACACGGCGGATGACAATGCGGAGACGGTATTGCACCACCTGTTTCGCGGCACCGGGCTGCGCGGACTGTCGGGGATCCCCGAAGTGCGTTCTCTCGGGGAGGAACTCGTCCTCTGGCGACCGCTGTTGAGCATCCGCCGCGAGGCAATTCTCGCCTGCCTTCAAGAACTCAATCAGCCGAGTCTCACCGACAGCTCCAATGCCAGCGACGCCTTCACCCGCAACCGCATCCGCCATGAGTTGCTGCCGTGGCTGGAGCGGGAACTCAATCCTCGCTCCGTCGAGGCCCTCGTGCGCCTCGCCGAGCAAGCTGCCGAGCAGCAGTCGTGGATCGAGGAGGAAGCCGAGCGTCTGCTGGCCGCCGCTCTCGTGACTCCCGCTACCGAGGTCGTCCGTCTCCACCGTTCGCTCCTCGCCACCGCCCACCCCGTCCTCGCCCGCGAGTGCTTCGTCCGCCTGTGGGTCTCCCAGAACTGGCCCCGCCAAGCCATGACAGCTGAGCACTGGCACCGCCTCGTCGAGGTCTGCCCCGATCACGGCCCGCCCGCCGTGCAGATGCCCGGTGGGATCGACGTGCGCAGACGAGGGGAGATGTTGGTGATCGCGGGGAGCGATCAGCGATCAGCGATCAGCCATCAGCGATCAGCGATCAGCAGTCAGCCATCAGCCATCAGCGGTCAGCCAGAGGGGTAGTTGTGTATCACTCGCCTGGAGACTTGGCACCAGTGCGGGCACGTAGATCCCGAGGTATTGCACGCTAGAAACGACACTTCTCGCCGAAGCCGACTGCTTGCCTTGGCATGCAAAGCCGACTGCGTGATGGTCGCGACTCATGCACTCCGGAATCGGATGACGGAAGAGATGGATTTGCACACAGATTTCGCTGATCGGCACAGATTCTCGACCGCAGAAGCAGGTACAGACGGCCAGCGGTCGCTGCCGAAGTCTGCGGCTGATCTGTGAAAATCTGTGCGATCTGTGTACCGCCACAACAGAGACGACCTACGGGCCGCTGGTTCGTGGATCTCTCGGGAAAGCTGTCGGCCTGTCGGCTTCAGCGCGGAGTGTCCTAGAAATCGATCTCCTCACCCCCATTCGCCGTCAGCAGCTTCTGAAAAAGTACAGGATCGATCAGTTCAGGGTTGAAGCGCTTGACGGAGCCATCGGCCATCAGAACATTGACTTGATGCCATTCATGTCTCGGATTGGTGTGGCGAGAAGAGACGACGCTCGGAGAACCCCCATCGGCCCCGAGTTCATTGAGTGTCAACGACACGCGGCGGATATCAATATCACGCGGCTCGGTCCACGGAATTCGCAGCCCGGCACACTCCACAGCCATGATCGTGTTCGACGTGCCGTCGCCGACTCCGTTGTACTCAAACACCGTGTCTGGGGTCGGAAAGATCGTCCCTGGCCCGGTGACGAGTGCATAGTCGGTGGTCGCCAATCCATTGACCGATCGTTCTTCCCGGTGTGCCGGGCAGCGATAGGGAGTGGGCTCCTGTGCTCCCACTTGCCGGTTGGGTTCGCTGTCCCAGGATTGAGTCGGGTCATAACCCGTGCCGAGGGGTTTTGCATCCATAAACGGAAGGATCTGCACTCGCCACGACACGGCGGGTGTGCCGTACACGGGCCGGAAATCGCCGATCTCTTCGTTGTTGTAGATGCCAAATCCGATCTGCTTGAAATTGCTCCTGCACGAACTGATGTCCGCTGTCCACCGATATGTCGTGACACTGGGGAGCAGTAATACGATTCCCACCAGCATCACCAGTGGGACCACCAATCCGATGGCATATTTCTCGTGCCGGACTTCCGTGAAGATCCCCCAAAGATTGAGCAGGCCATGCACGACGAATGTCCAGATGAGTGTCTGTGAACTGATCCCGCCCAAGTAACCGTAATTCAACAGACCACACCACATGAGAGGCAATCCGCCCCACATCAGTCTGGCCAGCCCGCGAAACCGCAGCTTCGGCAGTTTCCAAATCAGCACCACCATGGCAATGCATAACGCCACCGCGAGTACTCCGTACCAGCGTTGCCCGGCGATTTGAGAGGCTGTAAAGGGAGGGTACTGGGGCATGCGACCTCGCAGTAAGACGAGCGGCCAGCGGAAACCGACCCGTCAGACTTCCGAAGTCTCCGAAGACTTCGGAAGTCTGACGGTACGCGAAGTCTAGCCGGTCGCCGAATCGGAATCGGGAGATGAGCAGTGAGTGATCAGCGACCATGTTACCATCTCGTCTGCCGGGGAGGCGAGAAATCGGTTCCCATTCAACGGGCTATGTCTGTGCGTCAGAATAGTCGGATGCCGGGAGACTCTGTGCGGGGAGGGGCCCCTGGCTTGGGGGTGTCTATCTTATGGGTTGCATGTACTGGGAGTGTAGACGATAGAATCCTCACTCATTGACCGTACCCCCAGACATTGCCTCACCCATGCAGTTCCCACCCGTTGCTGACCAACTCGCCCTCATTCGCCGGGGTGTCGAGAAGATTGTCCCCGAGGCCGAACTGGCTGCGATGCTACAGAAGAGCCGCGATACAGGCGTGCCGCTGCGGATCAAGTACGGGATCGACCCGACGGGGATCGATCTGCACTTGGGGCACACAGTCCCGATGCGGAAGATGCGGCAGTTTCAGGAACTGGGGCACAAGGCGGTCATCATCATAGGGAATTATACCGCGCTGGTGGGTGACCCGAGTGGTCGCGATCAGACGCGGGCAAGGCTGACAGCCCAGATGGTCGAGGCGAACTCGAAGACCTACCTGGAGCAGGTCGGCAAGGTCATCGACCTCACCCATGCGGAGGTCCACCGCAACGGGGACTGGTTCGGCTCGATGTCCTTCTCCGGCATTCTCGAACTGACCAGCAAAGTCACCGTCGCCCAGATGTTGACCCGTGACGACTTCTCCAAACGGTTCGCAGCTGAGACACCGATCTACCTGCACGAGTGCTTGTACCCGATTATGCAGGCGTGGGACTCGGTCAAGATTCGGTCGGACATTGAACTCGGCGGGACCGAGCAGTTGTATAGCTTCATGCTGGCTCGCGACCTGCAACGGGATCAGGGGCTCTCGCAGCAGATCGGCGTGATGTCGCCGATCCTGGTCGGGCTGGACGGCGTCCGGCGGATGGGGAAGAGCCTGGGCAACTACATCGGCATCTCTGAATCGCCGTACGATATGATGAAGAAGTTCATGCAGGTGCCGGATGCGTGCCTGAAGATGTACTTCGAGTTGCTGACGAGCCTCCCGATTCCCGAGGTGGAGCAACT
>JAYTCW010000566.1:0-20950 GCA_043736295.1 Planctomycetota bacterium | reverse complement strand
GCCTCCCTCGGGAGGGCGAGGCTCCTGCCGAGCCGCGACTGCGGGTTGACGTGTCCCCTGGCTCGCGGCTCAGCAGGAGCTTCGCCCTCCCGGCGGGCCGGGCTCAACCCCAATTCCAAGCCTTGACGAGGCACTAGTCCGGTGGCCCCGGACCACGGGGGCCAAGTGACGAGAAGTTTCCACCGGTCGCTCGCCCTATACCCCACAGAGTTACCTACCATCGCCCAAGAGCGACACGCAGGGAGCGACCCCTGCGAATCAGGCTGCAGCGCGAGCCCATCCGGAAGGGATTGTCCACTCGCTCACCCTGTGTGGAAGCCCTTGTCCCTTTGGGGTGTAGGGTGCCATTCGACGAAGATTGGTTTTCTGGCTGACAGCTGATCACTTCCCCCCATCGATGGCGACTGGCCTCGCTGCGTCCTCGGCGTTTCCAAGTTCCCCGCGGGGCCAGAAGGATCTCCTGTGTCGCGATCTTCCAAGCCCTGCGATCAGCGGTGACTGGGGATCAGCGCTGAAACTCTGACGACTGTTGTCATGTACACGCTTGGCATTCCTCGCTTTTGCGTCAGCCACAAGTTCCCCGCGGAGGCAGAGCGAAGACTCAATCACAGGGGTATTCTGTCTTGGAATCGATGGCGTACTGTCGCCATTGTGATTCTTTCAAAACTGTCCAGCATGTCATTCCCAAATACGGTTAGCTCCACCTACTCAAGATGTTACGTCACATTTTTGATGAATCGAATCCTGTAGCACACTCCCCGCGAATACCATTTCTTGTAACGCCTCCACGACCGACGAGTGTTTGCGGCCCGTGTGCGTTGGCTCCTCTCTCTCCCCTGGAAAGGGCTCTCTCATGAAACGCTTCTTGGTTTTTGCACTGGTGGCTGCCGCAGTCGTCTTGGCAGCTGGGTCTTCCGCGATGGCCAATCACTACCGCTATGTGGGTCATTCTCGCGGTGGGTATGGCGGGTACGGTGTTGGGTACGGTGGTGGGTACGGCGGGTACGGCGGGTACGGTGGCGGGTACGGCGGGTACAGTGGTGGGTACAGTGTCGGGTACGGTGGTGGGTATGGCGGTGGATACAACCTCGGCTATAGCAACTACGGCTACCGCCCGAGCTACGGTGTCTCGTACAGCTACGGTGCCCCGATCTATAGCCAGTCCTATGGGTACGGTGGCTATGGCGGCGGGTATGGCGTCCCCTCGTACGGGTACGGTGTCCCGTCGTACGGCTACGGCGGGGGCTACTGCCGCTAGTTTACAGGTGAGTTCGCCTGATCGGCTCGAGAGGGCGTTGCTCTCCTCAGCCACGCGACCCTCAATTCAGGGGGCGGAGTCGGTGACTTCGCTCCCTGCTGTATTTCGCGAGACTCTCCAGGAACGCCGCTTCCACGACGGACTTCAAGCCCAAGCCTGTGTTGTCGGGAACCACCGCAGTGGGATGAGGTGAACTGTAGGCACGGCTTCCCCTGAGCAACGTGATGAAGCATCGAGACCGTGCCTAGGGAGTGCGTCATCGCACGCAGGGTGTGACATTCGATGCACTCCTGGAACTCCTGTGTCATGGTGGCCATTTTCCGGTCTCATGACTGCTCGGTTGAATCCATTGTGGCACGATCAGATCTTCGTCCTCGGCATGGCAATTGCGTTACCGAAGGTGTCGGCTGGAGCGAAAGTTTTGACATCGACTAAGTCGAGATCAACGTCAGATTTCCGAGTGTGCAACGGGGAGGTTTCGAAGCGGATCGAAGAATTTCACGGGGGCGTCTACCCATCTCCCTCCATGCCACTTGAGTTGACCGTCAGGAAAAACTATCGATGCTTGATCACAGCGTCCCCCCAGAATACTTGTCCTCAAGAACCTCTCTCTCCACGGAACTTCTGAGAAAGATCGACGCGTATTGGCGAGCTGCGAACTACCTGTCGGTGGGGCAGATTTATCTGCTTGACAACCCACTGCTGAGAGAGCCGTTGCGGGTGGAACATGTGAAGCCGCGGCTGGTCGGGCACTGGGGGACGACGCCGGGCCTGAATTTCATCTATGTCCACTTGAACCGAGTCATTTGTGAACAGAACCTCAACGTCCTGTATGTCACGGGGCCGGGGCACGGAGGACCGGGGCTGGTCGCGAATACCTATCTGGAGGGCACCTATTCCGAAGTCTACCCCCGGATTACTCCAGATGAAGCTGGAATGCAGCGTCTCTTCAAACAGTTCTCGTTCCCCGGGGGCATCCCCAGTCATGTGGCCCCGGAGACACCGGGTTCCATCCACGAAGGAGGCGAGCTGGGGTATGCGTTGTCGCATGCCTTTGGGGCGGCGTTCGACAATCCGGATCTGATCGTCGCCTGTGTCATTGGCGACGGGGAGGCGGAGACGGGACCACTCGCTACCAGTTGGCATTCGAACAAGTTCCTGAACCCCGTTCATGATGGGGCGGTGCTGCCGATCCTGCATATGAACGGCTATAAAATTGCGGGCCCGACGATCCTGGCTCGTATCAGTCACGAGGAACTCGACCAGCTGTTTCGTGGGTATGGCTACACACCGTACTTCGTCGAAGGCGACGACCCCGAGACCATGCATCAACTGATGGCGGCCATATTGGATCAGACCTTCTCGGAGATCCGCAGGATTCAACAGGACGCACGACTGAACGGGGTCATGGAACGCCCACGCTGGCCCATGATCGTGATGACAACTCCCAAGGGCTGGACCGGCCCCCAAGTCGTGGACGGTAAGCCGATCGAAGGGACCAGCCGCTCTCACCAGGTTCCGGTCAGCGAGATCCGCTCCAACCCAGATCATCTTTTAATCCTCGAAGCGTGGTTGAAGAGCTACCACCCCGAACAGCTGTTCGACTCGAACGGTCGTCTGATCCCCGAATTGGCAGAACTGGCTCCGAAGGGAACTCGCCGCATGGGGGCGAACCCGCATGCGAATGGGGGCCAACTGCTACACGATTTGATGCTGCCCGACTTCCGCGACTACGCGGTTAATGTCACGCAGCCTGGCGCTCTGGATGTGGAGTCGACTCGCGTACAGGGGGAATTCATTCGCGACGTGCTCAAGCTCAATGCCGAGTCCCGCAACTTTCGTGTCTTCAGTCCCGACGAGACGAATTCCAATCGCTGGAACGCGGTCTTCGAGGTCACCAATCGGGCGACGATGGCCGAGAGGATTCCCGGTGATGACCATCTGGCCCCCGCTGGCCGGGTGATGGAAGTCCTCAGCGAGCATCAGTGTCAGGGGTGGCTGGAGGGCTACCTGCTGACGGGGCGACATGGGTTTTTCTCGTGCTATGAAGCGTTCATTCACATCATTGATTCGATGTTCAATCAACATGCCAAGTGGCTGAAAGTGACGCGGCAGATTCCCTGGCGGCGGCCGATCGCCTCACTGAATTACCTGCTCTCTTCCCATGTCTGGCGACAGGACCACAACGGGTTCAGCCACCAGGACCCCGGCTTCATCGATCATGTCGTCAACAAAAAAGCAGAGATCATTCGCGTCTATCTGCCGCCGGATGCCAACACGCTTCTGTCCGTGACCGACCACTGCCTGCGCAGCCACCAATACGTCAACGTGATCGTCGCGGGAAAGCAACCGGCTCCGCAATGGTTGACCATGGACCAGGCTGTGAAGCATTGTGCCGCTGGAATCGGAGTCTGGGACTGGGCCAGCAATGACCAGGGGCGGGAACCCGATGTCGTCATGGCCTGCTGCGGCGATGTCCCCACGCTGGAGACGCTCGCCGCTGTCCAGATGCTGCGAGAGTTTTTTCCCGATCTCAGAGTGCGGGTCATCAACGTGGTAGACCTGATGACTCTGCAACCGCCCAGCGCTCATCCGCATGGGCTGAATGATCTGGACTTTGACGCCATGTTCACGACGAACAAGCCAGTGATCTTTGCCTACCACGGGTATCCGGTGCTGATTCACCGATTGACCTACCGCCGAACAAACCACGAGAACTTCCACGTGCGCGGGTTTCAGGAAGAGGGAACGACGACGACTCCCTTCGACATGGTCGTCTTGAATGAACTCGATCGCTTTCATCTGGTCATTTCGGTCATTGAACGAGTCCCCGGCCTCGCTTCCAACGCCACCTCTGCCTTGCAGACACTGCGTGGAAAACTGATTGAACACAAGCAATATATCCATGAGCACGGGGAGGACATGCCCGAGATTCGCCATTGGAAATGGCAAGGCTCTGGCGTCTCGAGCGGGAATTAACATGTCACGGTGCATCCTAGTCCTCAACGCGGGATCCAGCAGCTTGAAGTTCGCCCTCTATTCCGTAGAGAGCCAGCGCGCCCTCTCACGCGGGGTCGTCGACTGGGCGGGAGAAAGCGCTCACGCGGAGTTACGGCTACGAGGAACTATTGGCGAAGAGTCAAGACAAGCTGTGTCCATCAGGTCTGTGAAGGATGCGGTCGGGCTGGCACTGAGTGCCGTGCAGGAGCGGGCGGATCGCGAGGGTGAGGCCGCTGTTTCGGATGCGGTGGCGGTCGGCCATCGTGTGGTTCACGGAGGCACTGTGTTTGTGCAGAGCGTGGTCATCGACGCCGCAGTCCGCCAGGGGATCGCGGATCTCTCCGTGCTGGCCCCGCTACACAACCCGCCCGCCCTGGCGGCGATGTCCGCAGCCTCGGTAGCGCTTCCCCACTTACCCCAAGTGGCAGTGTTCGACACCGCGTACTTTTCGACACTCTCTCCGAGGGCCTTTTTATATCCCGTGCCCTATGAATGGTACACCGACTGGGGTATCCGGCGGTTTGGCTTTCATGGCATCAGCCACTCGTATTGCGCTCACCGAGCGGCGGAGATGCTGGCCCGACCACTGACAGAATTGAAGCTGATTGTCTGTCATCTCGGCAACGGTTGCTCGGCCTCTGCCGTGGCGGATGGAAAAGTGGTGACGACCACGATGGGGTTCACGCCCTTGGATGGCTTGATGATGGGAACGCGCCCGGGATCACTCGATCCGGGCATTCTCCTGTCTCTTCAACAGAAGTCTGGCATGACCACTGAGTCGCTTCAGCAGGCTCTGAACTACCAATCCGGATTGCTGGGCATCTCTGGCGTTTCGTCCGATATGCGGCAACTGGAGGCTGCGGCACTTCAGGGACACGAACGCGCGCGATTGGCTCTGGAGATGTACACGGATCGAGTGCGTGCCACGATCGGAGCCATGGCAGTCACTCTCGGTGGGCTGGATGCGGTGGTGTTCACGGCGGGGGTGGGAGAGAATTCCACCGGGATACGAGCTGCCGTGTGCCAGGGGCTCGAATTCATCGGTTTGCAACTCGACCCAGACCGCAACAGGAGTCAGCGACCCGACAGCGACATCGCGGCTTCGTCATCGCGGTCGCGAATCCTGGTGGTCGAAACGCGGGAGGAACTCACCATCTCCCAGGAAGTCTCGCGTGTGTTGAGGCTGACGGCATGAGCATCGGGGTGATCCTCTGAAATCCCCCCGTAGGCTTCAGCACCTGTCCACGACTTCGAACATTCCTTCGCCTGGCTGTGATGTGTGATCGGCCTGACTGACTGAGTGGAAAGTCAGCAGAGTCATTCTCCGCTGTCGCTGTTGATCTAACCGTTACATCCTGAGCGGTGTGTTTCTTAGTCGCAGCTTTTCGGAGGGCAGTGACTTGAAACAAGTTGATTTCAGGTACGGCGGCAGATTCAGCCGATCAAGAAGGTACGATGGAGTCGTTGTTCTGGTCGCCTTGAGGCGAACCTTGTTCCGAAGGATTGGAACACTCAGCAACTGTCGCTGATTCAGTGACCGTTTGGGAGTGTTCAGATGTTGTCCCCCACTTTCCGTTTCTCCGTCTGGCCCCTGTGCGCTCTGACGGGAGCGTTACTTCTCTCGGGATGCGTGACAAAGCGGAGTTCGACCCGTATTTCACATTCCAATGATCGTATTTTTCGAAACATGACTCCCGATCAGGAATACAACCCGGAAGCCGACCCGATCCCCATGACTCCGCCCGCTCCCCGCGATGCGGCCCCCCCTCCCCCGACCCGCAGTACCTCGGACCTGCCCCCGGCTCCGCCTCGGGATGATTTCGAATCGGCTGAGCGTCCGGGACGCCACAGTGCCAGTTTCGGTCCATATACCGGGCGAGTGACCCCCGCGTCGAAGTCATCTGACCAGCCGGAATCCAATCTCTAGCGGACTCGTCAACTCGCGAGTTGATGCCCCCCCTCTCCCCCTTGGGAGAGGAGGATCCTGCCGAGACTTGACCGCGAGTCGTCTGTCTTGCGGACCGGCAGGCCGACTCCCGCTTTCGGGGATTTCCGTGAACGGGACCACGCCTGCGACGCGGCCATGTGCGGATCGTCAATCTGAACCCGACCAACAACTGGACGTGCCACCCTGTCCAGAGCCACTGTGCATCGGCCTGCTCCTCTCACTCCGCACCGATCTCCATTGTGTAGATGCCAGAGAATCCTATTTTTGTTCTCTCATCGGCTGGTTCCCATCCGTGACGCCAGACAGCGACGGAATGCTCTTTCGTGCCATTTTTCACGACGACACTTCGGGTCGACACCTCCGAAACGCTACACTGTATTTTCCGAGGCAGAAGCCGTTTCCGCTCGGCCCCGTAGTAAGCGATGGCGAACATGACCGATTCACGCAACCTGTTTCACAAAGTCTGGGATCAACACACCGTCGGGACGCTGGCCTCGGGGCAGCAGACCCAGCTGTTCATCGGTCTGCACCTGATCCACGAAGTGACCAGTCCGCAGGCGTTCGAGATGCTGCGTGACCGCGGCGTCAAGGTCATGTACCCGGAACGCACGATCGCGACTGTCGACCATATCATCCCGACCGATAACCAGGCTCGCCCGTTCCAGGATCTGCTGGCCGAGCAAATGATGACCTCGATCGAGAAGAACTGCCACGAGTTCGGCGTGCGGCTGCTCAATATTGATGATGATCGGCAGGGAGTCGTCCACATCGTCGGCCCGGAGCAAGGCCTGACCCAGCCGGGGATGACGATCGCTTGTGGAGATAGCCACACATCGACGCACGGGGCCTTCGGGACGATTTCGTTCGGGATCGGCACCTCGCAAGTCGCGTATGTGTTGGCGACGCAGACCCTCGCCCTCGACCGGCCCCAGGTCCGCCGCGTCGAGGTCAACGGCACGCTGGCCGATGGCGTGTATGCCAAGGACGTGATCCTGCACATCATCCGCCATCTCGGCGTGAAGGGCGGGATCGGCTACGCCTACGAATTCGCGGGCGAGGTGTTCGACCGCATGACGATGGAAGAGCGGATGACCGTCTGCAACATGAGCATCGAAGGCGGAGCCCGCTGCGGGTACATCAACCCGGACCAGACCACCGTCGAGTACCTGCGCGGTCGGCCGTTCGTTCCGCAGGGTGAGGAGTTCGAGAAGGCTGCGAAGTGGTGGCTTTCGCTCGCGTCCGGACCGGATGCCACCTTCGACGATGTCGTGAAATTCAACGCAGCTGACATCGAACCGACCGTCACCTGGGGCATCAACCCCGGTCAGTCCGTTGGCATCAGCGAGCCGATCCCAGCTGTGGCCAAGTTCCCCGAAGAGGATCAAGTGGGTGTGCGCGAGGCTCTGGAGTTCATGGAACTCAAGGCGGGGCAGTCGCTGCAAGGACTCAAGATCGACGTGGCCTTTATCGGGTCATGTACGAATGGCCGCATCTCCGACCTGCGTGAAGCAGCCCGTATCGCGAAGGGGAAAAAAGTCGCGCCCGGCGTCAAGGCTCTCGTCGTCCCCGGTTCGCAGCAAGTGCTGGCCCAAGCGGAGAAGGAAGGTCTCGACAAGATCTTCACCGAGGCTGGTTTCCAATGGCGCGAGGCGGGTTGTTCGATGTGCCTGGCCATGAATCCCGACAAGCTGGTCGGCCGCGAAATCTGTGCGTCGTCCTCGAACCGCAACTTCAAGGGCCGCCAAGGTTCACCGACGGGACGAACGCTGCTGATGAGCCCCGCGATGGTGGTGGCAGCGGCGCTGGCAGGGCATGTGACGGACGTGCGGAAGGTGTGGTGAGCAGCCCCTGTGTCGGGAATCGTGCATGGTCATTCTTGGCATTCCGGGTCACTGGAAATCCTTTCGTGATTGGTGTCTGTGGACTTGTTCGCATTCATCAAACACCGCAAATCACCGAGGCGTTTCTTGTTTCACCTCCATCGGCTGAAATCCCCAAAGGGAGTTCGCTCACTTCAGGACTCGCCTCGTCACTTCTTCTGCGACTTCGCCCACGCATCTTTCAGCGTGACGGTGCGGTTGAAGACCAGCTTTCCCGGCTGGGTGTCGCGGCTGTCGGCGATGAAGTAACCGAGCCGTTCGAACTGCACGGGGCGGCCATCTTCAAAGGCCGACAGCGATGGCTCCAGCTGGGCTGCGGGTAGCACCTCGACCGAGTTCGGGTTGAGGTAGCTCTTCCAGTCCTCACCGTCCGGAACTTGGTTCAGATCCTCAATCTTGCACAGGTGGTCATACAGTCGCACCTCGGCGGGGATCGCATGATTGGCGGAGACCCAGTGGATCGTCGCCTTCACCTTGCGTCCATCGGGTGAGTCGCCACCGCGAGTCGCCGGGTCGTAGGTCGCGCGGACCTCGGTGATGTTCCCGGCCTCGTCCTTGATGATGCCCGTACACTTGATGAAGTACGCCCAGCGCAGACGCACCTCGCGCCCGGGAGCCAGTCGAAAGAACCCCTTCGGTGGGTCTTCCATGAAGTCCTCGCGCTCGATGTACAGCTCGCGCGAGAACGGCACGGACCGCGTGCCCGTGGTCGCATCGTCCGGGTGATTGACGGCGTCCAGCTGTTCAGTGAGATCGACATCGTAGTTCTCGATCACGACCTTGATCGGACGCAGTACAGCCATGCGGCGTTCGGCCCGCTTGTTGAGGTCGTGACGCAGAGCGTTCTCCAGCACGACCATGTCGGTCAGGCCGTTGTATTTGGTGATCCCAATCTCGCCGCAGAAAGCCCGCAGCGCCTCGGGCGTGTAACCCCGCCGCCGCAGTCCGCAAATGGTCGGCATGCGGGGGTCGTCCCAGCTGGAGACGAACTTGCCCTGCACCAGTTCGAGCAGCTTTCGCTTACTCATCACGGTATGAGTCAGGTTCAGCCGCGCGAACTCGTGCTGCCGCGACGGGAAGATGCCGAGCTTCTCGATGCACCAGTCATACAGCGGGCGGTGGGCGTCGAACTCCAGCGTGCAGATCGAATGCGTGACCTGCTCGATCGAGTCACTTTGCCCGTGGGCGTAATCGTACATCGGATAGATGCACCACGTGTCACCGGTCCGGTGGTGGTGGGCGTGCTTGATGCGGTACAGCAGTGGGTCACGCAGCAGGAAGTTGGGCGAGGCCATGTCGATCTTGGCCCGCAGAACGTGCGCTCCGTCGGGGAACTCGCCCGCTTTCATCTTGCGAAATAGATCGAGATTCTCAGCCACGGGCCGATCACGATGAGGGCTGTTGGTCCCCGGCACTTGTGGCGTCCCGCGCTGCTGGCTGATCTCTTCAGATGTCTGGCTGTCGACATAGGCCAAGCCCGACTCGATCAGCTTCTCGGCCCACAGGTACAGCTGTTCGAAGTAGTCGCTGGCATAAAACAGTCCGTCCCACTGGAAGCCGAGCCAGCGGACATCGGCCTGGATCGACTCGACGTACTCGGTCTCTTCAGTGGTCGGATTCGTGTCGTCGAACCGCAGGTTGCACTTCCCGCCGAATTCATTGGCCAACCCAAAGTTCAAGCAGATCGACTTGGCGTGTCCAATATGCAGATACCCGTTTGGCTCGGGAGGAAAACGCGTCTGCACTCGCCCAGCGTGCTTTCCAGCTGCGACATCATCGGCCACGATCTGGCGGATGAAGTCGAGGGAACGTTCCACAGGGGCGGGAGACGGGTTCGGTACAGCTTCAGACATGACGGTTCCACCGACGACAAGAGTTCCAGACGTTCGAGGGAATAGGATAGCACGCTGCGGAATTCGAGACACGGGAGAATTTGGCGGAGATACCCAGCATGGCCTTGGGTTGCCACGAAAGGAAGATGCCATCGCCCTCGGTGGGGTGAACCCTGACACCGACAAGTGGTATCGCCGCCCCCCGGCAGAAGCATCCTCACCCAATCAGTTCGTCGACAACTCGCCCATGCACATCGGTCAGGCGGAAATCCCGGCCTGCATATCGATACGTCAGCTTCTCGTGATCGAATCCGAGCAGCTTCAGCAGCGTAGCGTGCAGGTCGTGGACGTGGACGCGGTTCTCGACGGCGGCGAACCCGAATTCGTCCGTGGCTCCGTGGACGGTGCCGCCCTTGGCTCCGCCGCCCGCGAGGAACATCGAGAAGCCCCAGTGGTTGTGGTCGCGACCATTGATCTTCCCGGCATTGGCCCCCGGGGTCGGGAGTTCCACGACCGGGGTGCGGCCGAACTCGCCGCCCCAGATGACGAGCGTTTCGTCGAGCATCCCGCGCTGCTTGAGGTCGGTGAGCAGAGCCCCCAGCGGCTTGTCCAATTCGCCAGCCAGACGGCGGTGGTTGACCTCCAGATCGTCGTGGTTGTCCCACGGCTGACCCTCGCCGTGCCACAACTGAACAAACCGCACGCCGCGTTCGACCAGCCGCCGAGCCATCAGGAGTTGCCGTCCGTGGATCGTGTCGCCGTACATCTCGCGGATGCTCTTGGGTTCCTTGGAGAGGTCGAAGACATCAGCGGCCTCGATCTGCATGCGGTAGGCCAGCTCGAACGACTGGATGCGCCCCTCCAGCCCGGCGTCCTCTCCGCGCGACTCCTGGTGCCGCCGGTTCAGGTTCTGCAGCAAGTCGAGTTGGTCGCGCTGATGATCGAGCGACAGCGAGTTGTTGCGGACATGCGCGATCAGGTCTTCCACCTTGCGATGCTTGGTGTCGATGTATGTGCCTTGATAGGTCCCGGGGAGAAAGGCCGACCGCCAATTGGCCGACTCGGTGATTGGCATGCCGCCTGGACACATGGCGATGAACCCCGGCAGGTTCTGATTCTCGGTCCCCAGACCATACGTGGTCCAACTGCCAAAGCTGGGGCGGGGGAGGCGGGCCTCGCCGCAGTTCATGAGCATCAGCGACGGCTCGTGGTTCGGTACATCGGCATACATCGAGCGGATGACGCACATGTCGTCGACATGCTGAGCGGTGTGAGCGAAGAGTTCACTGACCTCGGTGCCACACTCGCCGTACTTCTGGAATTTAAACGGTGAGGGGAGGGCCGCCCCGGTCTTGCGTTCGGTTCGCAGGTTCTCCGTCGGCAGCGTCTTGCCCACGTACTCCAGCAGCTTCGGCTTGGGGTCGAAGGTGTCGACGTGCGACGGGCCGCCGTTGCAGAAGATATGGATGACGTGCTTCGCCTTGGCCGCGAACTGCGGCATGCGCGGGGTCATCGGCGAGGTCGCCGCATGAGCCGTCCCCGCCCCCCCCTGCTCTGCCAGCATCCCCGCCAGCGACAAACCCGCGAACCCCATCCCGGAGCGTTTCAGAAGATCACGACGACTGTACATGGCTGGATCCTGAGGGGATTGTCGCCTTTCGCTCCGCGAAAGAACGCTCTTTCGCGGAGCGAAAGACGACACTCACTCCGCGAACTGAAACTCATTCGACAGCAGCAACACCTGGGCCACTTGCCACAGGCCGTCCGGGTGCCGACCTAGGTAGGCCACGGACCAACTGGCTTCCTCCGGCGCGGGAGACCGCGCCAGGACCACGCGGAACAGCGACTCGATCTGCTCTGCCGGGTTGGTTCCGCTCGACCGCTGAGCGGCTGTCTTGGACAGCTCCTCAATAAATGGCGAGTTGAGGCCGAACAGGGCCTGCTGCGGGACGACGGTTTGTGGCCGCTGCGGGTTACTCGTGTCGGGGCTGGGGTAGTCGAATGTCCGCAGCAGGCCCGAGAAGTTGTTGCGGTCGATGTAGGCATAGATCGATCGGCGATGCGAGAACGGCTTCGTCTCGATCTCGACTGGACGACCGGCCATGCGGTCGTCGAGAACACCGGCAGCTGCGAGGAGCGAGTCTCGCATCTGCTCGAACTGGAACCGGCGACGGTTCTGCCGCCAGAGCAGGCGGTTCTCGGGGTCGAGTTCGCGAGCCTTCGCGTGGTCGACGATGGATTGCCGATAGGTCGAGGAGAGGACCACCTCGCGAATCAGCGCCTTCGTCGACCAGCCCGAGTCAATGAACCGCGTGGACAACCAGTCGAGCAGTTCGGGATGCGTCGGCGGATCGGTCCGCACGCCGAAGTCGCTCGGCGTGTTGACCAGTCCGTTGCCAAACAGTTGCAGCCACACGCGGTTCACGAATACGCGAGCGGTCAGCGGGTTGTCAGGACTGGCGATTGACTTTGCGAGTTCGAGACGCCCGCTCCCATGCACGAACGCCGGACTCTCATTCCCCGCGATGATCCGCGGCATCCGCCGAGGCACGCGCGGACCATGCCGACCGGGATTGCCGCGTTCGAAGACGACCGGCTCCATCGGGCTGTCGTTGTCGACCAGCACCATCCCATGCGGCGGCGAACCCGGCGAGGTGACCATCCACTCGGCGATCTTCTTCTTCAGATCCTTGGCGTGATCTCGCTGGTCTCGATCCACAATCCGCTCGATCTGGTCACGCGGGATCGCTCCCGGCGAACCTGCTCCATACAGCACTTGCCGCAGCTGTTCCGAGTCGACATCAGCGAGGGCGGCCAGTTCTGGTGCGGCGATTTTCTCGCGTTCCCAGCGTTCGCGGACCTCGTTGAGGACGCGACCGTAAGTGCGGACGACCTCAATGATGTGTTGAGGCGGCTGATCTTTGAGGGCCTTCAACAACGAGGGATGGCACTGTTCCGGCGACCAACTGTTGATGCGATCCTGAGCCGCAGCTGGAAAGCCATCGGCGGGGAGTTCTCGCAGCTGGACGAGGGCGAACCAGACGTGATTCTCGGGCTGGGCCTGCTGCTGGATGTGTTGCTCCCACCGTTCGATCAACTTGTCTCGAAGTGGAGGTTCGATCTTTACTTCAACTCCGGCGGGCACCAGCTTGGCTCTCTGTGCCACCGCAAGCAGGAAATCGCCGACACGGTTGCGGGCCTGAGTCGTCATCTCGACATGGACGGTATCGAAATAGTCGGTGACGGCTTTCTCACGTTGGGCGAGTTCGGCGGCAAACTGCTGGTACTCGGGGGCCGAGGTGTCAGCGGTTCCGACTTGCGGTAACTCCTGCGGCTCGCGGCTGCTGGCGAAGACTCCGTAGAGCGAGTAATAATCCTGCGTGGGCAGCGGGTCGTATTTGTGGTCATGACAGCGGGCACAGCCGAGCGTCATCCCCATCACCCCGCGCGTGACCACGTCGATGCGGTCATCAATGATCGAGTGGGTATCGTTCAGGAATCGCGGACCGACAGTCAGGAACCCCATCGCCGCCAGAGCGGGGTCGCCCGGCGGCAGGTCGAGCTTGTCAGCTGCCAGTTGCTCGATTAAGAACTGGTCATACGGCTTGTCACTATTGAAAGCGTTAACGACATAATCGCGGTAGGTGTATGAGAACGGGTAGCGCCGTTCCTCGGTGAAGACGTACCCTTTGGTGTCGGCGTACCGGGCGATGTCGAGCCATAGACGCCCCCACTTCTCGCCAAATCGCGGCGAGGCGAGCAGCTGGTCCACGAGGTCTTCGTCGGCGGTCGGCGATGAGTCGTCGACGTACGCTTCGACCTCCTCAAAGGTCGGACGGATGCCGAGCAGGTCGGCATACAGGCGGCGAATCAACGTCGCCCGATCCGCCTCGGGAGAGAGGCTCAACTGCTGGTGTTCGAGAGTCGCTAGTATAAACCCGTCGATGGGGGTACGGAGTCGATCCACGGAGGCAGTCTGCGGAGGCACGGGCCGCGCGATCGCCCGGTAGGCCCAGTGCGTCTGCGCGGTCGCGTGAAAGTCGATGTCCCCATTCTCGCGACGGGGGAACGCCGCCGCGGGCTTCGCTCCGGTTGGCGCATCCGCGGGCCACGGGGCTCCCTGCTTCACCCACTCCGTCAGCAGTTCCAACTGGGCCGGAGGCAACTTCCCCTTGGGCGGCATCTGCGTGTCATTCGGGTCATACCGCAACACCTGAATCAACCGGCTCTGGTCGGGCTGTCCGGGAGCGATCAGATGCGGAAACACAGCCTCCCGCAGATCGAGCCGCACATCCCCCTGGTGCTTATCCGCCGTGTGGCACTCGTAACAGCGTTCGACCAGCAGCGGACGAATCTTCTCTTCAAAGAATTTCAGTTGTTCCGGAGATGGGTCAGCCGCGCGAACTGGTACAGCCACCGCGTCGACCATCACAGCCGCCAGCGCCAGAGTTCCAATGATTCGGGAGAGTTGAGACATGAATAGCAGCCAGGAGGGAGGAGCTGCGGTGGGTGGGAGCCGACGGTCCCGAGGGATCGCGACACCATCAATACTACCTTCACACGAGGCCAGAAACGAGAGGAATCGACCACCGTGGCCTCTCATTCGCTTTTATTGCCGCGAGTGCCGAGTTTGAATCGTCCGAGAAAATGATCGTAGTGCAGGCTTCCTGCTCATCAGTCGTGGGGTAAATTCAGAAGCAAATGGTCTCCAGTCACGTTCTGGAACTCAACGCCCGCTTGGTAGTTCAGGCAATCTGGCCAGACTCTGGCGAGTGAGCGATTCGAACAAACCTGATCTTCCGGTTGTGCCGATTGAACTGCTACACCCCGCGCTTCGAGGCTCGCAATTGCGGCGCTGGAGTCAACTCCCAAGGAAGGTCGGTCCAATGAGTCGAATCACTCGTCGCAGTGCCCTGTTCGGGACTTTAGGGCTGTGCTTCGGCACGGGCTCCCTGTTGCAGGCCAGCGGTCCGGAGAATCAGGCAATCGCCTGGCAAAAAAGTTTGAAGGACGCCCACCAAGTTTCCGTCCAGCAGAATAAGCCGATGATGCTCGTCTTCGGGGCGGAGTGGTGCGGCTTCTGCAAGAAGCTGGAAAAAACGACACTCTCGAATCCGCAGCTGGCCAAATACATCAACAGCACGTTCATTTCGGTCCACATTGATGTGGATGACGAGGAAAAGGTCGCCAAGATTCTGGAAGTGAAGTCGCTCCCCTGTACGATCATCCTCAGCCCGGAGGCCGATCTGCTGGGCCGGTTCGAGGGGTTCTTGGAAACCGCCCCGATGTACCAGAAGTTGGTCTCGGCCAAGAAGCTGCACACCGAGACTCAAGTGCAGACTGCGGGAGCCTCGCGGCAAACCAGATAGTCGCTGATTCAGCGGAAGACTATTTGAAAGCCTAGGGGTTGCAACCCCTAGGCTTTTGAGTGTCAATCGCAGCTCACTTCGAGAGGCCCAGTGAGTTCAGTCGGGCACGGATTGAGTTTGCCCGAGATCGGAAGAAGTCATAGAATCAAATGCAGAGCGATTGACCATCTCGATCTTCTGGGACAATAGCCATGTCAGTTGCTGAGCAAGCCAAACAAGTCTACCAACGCGAGTTGAAGGATCTGCTGGAAGCAGACCACCGCGACCAGTTCGTGGCGATTGAACCGATGTCTAAAGCCTATTTTGTGGGGAAGACGTTTCTCGTGGCTGCGATGGCTGCCAAGGATGCCTATCCGAATCAAAAGTCGTTTGTGTTGCGAATCGGGCATGACGCCGCGTTCCACATCGGGGCGGCCTCATCGTGATCGGTATGGTGGACGATCAAGGCCGTGCGTTGTTGGAGGTCCGCATCAGTCGTGGGCTGTTGAGCGAGTACTCCTCAGTGACGACTTGGATCGACACTGCATTCGATGGTCACTTGGTGATGTCGCTGGAGCAGATCAAAGAGTTGGAATTAGAACCTCTCGCCGAAACGGAGGCGATACTGGCCGATGGATCGAGAGTGACTCTGGAAACGTTCCTATGTTGTATCGATTGGTTTGACGAGCGAATGCCGTTGCAGGTCATCGCGAATGAGGGACGGTTTCCGTTGCTGGGAACGGGACTGCTCGAACTGAGAACATTGCGGATTGATTACCGAAACAAAACCGTCCAATTGGACTGAGTCTCCCCTCAATGCGGCAACGTCTCCAGCAACTGCACATGCCGCCACGCCCCGGTCCGAAATCGCCACAACAAGGCCGCCGCCAGCAGGGCCAGGTACGCGACAATCCAACTGGTCGCAGCGGCGTCTCCCCAGCCGAAATAATGCACGCTGATCAGCGAGCCTGGCACGAACACCACCCACGCAATCACCAGCCGGGCAATCATCGGGAACGTCGTGTCTCCGGCGGCCCGCAAAGCTTCCGCGAGCGACGTGGCGACTGCGTCGAAGAGTTGCCAAGCGGCAGAAACCATCAGCATTCGTACGCCGATGTCCATCAGTTCGGCAGCCCCTTCTCCCTGGGCAAACGGAGAAATGAGTTGCTGCGGGAAGAGCAGGTACAGCACAACCGTGGTGCCTTGCCATAACAGAGTCGCTGATGTCGTCAGGACCACAGCCCGGGGCACCAACTCTTTGGCCCCGGCTCCGATCGCCTGCCCCACCAGAATCGCCCCCCCGCTGGCCAAGCCAAACGCGGGCATGAACGACACCGAGTTTAACGTGAACACCACATTGATCGCGGCCAGTGAGTTCGTCCCCAGGTGCCCGACGACAGCGTTGGCAAAATAAATGAACGCAAAAATCTCCAGGAACCAGTTCACCCCCGCAGGTAGCCCGAACTTGACCATCCGGACGAACTCAGACCACCTCAGCGGCGTGGCGGTTAGGCCCCGTCCCGTCCAGAGGAAGTAGGTAAACAACCCCAACAGAGCCAGCCAGGTCGACAACGTACTGGCCAGCGCAGATCCCCGCACTCCCATCGCCGGACAGCCCCAGTGTCCCTCAATCAGTAGCCAATTCCCGAGGACATTCGCGACCATCAACACGATGTTGGCCGTCATCCCCGCGCGGGTCTTTCCGAGCCCGCCGAAGTACCCCGAGAGCGCTTCCATCCCGACTGCTGCTCCGCTGCCCCAGAGCCGGATGACCATGTACTCGATCATCATCCGGCGGACTTCGGGAGTGTACGACTTCTCCGACAATACGTACGGCAACACCTCGATCGCGAGTACGCAGAGACACTGCGTCAGCAGGGCCAGAAAGAGCCCGTACCAGCCGTAACGTCTCGCCCCGACCGCGTCTCCCTGGCCATACAATTGAGAGGAGAAGCTGGAGACCAGGAACACCATCGCCATCGGAAAGATGATGACGGCGAATGAGTTCATGCCTCCGGTGGCAGTGGCTGCGATGGCACTGGTTCCCAGCGGAGCGACCATCTTGACATCGGACAGATTCACGACCGACTGGCTCATGCGCGAGATCATGATCGGCCACGCCACCTTCCACAGGGAGGCTGCCGAAACGACAGGTGGCACCGCGTGATTCGTCAAGGAAGTAGAAGTCATGCGGGTTCCGACACACCGTGGTGAGAGCAGGTTCGTCGCGGGATAGGCTTCCAGAGCACTCCACGATTGCGTTCGCGCGGAGAAGTAGAACGGACCCCCAGGTCCGTTCCGCCCGGACCTAGAGCAGATTCATCAATGGTCTTCAGCCGCTAGGCAGACAGGAATGTCTGCTCCACTGGTCAGTGGCACAGACATTCCTGTCTGTGTGGACTGAACAGCGATTGTGAAACTGCTCTCGTGGTCCAGGCTACGAGGGCGCTCACCGAATTGTGGAATGCTCAAGTGCCTCGTCAAGGCTTGGAATACGAGTTGAGCCTCGCCTGCCGGGAGGGCGAAGCTCCTGCTGAGCCGCGAGCCAGGGGAATCGTCAACCCCCAGTCGCGGCTCGGGTTGAGCCTCGCCCTCCCGAGGGAGGTGAACCCGAATTTTGGGCACTCGCCTGTCTTGACTCTTGTGGAATTGTCAGGCTGGAAGCCTCTCCCACGAACAGAAACACCCTCGGCAGTCATTCGACCACCGAGGGCGCAGCTGATCTCACCATCAGAACTCGGGAGCTACTTACCAGCGGGCAACCGCCCCGACTCAATCTTCGGAAACGCTCCGGTGCAGGCCTTCATGAACTCGACCAGATCCAACTTCTCCTGGTCGGTCAGCTTGAGCGGCTTGACCTTGTCGCTCAGCCACTTGTTCGGCGTGCCGCCCTTGTTGTAGTGCTCGACGACATCCATCAGGGTGGCCAGGCTGCCGTCGTGCATGTACGGGGCCGAGAACTCGACGTTGCGGATGGTCGGCGTCTTGAAGGCTCCCTTGTCCGCTTCGACCTTGGTGACCACAAAGCGACCCAGGTCGGGCTCCTTCGCATCCATGCCGATGCCGAGGTTGTGGTACTTCTCATCGGCCAAGTTCGCACCAACGTGGCACGTCGCACAGCCGACCCGCTCGCTGAAGAACAGTTCCCGTCCGCGTGCGGCCGAGTCGCTCATCGGCTTCGCCTTGGCAGCTGCGACGGCGGCTTCATACTTGGCAAAGGCGGCTGCGTCATCGGTCTTGAGTTCAGCCAGGTCTTCAGCGGTCAACGCCTTGAAGGGCCGCAGTGCTTCGGCATAGTCAAACGGAGTCGGTCCCGTCACGATCGTCCGCTCGAAGCTGGCGATGGCCATGCCGACATGATCGATCGAGATCTTGTCCGCTCCGAAGATCGCCTTGAACTGCTTCGCGTAACCAGGGATGTCCTGGAGGCACGCGACACAAGCTTCATGCGTGTTCCCCATCTCGATCGGATTCTGAATCGGGCCGACAGCTTGTGCTTCCAGAGATTCGGCCCGGCCATCCCAGAACTGCAACGACGACAGAATTCGGTTGTAACTGACTGGCGAGTTGCGGCCCCCCTTTTGGCCACCGATCCCCACGCCGGTCTTCGTGTGCTTGGCAAATCCCTCTTCCGGATGATGGCAACTCGCGCAGCTGACCGTGTCGTCACCGCACAGCCGAGTGTCGAAGTACAACTGGCGTCCCAGTTCGATCTTGGCCCGAGTCAGCGGGTTCTTTTCCAGACCCGCGATCTGAGACTGCCCGACCGCCAGACCCGCGGGAAGTTCGACCGTCAGCTTCTCGTGATTCTTCGGGTCTGCCAGCCACTTCTCGACTTCGGCTGTCGAAACCGCCCCCTTTCCGGGCAGCCCCGCGTTCAGCGAATCGTTCGGCAACAACACCTTCTCCGCCCGCGCGAACGATCCCTGTACCAATGCGGCAGCTGTGAAAGCTGCAATGAAAGCCGACTTGCGAAAGATGTCCGTGCGCGTCATGGGATGACCAACTCCTGGGGAACGTGGAGGGGGAGAGTGCGAGTTACCGTCACATGCTATCTATATCATAGGCCGGGGCAAGGGAACGACCAGATTCATGACCCCTGTCCCAACTCCGCAGTCGGCAGTTCCCAGAACCGACGAGACGCGAGTATGGCCAGATCCAGTGCCGGATCTTCGTAGATAAACTTGTAGAGCTTCACGTGACTTCCTGACAACAGCCGGATGAGTTCTCGAAGATCGACCGCCTCGTCGACACAGAATGTCAAGACCTTCAGCTTGGCGCTGCGAGTCACCATCGAATCGATGGAAGGTTCATTGGAAGGCCGCTGGATATAGTTCAGGCACTGCTCCGCCCGAGCCACCAGATGCGGCGATCGCACATGCCTCAATGGGATCGATTGCAGAAAGTGGTGAACCACAGACGCGAGAGCCGGAAAACGAAAGCAGAGTTCTTCCGCCGACTTCAAGGCGGCCTCGGGAGACGCGACCCACGGTCCCAGAAGTGCCTCTAGTTCACGCCGCCATTCGGCGTCACAGGCGACGCTAGTAGTTCGCAGCACAGACATCCAGGCTTCCGCCTGTTCTTGGCCAATCATGCTCACATTGCGTGGACATTTCCAAGCTGACCAGTAGTTCGTCTGGATGTTCTCCCGAACTTCCAGCAGCCATTCATGCTCGTCGAACAGGCGAGAGAAGCTGAGCGACTCGCCCTCTTGAGATCGAAACTCCTCATGGGCCCCATCCCACAGCTGTTCGACGTCCTCATGCGGAAACCAGCGAGTGATCCGCATCGCCAGCACGACGACGGAGAGCCAATGTCCGGTGCCGATCCTCGTCAGTCGGTTCTGGAGTTGCTCAAGGTCGTCCATAATCTTCGCGAACTGACTGATCCGGGCGGCCCGCTTCCAGCGCAGTTCCAGAACTTGAGTCAATGGATACTGTGGAATCGGTCTTTGCAACCAGCTGTCCACGCGCGGTGACAGCACTGCCTCTGGATTGAGTTCCAAGAATCGCAGCAGCACCCGCCAGGTGCGAGGGGTAAGAGTCTCCATCGAGTCCCCAGCCAGAAACGTCACGGGGTCGTGCTCCGGTGACAGCTCGGGAAAGAGCGTCCGCAACCAGCAGAGCCGCAAGCGGACGTCCTCATTACCCGGATAGTCCCGGTCAAGCTGAATCAGCTTGTCGTGGCAGGCAGCGAACTCGCCGTCGTGGATCAATTGGCGGACGGCATCGAGCCCGTCAGTCAGTGAGTCACGAGGAGCGGTGATGCGTGGTCGGGACGTGACCGGGCTGGGATCAAGGGAGGACGGGGTGTCAGCCCGTGCGTCCGCCTCCGGTACGGGAGTCTCCGTGTCCGTGTGCGGAGTCTGTTCCCGCTCATCAACCTCATCCGGTGGGAACTGCGAGCGAAACTCCTGCCAAGCACAGACCCGATCATACGCCGCCCGCACGAGTTGAAACTCCTGCGGGGAGTGATCGGGCCGGTAGAGCTTGGTCAAGCGAGCATAGGCCCGCCGAATCTCGCGCAGGTCGGCATCCTGGCCCACTCCCAGCAACTGGTAGGGGTCTGTTGGCCAGTTTGCGGGGTTAGAGGCTATCCGAAAAGCAGCGCTGACGTAACCCAAGGAAAAAGCTATGGTTGAGCCGTCATCGAGCAAAGGAGTGCGGCAGCATGGCGGATGGAAT